>DBLC01000135.1 GCA_002297935.1 Dialister sp. UBA734
CTACGGTTTGTCGTCCAAGAGAGTCTCGTATAGCAAGTGCTTAGAAAAGCGGTCACTGTACCTATTTGATTTTTTGTGACTCGTGACTGGTGACTAGTGACTGGAATTTTTTCCTAGTCACCAGTCACCAGTCTACCAGTCACCTGACGTACTTCTTGCCTCCGGCCGGTTCGGCAAGGGAAAGTGGACATAGGACTTCTGATATCTGCCGTCCCTTCTGTCCTTTCCTGGGCGCCTCTTCTCCATGGATTCAATCTAAAGAGAAGCCCAAGTCATTTCAAAAGTTTCAGCACCGCGGGAAGTCCTATCTCCCCTTTCCAACAAGTACCATTAGAAGGAAAGCCTTTGTTCCAGCTCTTTCTTGAAATATTTCATCCAGAAAGGTGGTTCATTTTGTTCCTTCTGGTAATAATATCGGAAAGAGGGGGACTTTTTACACGTTTTTTCTGGAAAAATTTTCTTAAATTTCCGAATGTGGTTATAATATTTTCGCCATGAGGCCGGTTGTATTTGCATTGGATATTACATACCAATGATAGGTCCGTAGGACATCGCTACCGGTGGGTAATGTCCTGATGGTAAGAATATGGTATAAAAGATTAGCGTCATTTCGACCGATCCTATTTGTGCAAAATGACACAAAAGAAGTGAAATGAGATGTGCCCCTGAGTGGAGAAATCTCGCAGCACCAGCGGTAAGGGCTCGATGACACATAGTCTGGCAGCTCGTTAGAGCTGCTTCTCTCGCTTTGCTCGAGAGATCCTCTCACCGTTGCGATTTGAAACAGAAAGCCCTTTCCGCTAGTGCTGCGAGATTTCTCCACTCTCCTACACATCCAGTTTTATTACTCCTCTACCATCAAGCACAAATACGACCGGTCGAAATGACGCTAAAGATAAGACCGCTTTTTACACTACCATGATACGGACCTATCATTGACATGTATAGACTATATAAAGGGGTATTGGGGCGCTTTATAATTTGATGCGCCCCTTCCACCACTCCGCACTACGCACTCCTCACTACGCACTGCTACAATACTCCGCTGGTGTCGGTCTTCACGATATATTTCGCCGGAATGGGATGATTCAGACGATACAGGATGCTCATAGGCTGGGAACCTTGCCAGGAAACGATTTGAGCGGTGCCCAGGAAGGTGAAGGCCATGGCATTTTTATAGTCATCCTTTTTGGCAGCTCGGACGAAAAGGAGCACCTGATTGCCTTTTTCTCTTTGATGGATGTACCGCTGCCCGGTCTTGGATTCCGGCGTGGTGGTGCTTTGGCTCTGCCAGTGGAATAAATGCTTATCGATGGAATAATCTTCGTACAGCGTAGTATCAGAAAATTCTTTTTCCGACTTATTGAGAGTCACCAGGAAGACATCGGTGTCGGTGGTCACCATATCGCTATTTCCGGGATGCAAATATTTCACCCCTTCTCGCACGCTGGACGGTTTCGCCAGGCCCAAGGCGGAGAAAATCTGATCTCTGGTGTAATTGCAATACACTTCCAATCCGCACGGATAGGGCAAATCGGCTTTCTCCGGAATCAGGTTCAGTTGGTCGTATTGGTACGCCAGAAGTTCTTTGATTTCCTGTTTCAATTCCTTCTGGTTCGCAAAGCGAGTAATCGCTTCCGCCGGATCTTGGGGCGTATAGGACTGCCCATCAGGAAATAAGGTAATAGACCACATGCGAAGATATTTCTGTTCCAACCGATTCAGAGAAGATGGCAATTCTTCATAGCAATCCTGAATGAAGGAAATCCACTTCGGCGAATCCATAGAAAGCAGCCGCGGCCAGGCTTTTCGGAGAGCCAATTCGTCATCGGTGACAGGAAAATCCGAAATGAGTCCCCCATCGGCCAGCAGTCGGGCGTAGCTGTGATTGCCATTGTAGAAACTGTGGGGATCCATCCCGGCAGCCTGAAAGAATTCGGCCAAGTGGGGCACGTGGCCTGTCGCACTAGCCAATTCTTTCACCAGTTCGATATAGTATTCATTTTTCCTGAGACGGCTATTGATATTTTCCAGCACCCACTTCTGGGCCATTTCTTCCATCTGGATGGAGCAGCCCTTTGGCACGTGGGGGAAGCCCTGCTGGATTTCCGCCTTCATCACCACCTGGTGTTTCCCCAGAAGGGCAGCATAGCGGCTGGCGAAATCATATTTCCGGTTCGCCTGGGCCACGAAATCCAGCACGGTGAGACAATCTTTCCCTTCAGAGAGCCGTAGCCCGCGGCCCAGCTGCTGCAAAAAGACGGTCATGCTCTGGGTGGGCCGCAGAAACAGCACCGTATTGATAGACGGGATGTCCACCCCTTCGTTGAACAGGTCCACAGTGAAAATGAAATGAATCTCCCCCCGTTCTAACTGCTGCCGCACCGCCCGCCGCAGGTCATGAGGCGAATCCGCATCTAGCGCCTGGGACGCAATGCCCATTTGATTGAAATAATCCGCCATGAAATGGGCGTGTTTCTTGGACACGCAGAATCCCAAGCCCTTCACGTCCCGCAAATCGGCGGTGTATCGCTCCAGCGCCGCCCCGATGGCCTGGGCACGCTGCTTGGCCAAAGTACCCTCGGCGGTATACACCCGGGTCAATTCCTCCGTATCGTACTGCCCGTGGGTCCACTTGATGTCCTTCAAACTGATTGGGTCTTCCACGCCGAAATAATGGAAGGGACACAGAAGCCGCCGCTCGATGGCATCGGGCAGTCGAATTTCCGCAGCAATGTGGCCGCCGAAATATTTCAAAATATCCGCCCCATCCATACGCTCCGGCGTGGCCGTCAGGCCCAGCAGGATTTTCGGATGGAAATACTGAAGCAACCGCTGGTAGGACCTGGCCGCCGCATGGTGGAATTCGTCCACAATGATCATGTCATAATAGGTGGGGTCCACCTTTTCCCAGAAACGCTGGCTGTTAAACGTCTGGATGGACATGAAGAGATGCTCCGGCTGATGGGCCCGATAGGTCCCCACCGCCAAATCGCCAAATTGGGGATTTTTCAACACTTGCCGGAAACAATCCCGGCTCTGTTTCAATATTTCCTCTCGATGGGCGATGAAAAGGAGCTTCGTCTCTCCGGGCCGGCTTTTCGCAAACTCCCGATAATCAAAGGCAGAAATCGCGGTCTTTCCGGTCCCCGTGGCGGCCACCACCAAATTGTGCCACCGGTCCTTCCCCAGTCGCTCCGTGCGAAGGGCATCCAAAATGGCCTGCTGGTACGGGTAAGGCGAAATGGTGAACGAATAAGACGTTTCATCGGCGGTCCCCTTCCGTCCCCGCTCCCGGTCAATGGCGTCACGCAAAGTGTCCATATCCGCCGGTACAAAAGGCACAAAATCATCGGAATGCCAATAGGTCGAAAAAGTGGCTTCCATTTTCTCGATAATGTTCGGCAAATCCTGCTGGGTCACCTTCATATTCCACTCCATGCCCTCCGCAATGGCCGCGTGGGACAAATTGGACGACCCCACGTAGGCCGTGGAGTAGCCACTATTTCGATGGAACATATAGGATTTCGCATGGAGCCGAGTTTCCTTCACGTTATAGGAAATACGGACCTCCGTGTTTGGCAGCTCCGACAAAGTCAGAATCGCCTTCGGGTCCGTGGCGCCCATGTACGTGGTGGTCACCACCCGCAGCTGCCCGCCGCGAGACGTGAAGTCTCGAAGATAGGGCAAAATAAGAGACAGCCCAGAAAAGCGAATAAAGGAAATCAGTATGTCAATCCGGTCCGACGAAGCGATTTCCTTCTGCAGCTCATGCACCATGGACACATCATTGTGAGAATTGGTAAATAAAAAAGACTTCGTCAGCGACGTAGCCGGCCGCTGCCACTTCCGCGGCTCGATTTTATTCCGCTGGTGCTCCAAAGATGTCAAAAGGAAATGGTCCTTCGTCACCTCGTGGTCATCCCCCAAATCCTGGATGTGAGTGACCAACTTCTGCACCAATAGATTGGCTAACTGCACCTCTTGCTGCATCCCGTCATCCAAGTCCCGATCGGCGATGTCCTTCAAGGAAATACGAATCAACTTCGCCAGATACTCCGACAGATATCCCACCGCTTCCTGGGCATCCACCTCTTCCCGCTCCGCCCAGATTTCCTTCGCCGCCAAAGCGCTTTCCACCTTCTTGGCAAAATCAGTAGACAGGACCTTCTCGTATAGACCGTCTTGCAATGTATGGATATCTGACATAAAACACCTCCTGGATGATAAGAATGACCGCTATAGGATACATGGTTATTTCATCCTCTCTCTAAAAAATGCGTAGTGCGAAGTGCGTAATGCGTAGTGGCGGAAGGGGCGCACATAATTTGGAAGCGCCCCAATACCCCTTAAAAATAATATAAATTACCAATAATAGGTTCATAAGACTTCACTCCAGCGGGATATGATGTTACGTAGACAACGGTATGAAAATATAGCGTCATTTCGACCGACGGGATTTGTGCGAAATGACGCTATAGGGTAGTTCGGTACTATGTTGGACAGAAGTGGAGAAATCCAAAACTTCTAGCGAGATACCATCCAACTGAATGGAGCCGTAACGGGATAGGTTCAGTTGTCACCTGTACCGCTACTGCTTTGAGATTTCTCCACTTTTGTCTAACATAGAACTGGACTACACTGTAGAATCATCCAGCACAAATCCCATCGGTCGAAATGACGACTTCGGCTAGAGGCACATTCGATGAACTAGAGAATCTTCAGACCCCTTCTCCGCTATCTCCAGACGCCAATACCACTTTCCCCACAAATCATTTCACACCGCCAGTGCGAGCTATCCCCCCTGCCCCCCTTCCAGAGGAAGAGGGTAACCGCTAATGCCAATACCGCTACAGGCACCCCTTCCCAATCCCTAGCTACCAGTCACCAGTCACCCAATATTATACTGCAGTGCTTCCTAACATATTGCGCCGCCACCACCACTTCTCACTTCTAACTTCTCACTTCTAACTGCCTTTTTAGTGTCCTTCCGCATCTCCCCCAAGAGCCAGTCCCCCGTTCCAGAGGTATTCTTCTTTGTGGATATACCCCTTCACCGGTTTCCCATCCAGGAAATCACGGATATTCTGCAGCGCATTCCGTATGGCTTCTTCGTTGCAGCGGCTATTCATTTCCGCATTGTGGGCACTGCCGATGACGTTCGGATAGGCCAAAAGGGGATCCCCGTCCTTGGGGTACTGGTCATGCTCGCCCCACCACACATCCATGGCCACATGGAAATGGGGGAAATGTTTCACCCGTTCCGCCAGGGCTTCGTGGTCGATGAGCCCGGCCCGAGAGACATCTACAATCATAGCGTCCTCTTTCATAAGAGACAACACACGAGCATCTACGATGCGGTCCGTTTCTTTAGAATGAGGCAGTGCCAATACCAGCACATCCGCCTGTGCCACCGCCGTGTCCCACTCTTTCATTTCATAGGCAGCAGCGAGTAAAGGAGACTGCGGGGTATGACGAGAAATTGCTTCCAGCCGGCAACCGAAAGGAGCAAGGGCCTTCGCCACCGCCTGTCCGATGCCACCAAATCCAGCAATCAGCACGGTCTGTTCCAAAAGGCTTTTCTGGTGATACCCCAAGATATGGAACTCGCCCTTCCGCAAATCCATCAGCTGCTCCCGCAGGCAGCGATTCAAGACGATAATCATTCCCACCGTAGATTCCGCAATGCCCCGTGCCCAGCCACCGGCATTGCAATAGAGCTGCATTCCCTTGGGCAACTGGTCCATTCGCAAATGGTCCACTCCGGTTCGGGTAGTCTGCACCATCTTCGGCCGGTCCAGCAGCGCCAATTCATCGACAGATAAATCGCCCACCAAGTTATGGGACAAAAGCACATCCGCCGTCTCTATAGCCCGTTTCCTTTCGGCAGCGTCCATCTCTTCCATCCAGACAATCTGGCAATCAGGAAATAGAGCATTCACATCCTGCTGAAACTCTTCTTTTATCGGTGCAGAAATAGCAATTTGCATATTGGGATCCTTCTTTCGTTTTTGGTGACTCGTGACTGGGATTAGGAGCTAGTAGCTAGGCCCTAGGGAAATCATATTTCTTGTATTATAGCATACAGTCAAGCACATTTTATTATACCAATGATAGGTCCGTAGGACCGTGCCCCCTCCGGGGGAAAGGTGGTGCCGAAGGCACCAAAGGGGGTGTATTTCCCTCGCCCGCAGGGCGGTTGTATGGTTTTCTACATACTAAGCGGAAATAAAAACAGTTTGACTCTCATCAAGCATCGTTATTTATACCGCCTCGTATTTATAAAAACTATACAACCGGCCTACGGCCGAGGGAAATACACCCCCTCTTTTCATTCTCCCCCGATGGGGGCGATGTCCTACGGACCTATCATTGGCATGTAAAGCCTCTCATTACAATCATCTATTTGTTTGCGAAACATAAGGATTTTTTCTTGCATTAGAAAAATCATACTCATCACGCATAGTCTGATATCCTTTCTACACTCACCCAAATAAAGATGAATCCACAAGCAATCACTTTGTCACATGTGAGCTCCTTCAGCCCCCTTAGAACCTTCAGAATCTTTAGCTATAGCGGCTTATGGCTAACAGCCTCACAAGCTTAGCACGCGTCCCCCACCCCCAGGGCCTAGCCACCAATCCCCAGCTACCAGTCACTAGTCACGAGTCACAAGTCACTTATCCAGCACCTCCGCCAATACCTTTTCCATCTTTTCCACGTCAATCGGTTTGGCGATATGGCCGTTCATGCCGTGGTCCAGTGCCATTTTCTTATCTTCTTCAAAGGCATTGGCAGTCATAGCGATGATCGGAATCTGTGCTTTTGCCTTGTCAGGCATAGTGCGAATCACTTCAGTCGCCTTATAGCCATCCATGTTGGGCATCTGGATATCCATGAGAATCAAATCATAGGTCCCCACCGGAACGTCTTCCATGCGCTGGACGCACTTCACGCCGTCTTCCACCCGGTCCACGGTGAGGCCCATGCCTTCCAGGAGAGCCACTGCAATTTCTGCATTGAGTTCATTATCTTCCGCCAACAGGATGTGCTGCCCGGAAATGACTTTCTGGTACTGGGCTTCCTGTTTCTCTCGGATTTCTTTGTTGTAATACATTTCATCCGCAATGGGATGCTGCAAGGTGAAAGTGAACGTGGTGCCCTTGCCCAATGTACTTTCCACGGTCAAGGTACCATTCATCATATCCACCAATTTCTTCACAATAGGCATGCCCAGCCCGGTACCGGCCACTTTCCCGATGGTGGTATTTCTTTCCCGGGTAAAGGCGTCGAACACTTTCGGCAGGAATTCCGGGCTCATGCCGATGCCATTATCGCTGATGGTGGTTTCCACCGCCATGTAGCCTGCCTTATCCGCCGGCACTTCCACGGAGCTGATAATCACCGTGCCTCCTTCTGGGGTGTACTTGATGGCGTTGCTAATGAGATTGGTAAATATTTCCTGTACCTTCGTGCGATCACACAGGATGTGATGATGGGTCACATGGGTATTCTTAATCAGATGGATATGTTTCTTGTCCGCTTCCACTTTGAAAACTTCATACACTTCGGACAAAATATCCCCCACGTTGTGATAGTTTTCATCCACTTCCATCTTGCCGCTTTCGATGCGGGCCATGTCCAGCACGTTGTTGATAATGGACAGCAGCAAATGACCGGCCTGCTCCATTTTCGCTTCATAATCCAGGAGCTTAGGACTGGTGAGCTCCCGCTTCATCAGCTGGGTATAGCCCAGAAGGGCATTCATAGGCGTCCGGATATCGTGGGACATATTGAAAAGGAACGCCGTCTTGGCCTCACTGGCCTCTTCCGCCCGCTGCACCGCTTTTTCCAGCTCCTTCTGGCTGTGCTGCAACTTCTGATTCAGCTCGTGAGCCCGGAGAGCCGACGCTTTTGCTCTGGCTTCTGCCCGTTTGGATTTCCTGAGCGAATCCAGGATAATGAGCAGCACCAAAAGAACCACCGCCATAGACAGGGCCGTCACCGCCAGGATATGTTCCTTCAGGAAATCCACGGTGGACACTTTCCTAAGCGCATTGTCATACATAGCCAAAGAACCGCTCAAGTACGAAGCCGGCATGGCATTGAGCGTTTTATTCAGAATCGAAAGGAGCGCCCCATGGTTACGACCGACCGCAAAGGAAATATCCGCATCTTTGGTCAGAAATACCGTATGGAGCTTCGTATCGTTGGTGTATTTCCCGATACCCTGGGGCCCGATGGTGAAGCAATCCGCCTCGCCCTGGCGCACCGCCTTTTCTGCCGCTTTCATCGAATCATAGGAAACGATTTTCCACTTCGGATACTGCGAGGAAATATACCACATGGCCAGAGGATTGTTCTTATCCATAGCCACCACATTGGCTTCATTTTCTTTGAAATTTGCTTTTCCCGTCACAGCAGCCACATTAACCGACAGCAACGAATTGGATAAGGAAAAACCATACTGCTCTGCCACAAAAGGATTGTGAGTGAAATGGAAAATCACATCGATGTCATGGTCCTTCAGAGCCTGCACTTCGTCCTCTACGGTTTCGTATTTCACCAACTGGAACTGCAAATGGTCTGTCCCAAAGTTCTGCTCTACGAATTGGATATAATCCTTGATGACCCCATCCACGGTCTTGTGCTGCTCGTCATACTGACTGATCCCCGCATCATCTGCCAAGTACCCCATGCGAATGGTCCCATGCTGGCCCAGCCAATCCTGCTCCTCCTTAGAAAAGACCGTCGCCCCAGTGGTGGCAAAATATTCCTTGTACAAATCATCCGCATAGAACGGCTTATCCTGGTCAATCTGCCGCATGGCCATATCCAGAGACGCCTTCAGATCCGGCCGTTTCTGACTGACCACAAAGAAATTATCCGACGTGCCAAACATAGCCACCTTGGAAAATCCCATATCGCCCCATACAGGCACTTCTACCGAAGCGACGCAATCAATCACGTGATTTTGTAATTTCTTCTTCGAATCTTTCAAATTGGTCACTGGTACCAGCTGCATCTGGATATGCTGCTTCTCCATCCACTGCTGAAGTGCCGCTTCCTGGGTGGTTCCAAAGAGTAGCCCAATCCGCTTCCCCTCCAAGGATTCCAGATGGGACGAAGAAATATCCGAACTGGTCAAATCTGCATAGATGTAGTATTTCTCCTCGCCCATAGGCAAATCAGAAAAGAGCATCTTCTGGGCCCGATCGTCCGTATAGGAAATATTACTCAATAGGTCGATGTCCCCATCTTGCACCATCTGCAACAACTCATTCCAGTCAGCCTTCACATACTCATAGGTCCACCCGGTATAAGCCGCCACCATTTGCTCATACTCATAACTATAGCCGCTGCGCTCCCCCTGGCTGCCGGTACTGCTCGTATCCGCATACCATCCGATACGCACCGTCTTCCCCGGCTCCGCCGCCTGGGCCGGTGCCAGCAAACACGCCAAAAGAAACAGTACACTAAGCAGTATACAGCCCCATGACCCGAACTTTCCCATTTTGTATTTCATAGGCTTCCCCCACAGTGCATAGAAACCTGCGCGATTCCGTAAATTCCCGTGCGCTCACTGTTGTTGGTTGTCGGTTGTTTGTTGTTTGTTGTTTGGAGCCCAACAACCAACAACTAACAACCAGCAACAATCATGAATCTACCAGACATCCTCGTATTTTAAACATATTATCTTTATTATATTAGATTTCTAACCCAATGTGTACCCCCCCCGAAAAAATTTTGTAATAGATTTTTTATATTGTTGGTGATAATGGGTGACTGGTGACTAGTGACTGGTGACTGGGGATTAGGCTCCGAGTTTCTAAGAGTTATGCTTCATGGGAACATGACTCTTAGAAAGGTTATTATTCTACTCATTGCTTCTGTGAAACATTTCCTATTACCGCAAGTGACAAGGTTATAAGGGGTATAAAAGGTTATGGGAATATCACAAGTACATAACCCTTTATAACCTTTTTAACCCTGTCACTCACTTTTTAAAGGGGAATGTTAGAAATAGCCTATAGAGCAGAATCATAACCTTTCCACACATTGTTTTCCTAGCGGTATCATTTGGTATCATCCATCAAAAAGTCCCCTTCCTTTGGAAGGGGATAGGACTTGAGCGCAGCGATAAGTCCAGGGGATAGCTCGCTCTGGCGGTATGAAATTCGTTCTCCTCTCCCCACTTAGGCGCCCTCTCTAGCGGTTAGCATAACAATCCACTCCCCCCTCATGT
Organism: Dialister sp. UBA734; assembly: GCA_002297935.1. Classification (GTDB taxonomy): domain Bacteria; phylum Bacillota; class Negativicutes; order Veillonellales; family Dialisteraceae; genus Dialister. The sequence continues at coordinate 10,247 of DBLC01000135.1, forward strand.
CCCTAATTGAAAGATATCCGTATCCGTCATTTCGACCGATCGCATTCGTGCGAAAAGGAGTAGAAGGTATAAATAGATTTGGATCCCTGAGTGGAGAAATCTCGCAGCACCAGCGATAAGGGCTTGATGACACATACTACAACAGCTCGCTAGAACATCTTCTCTCGCCTTGCTCGAGATATGGCCTCACCATTATGACCTGAAACAGAAAGCCCTTCCCGCTAGTGCTGCGAGATTTCTCCACTCTCCTACACATCCAGTTTCATACCGTCTGCACCACCAAGCACAAATACGACCGGTCGAAATGACGTTACCGCTGAATACTGTTACGATGAATGTCACCGAATTCGCATGTTATGTTCATAGCGAAGTAAACCGCTAGGGCAGCCCCCTCTTTTATTCTCCCCCGACGGGGGGAGACAAGACGCTATTGTCTCTACGAATAGAGTTATATATCCTAATCCCTAGGGCCTAGTTACTAATCCCTACTCCCAGTCACCCGTCCACCAGTCACCCTTTCCCAAATTAAAAGACTCCCACCGATTTTCACCGATGAGAGTCTTTTATATTATCTTCAATCACATCCCAAGCCGCAATCCGGCAGAGGGGGAGAAGCAGAGATGTGATGAAGGAGCACCAGGGATTAGGGATTAGGCCCTAGGGATTAGGAATGATCGATTTGAAATACCCGTCCTAATCCCTAGCCACTAGTCCCTAGCTACTACATCAACCTTCTGCCTTTTCCGCCGGAGCGTCTGCTGTGGCTTTGTTGGACGCTGCCAGGGCCTGCAGTTCTGGTTTGAATTCTTCCACCAGTTTCTTTTCTGCCGATGCGCCGCGGGAGAGGGCGTTGTAAATGATTTCTGCCATTTCATAACGGGTCATGGTGCGATCACCGTGGAATTCGCCGTCTGGGTAGCCCTGAATGATGTCATTGCCAGCCAGGCGAGATACGGCTTCGTAAGCCCAGTGGTTTTCTGGTACGTCCGGGAAATCTTTGGACATATTTGGATTCAATACCGACAGGAGCGCATCCATACGAGCCGTGAGGTCGTCCACTTTCGCTTTCAGTTCGCTGTTTTCCTTGCGAGTGGCTTTGTTGCCGCCCTGACCAAGGCGAACGGACACACCGCCGCCGACCATATTTTCACCGGTCCCAAACGCAGTGGACAGATTCACCATCACGTCTTCATTGGGCCGATAGAAGAGACCCATGGCAGTAGCGGTTTCACTACCGTAGTTGCCCATAGCAGCCGCAATGTTCCACTTGGAGTCCGGATCAAATTCCATGGGGTGCAAGTTCGCCATAGCCGCTGCATTGGCGCCCACTTTGTTCACCTTGCCTTCCAAGTCATTCTTCACCTGGTACAGCTGACCGCCGTTCACAGCATCCTTGCTGCCTTCAGAAATAACCCCATCAGCAACGTTGGTAATCTTCTGGTTGTTGGCATTGATACCATAGGCATCGATGTAGGTATTATTACCTACTTTGTAGGAATTAGCGGTCACATCACCAGTGATAGTCGCATTACCACCTACTGCCAAATCTTTTGCAATATCTACAGAATCACCGAAAGTTGCTTTGCTGGTTACCTCCAATGTACCACCAACGGTAGCATTATCTGTTACCTTGAGATCTTTGGTAGTCGTAGTGCCTTCCACGGTCAAGTCTTTCTTTATAGTGGCATTCTCTTCTACAGTGAGATTCTTCTTCACCGTAGCATTGCTTTCCATGGTCACATCACCTTTGAGGGTCGAAGTGCCAGTCACTTCCAAAGAACCTGTGGTAGTCTTGCCTTTGACATTGGCATTACCGTTGACACCCAGGTCTTTCATGACTTGTGCATAATCCATGGTCACTTTACCAGTGGTGATGGTATTCCCTTTGATGGTGGTATTGGTAGCACCACCTTCTGCCAACGCAGTCGCTGCATCAGAATTAGTGAATGTCGTACCATTGACTGTAGAAGCGACGGTATTCGCCTGTGTTTCATTGGTAATAGCTTCAGCCGACATGCTTGCATTTTTGAGAGAAGCATTGACATTGGTTCCATCCTTTATCGCTTCTTCAATAGTCGTAGAAGTCTGTCTTGTTACAGAAGCATTGGCACCATCCACCACAGAATGTTCTGTCTTGTCCGCATCAGACTGGGTCAGATTCTGTTTGGTTCCATTCTTGATAGATTCCGTAATCTTCCCATCTTCGATATTCTGATAGGTATTTTCACCCACTTTGCTGGAAATCAGCTTATCGGCTTTGTTCTTGATTTCAGAGGCATTGCTGGAAATGATACCAGTTGCGTTATTGGTGATATTCACCGCATCATTGGTAATAGTTTCCGTAGCCTTGTTCACAATATTCTTCGCATCGCTGGTGATAGTCCCCTGCTTCGCTTCCATCATGATATCATCGATACGCTGCTTGAAAGAGGTATTTCCTACCGTATCAGTGAGTCCATCATTATCCAGTACCCGAGTATTGCTTCCCACTTTATCAGTCAGTTTTTCAGATGCCTCATTGGTGATGTTTGTTGCACTATTGGAAATATCGCCAGTGACAGTGGTTGTCTGATTGCCTTTGATGGTATTAGTCTGGTTTCCATCTACTTCATTGGTCTGGTTACCTTTGACAGTATGTTTCTCGTCTCCATTGACGGTAGTTTCCAATTCACCATAGGATTCTGTGGCTTTACCAGTCACAGTAGTTTCCATGGTAGCAGAGCTATTCTTGATATTGCCACTAGCAATGTTTTCAATATCCTTAGCATCATTTTTGATGGTTCCGTCTTTCGCGGTATTAGTAATATCAAGTGCTGTCTGCAGCGAGGAGGTCTTATACGTACCATTGGTCATCGTCTTTTCCGAAGAATCCAAATTGTCCAGAGTTTTATTGATTTTTGTTCCATCTGTCAGCAGTTTGGCCGATGCATTGGCAGCATCTTGAGATACGTTATAATTTGTGCCGTCAGTCAAAGCAGTCTGGAGCATGTCTTTTGTTTGAGTGACTTTGGAATTGGTAGTTTCTCCTTTTCCGACTTCAGAAGTAATCTGATTTCCTTTCTGAATCACTTCCGATTCTCCATCCGCAGATTTCACGTTACCCATGATGGCATCAATCCGCTGCCGGAAATCAGAACCATTTCCAGCTGCATCTTTCACGGAACTACCCACTTCATCAGCTTTCACATCAAAAGAACCGGTTGTTGCTCCATTGCCTGCCGATGCAGTGACACCGCCATGTTCTCCTGCTTTTACATTCAAATCAGCTGTATTGGTTCCATCTTTATCAGATACTTTCAGTTCATTGGATTCTACACGACCAGTAGTCAGCTTATTACCAGAAATATTGGTGTCTTTCGGTGCATCAGTTGCATCACTGAAAGCGGTAGAACCCGTCTTGGTAAATGTAGTACCTTTTTCATTTTCCGTTGTTACGCTGGAATCACCTGCTGTATCTGTGATTTTTGTACCTGCTGTATTGGTAATGGTATCCGTCGCATTATTAATGATATCTTTTCCACCCATAGCCACGATACCATTATTAGAAGCAATGGTTACATTATTCTTATCCTGGCTGATAACCGTAGTATTGGTACCATCACTTACCGAAGATGTAATGCTTCCTTTCTTTTGGTTGATAGTAGAAATATTGCCACTCTTATCAGCTACGGAAGAATCAATAGATACACTGCCATCGGCATTGCCGTGGATACCGCTGACACCAGTTTCGGTTCCATTAGTCACAGAGCCAGCCAAATTGGCTTTATCTTGAATGGTAGCAGATGTATTGGTACCATCAGTGATCTCTGTAGAGGTAGCTTCTGCGGTCTTTGTTTCCGAATTTTTCAGAGTGCCTTTGATGAGGTAATCTCTGGATTCATTAGCACCACGGATATACTGTCCTTTTTCACCAGTTCCTGTGATAATCATATCAGTGGTTGTTTTACCAGCCACTTTAGTCTCTGTATTGGTACCATAACCATTAGAAACACGATCTACTATGCTACTAGATGCATTCCGTTTGATATCTGTTGCTGTGGTGGTCTGGGTACCGCTGACATTGGTAGTCTGATCACCAGTGACATTAGTTTCCTGTCCACCTTCAAAGTTTTCCGTCACCATGCCTGTTACGGTTTCCGTCTTGGTGCCAGTCACTTCATGAAGTTCATTTCCACCTACGGTAGTGGTCAGATTCTTTTTATAATCTTCCTTTACGTCACCTTTCACCGTAGTAGACTGGTTTCCATTGATGGTAGTTTCCAATTCGCCATAGGATTCAGTGGCTTTACCAGTTACAGTCGTATCCATCGTATTCGATTTGTTTGTAATCTTTCCACTAGCAATATTTTCAATATCTTTGGCATCATTCTTGATAGTCCCGGATATAGCGGTATTGGTAATATCCGTTGTGGTCTGTTCTGTCTTGGTACTCTGGGTACCATCCTTATTGGAAATAGTCGTGGTTGCACTAGTTGCATCCTGATGATTGGTAGACCAGTTTTTATCTTTATCTTCTACATAGTGATTGATTTCGGATGCACTTTCTTTGATAGAGGATACATTGCCATTCTCATCTTTGACGGTCGTTTTGATTTTATCTTTGTCCGCTACGATATCAGAGAAGTTCTTTTCTGCCAAATCACTATTTTTCAGATGTGTCTGATTGGCATCCATCGTCAGATGGCTATTGCTATCCTTATCCGTGACCCCAATTTCCAGCTTAGAATGATCCAGTTCCATACTGCTACTCTTTTTCGTAGCGTCACCAGCTAGTACATCATTTTTAGACGTAATATGACCTTTATCAATTTCGGTATAATTGTTGGTTGCCTTATCACCAAAGACCATTTTATCTGTAGTGATAGTTCCTGTTACAGTCAAATCACCTGTAATAGTAGTATTTTTCAGCGATGTATCTCCAGTAACCGTTAACTTAT
>DBLC01000084.1 GCA_002297935.1 Dialister sp. UBA734
GTGAGAACCTTCAGAACCATTAGAACCTTAAGAACCTTTCCCACGAAAGGGATCATCACATATTTCGCTTAACTTAACAGCATTGCCCAATACCCCCTTTTTTTATAGAAAGTGTGTAGTTAGCAGCTTACAGTACTTTTACTGCTTTTGGTGATGGGGAAGGGAGAATGAAACCTTAAACCCTATTTCTTTAGTAGATTTTCCGATGGTCAGCGTTTCCCTGGAATTATTTTATAAAAAGGGCTTAACAATTCGGGCAACTGGTGCTATAATAATCCCATCACATGGGGCTATAGCTCAGTTGGTCAGAGCGCTTCGCTCACATCGAAGAGGTCTCCGGTTCGAACCCAGATAGTCCCACCATGAAAAATGACCCGCCGTATGGCGGGCTTTTTATTGTTCAAAAGGGATAGGAATTGTATACTCACTTGTTTCTTGGGGAGAGTTAGAAGTGAGAAGTTAGAAGTGAGAAGTGGTGGAAGGGGCGCACACAATTTAGAAGCGCCCCTTCCACCACTTTTTATATAGTGACGCAAACTTCTCCCCTTTAATAGGACATTTGATAATGATAGAATCTCTAGTATCAGGCGTCCTACTATAGATGATACTTGTCTGTTAGCCTTATATGTGAACGCCCCAGACGTTTTGGCTCATTGCATATCGCTAGTCTTTCATAGAGCTAAAGAAAAAACGAAAAAGATTCCTCCACTGCGGTCGGAATGACGCTAAGAAGGATACCCAATGATTTACATACAAGGATACCGCCTATCTGTTAGCCCCATTCACTATCGTTCTTTTCTTTCTCTCTAGCGTTGTTAAATTTTTATGTCATTCTGAGCCGCCCGTAGGGCGATGTCGAAGAATCTTTGTGTTATTCCTTGCAATTTTTTGTGTGATTAACGAGATGAAATGAGACTTTTCGTTTTAGTATGACCGCTATTGAAATAGCTTTTCCATTGAACGCAGAACATATAAGACTCCTATGAAATGCAAGATTCTGTCAATGCTTTTAGTAACTTTTTAGGTGGTAAGTTTGTAATAATAAATGCTTTCCCAGGAGAGAAGATATGGCTCCAGTCACCAGTCACTAGTCTACCAGTCACCGATATTATTTTTATCCTAGCAGCACTTGGCATTTATTGCGAAATCCCATTGCAATTCTACTTTCTATCTTGTATAATAAATTCTATCAATACTCGGGGTTATAGCTCAGCTGGTCAGAGCGCTTCGTTGACATCGAAGAGGTCTTTGGTTCGAATCCAAATAGTCCCACCACGAGAAAATGACCCGCCCTGTGGCGGGTTTTTGTGTTATATAATCTGGTGGCTCGTGACTAGTGATTAGATACAGCATGCCCGAGTCATCAGTCACTATCAACAAGAAAAGGAGCCATCGCCTATGAAACTCATTTCCATTCTACTTGTCATCACGGCCGGTTTCATGTGGGCTGGTTGTGGGCTGGCGGCGCAGGATTTTTTTCGGAAAAGTGCGTTGGATTCCATGGATCTGACCGTATTTCGTATGTTCTGCGCCGGAGCCATTATGTTGGGAGTGACCCTTGCTAAAGGGAAGGTCAGAAGCGGATGGCAGGCCCTTTGTCAGCGGCCGATTCTGTGGCTGGAGCTTGCTTTTTATGGTGTCATTGGTCTCATGGCGATGCACTATACCTATTTCGCTTCTATCGCAGCAGGCAATGCGGCGGCTGCTACGGTGATTCAGTATACTTGTCCCGCTATAGTGATTCTGTGGATGGCTATTTCTCAAAGGCGATGGCCTCAGATAGGAGAACTGACCGCAGTGGTACTAGCCATTGTGGGGGTATTTCTCTTGGTCACCGGCGGTGATGTGAAACGACTCTCTGTACCTTCTGATTGTGTGTACCTGGGATTGGCGTCGGCGGTGTTCTTTGCGGTCTGTGCGGTCTATCCGAAGCATTTGATGGGGGAGTTGGATAATTCGTTTATTCTCTCTATAGGGATGTTTACTGGCGCTATAGCGGCGTTTCTGGTGGACCCATTACAGGATATTTCCGGATTCTTGCACAGCGATGTGCTGTTTGATGTGTTCTGGATCGTGGTATGCGGTACCGCGGTGGCGTTTACTTGCTACAACGCAGGATTGAAATGGTTGAGCGAGTCCCAGGCCTCTGTGACGGCCACCATCGAGCCAGCGGTTTCTGTGGTGGCGTCCTATTTCCTTTTCGGAACCCATTTCGATACGGTGCAGGCAGTGGGCATCCTGTTGGTACTCCTGGCGATTGTGGCACCGACGTTTGTGAAGGGAAAATGAGTAACTGCTAAAGAGAAATATGGGATGATTTCTTTTACGGTAAAGTTACTCAGGTCGCTCAAGTTGCTCAGGTTCCTCGAACGTGCTCGTAATGTTATGATCTCATTCGAGAAACCTGAGTAGACTAAGAAACTTGAGCAACCTGAGTAACCTGTACGCTTTAGCGAGAGTATACCTACTGTCACTAAAGTAAGAAAGATAACACAGGAGGTGATACTATGATGGAAAATCGTTCGTCCAAAACGGCTATTGCCATGGTGGTTTGTGCAGGCATCATGTGGGCCGGCAGTGGGATTGGAGCACAGAATTTCTTTGCCCACTCTTCCATGAATGCCATGGAGCTCACGGCGTTCCGAATGATGGCAGCAGGATTTATTTTGATTGGGATCACCTTGTGGCAAGGGGAATTGAAACCCAGCCTGGCGATTTTGAAAGAAAAGCCAAAACTTTGGATAGATATCATCATCTATGCCCTCTTCGGCTTGATGCTCATGCATTACACCTACTTTGAGGCCATTGCGTACGGCAATGCGGCTACCGCGACGGTGATTCTCTACAGCTGTCCGGCCATGGTGATTTGCTACAACTCTATCCGGTACCGACGGCTGCCTTCAAAAGAGGAAATTGTCACAGTCATTCTGGCTGTAGGCGGAACTTATCTTTTGGTCACCGGCGGGGACCCGTCGAAACTCAGCGTGTCATTCCTCTGTGTGGCCTTGGCGTTATTCAATGGGGTGGTCTATTCCTTTGCATCTATCTATCCGAAGCATATTTTCCTGCAAGTCAACAAGACCTTCGTCCTGGCGGTGAGCATGATTATTGGCGCTTTGGCTTGCTGGGCCTTTGAACCGCATATGAATTGGCTGGCTTTCTTTGACTTGGAAATATTCTGGGGCGTGGCCTGGATTGTTGTCTTCGGCACCGTCACGGCCTTTCTGCTGTATAATGCAGGACTCATGTATTTATCGCCCCAGCAAGCGCTGATTACCGCAGCCAGTGAACCGGCGGCGTCTGTAATCCTTTCATGCCTTATTTTTCACATGAGCTTCGTAGGACTCCAAGTGGTGGGTATCGTGATGGTTATTTTGGCGATTATGACACCGGCGGTGGATTTTTCGAGGCTATGGAAGAAATAACTTATCGCAAGTTGTCCATGGAGATGAAATAGTGCGTAATGCGTGGTGCGTAGTGCGTAATGGTGGAAGGGGCACACAATTCATAAAGTGCCCCAATATTTTTTCTATAAAGTAGGCAGTTGGCGGTAGACAGTAGCGCTTACCGGTTTCTCAGGTTTCTAAGGTTTCTCAGGTTCCTCAAATGTGCCAAGAGAGACTGGCGTCATCAGCACGTCGTCATTTCGACCGGTAATTAATGGTGCAGAAAGTATGAAACGCAGTGTTTCGAGGAGTGGAGAAATCTCAAAGCAGTGACGGTAAGAGAGATAGCTGAAATGTCCCGTTATGGCTTGGTTCAGTTGGATGGTGTCTCGCTGGAGATTTGAGATTTCTCCACTCCTGTCTAGCATAGTACTGGACTACTCTGTGGAGTCATTCCGCACAAATCCCGTCGGTCGAAATGACGATATCCGTTAACGGGATATTTCAACCTGAGAACCATGAGAAACCTGAGTAACCTGAGGAACTTATTTCATCAAAAAAGAGCAATGAACCACAATGATTCATTGCTCTTTTCTAATGCAAATGTATTACAGAGTCAGTGCTCTAGCGAAGTGTTCTTTCAGTACCTGAATAGAAGCTTCGAATTCTTTCTGTTCTTCTTCGGTGAGGTGAAGTTCGATGATATCTTCTACGCCGTCTTTGCCGATTTTAACCGGAACAGAGGCGAAGCTGTCTTTGACGCCGTAGGGGCCATCCAGGTATACAGAGACGGGGAGAACTTTGTGTTCGTTGTGATAAATGGCACGAACCAGTTCGGCGGTGGCAGAGGTGACGCCAAATTCGGTGCAGCCTTTGGTGGTATTTTCTACATAGCCTTCGCGGTGAACTTTTTCCAGAATGACATCTTTTGGATCCATTTTGTACAGGTCCGGTTTTTCAGCCAACAGTTCATCCAATTTCTTGCCAGCTACGGTGACATGGCTCCAAGGAATCATGCTAGAATCACCGTGTTCGCCCAAAAGGTAAGCGGTGAGGGAACGACGGTTGATTTTCAGCTGGTCAGACAGCTGGTACTGCAGACGAGCAGAGTCCAGCGCGGTGCCGGAGCCGATGATTTTATTCTTCGGCCAATCCAGTTTGTACTGAATGTATTCAGCGATGATGTCGCAGGGATTGGAAATAGAAATAATAATGCCGTCGAAGCCGGATTTTTCAATCAGCGGCAGGAATTCTTTGGTGGTAGCGATGCCGCCGTCCATCATGTCCAGACGGGTCTGTCCCGGCAGACGAGGTTTGCCGGACGCATTGATGATGATATCTGCATCTTTCATATCGGCTACGGTACCAGCGTAGGCTTCGAAATGATGAGGCTGGTAGCTGACAGCATCCATCAGGTCCAAAGATTCGCCGACCGCTTTGTCGTTGTTGGTATCATAAAATACCACTTCATCAGCCAGCCCCTGTACAGCCAGCTGCAGTCCCAGGTGGGAGCCTACATTGCCCGCACCGATAATCCCGATTTTTCTTGTTTTAATTGCCATATGTCTTCCACACTCCTTAACTACTATGTCATGGCGAAATAAATCGACTAAAAGTCATTGAATTATCTATTTCTAAGATAATTATTAGTTATTATACTACGTATCAGATGAAATGGGAATGGGGAAAGTAGTCTGTTAGCAGTAAGCGGTAGGCAGTACATTTTGCCGTCAACCGTCAGCCGTCAACAGTTAACCGTGGAATCAGCGTTTCCCATCATAGACATCTTTGGTACAATAGTCGTAGTAATAATGACATAGAAAATGAGGAGGGAAAATAAATGCTCTCTATAGAAGAAATGATATTTCAAAAGAAACATTGGCGTGTAGAAAAAATGGTTTCTTATGGATTTCAAAATGTAAAAAGTCGATATGTGTATGAGACGCCCTTTTTGAATGGCGATTTTAAAGCCATTCTTTCTGTGACACCGGATGGAAATGTACAAGGCCAGGTGATCGATGAAATGAATGGAGAAGAATATGCACAGATTCGCCAAAAGGGTGCTTGCGGAGAATATGTGCAAGAAGTAAGACATAGCTATGAAGCCTTACTGATGCAAATAGCAAAGGCTTGCTGTGATGAAAAATTATTTGTATCAGACCAGGCCAATCGGTTGGCGAGGTGCATGAAAGAAATATACAATGTAGAACCGGATTTTCCCTGGGCCAAAGAAAAACGGTATCATTCCTATGGAACCTTTCGACATCCCAGGAGTGGGAAATGGTTTGCTTTGCTTATGAATGTAGAACGGAAAGTATTGGACAAGAATCAAGACCATACCATGGTAGATGTAATCAATTTGAAATTGGATAAGAAGCGGGAAGAAGAAATACATCAAATTCCAGGTGTTTATCCTGCCTATCATATGAACCATAAGACCTGGATTTCTGTTATACTAAATGAAACGGTTTCTGATGAAACCATTCTTGCTCTAATAAAGAGCAGTTTTGAAATGACAAAATAAATACTATTGGAGACTTGTGACTGGGGGAATCACCTTATATCGTTAGAGTCACAGCTATTAGCTACTGGTTTCTGGCTGCCACCGGCTAGTGGCTAACAGCTAAGAGCTAGCAGCTGTGATAATAGCGGTATGACTCCAAAATCCCAGTCACCAGTCACGAGTCACTAGTCACCATGTCACTCACATTTGTGTCAGAACAAGAGATAAGCGGCTATTGTCAAAAAAGGGAGCATCTATGAAAGAAGAATCTAATAAAGCCAGATTGCAATTTTTATTAACCATGATGATTTTTGGCACCTTAGGCATTTTTGTGCGCTACGTGGAATTGCCTTCTACGGTGATCGCTGAAGCCAGAGGGCTTATCGGGACTGTGTTTTTGCTATTGGTGGTGAGGTTGAGCCATTCTGCCTTATCCAAGGAAGCCATTCACAGAAATCTGAAAGTCCTTTTCTTTTCCGGCGCGGCCATCGGGGTGAATTGGATTCTCCTGTTTGAATCCTACCGCTATACCACCGTTTCCACGGCGACCTTGTCTTATTACATGGCTCCTGTTTTTGTCATTTTGGCGTCTCCTTTGGTGGTGAAAGAGAAACTGACCGTGCTGAAGAGCCTTTGTGTGGCAGCGGCTTTTGCGGGGATGATTCTGATTTCTGGCGTGCTGACCGAACCTGGAGAAGGGGTCACCACCTATGGTATCCTGCTGGGCCTGGGGGCTGCAGCGTTCTATGCGGCGGTGATGCTGCTCAATCAGTTCCTGAAAGATATCAGCGCCTACGATATGACCATCATGCAGCTGGGCATGGCCAGCTTGGTGCTGCTTCCTTATACTCTCCTCATGGAACCGATTTCCTCTTTGACCTTCTCTATGACAACCACCATTTTTCTTCTCATCGTGGGGATTGTCCATACCGGTGTCACCTATACGCTGTATTTCGGCAGTATGCACTATCTGAAAGCACAAACCGCTGCCATTTTCAGCTACATGGACCCCATTGTGGCAATCATTCTGTCAGCCTTCTGGCTCCATGAACCCATGGGAACGGCCCAAATTATTGGGGCCGTGCTGATACTGGCATCAACGCTGCTGAGTTCGTTGAAGGGAAACTAGTATATGGAAGCGTGGTTATGTAGTGACATTTTTACTGCATAAAATTTGCGGGTTTAAGGTTTATGTACCGTGTTACTGATGAGGCACTTCTATGCTTTCACATCCTCATTGGTTTAGGGGTTAATGAAATACACAACCCTTAAACCAATGAGGATTTCTTTATGGCAAATTGTTTTATGTGGACTCGGTATATAAACCATAAACCTATTTCCTAATCCCTAGGGCCTAGGCTACTAATCCCTATTTCCTATTTCCCAGTCACCAGTCACGAGTCACCAGTCACCAATTAAAAAAACTTTTCAAAAAGTGCTTGACAAAAATGGAAATCGTGGGTATACTATTACTCGTAACTTACGTGCGGCCCGGTGGTGTAGTGGTCTAACATGCCGCCCTGTCACGGCGGAGATCGTCAGTTCAAATCTGATCCGGGTCGCCAGCGCGGAAGTAGCTCAGTGGTAGA
>DBLC01000054.1 GCA_002297935.1 Dialister sp. UBA734
GTTCTGAAGGTTCTCACGGTCCTCAAATGAGATGATAACGCTAGCGTGTATAGGCTCATTCGAGAAACTTAAGAACCCTTAGAACCTTAAGAACCCTTTAACTTCCAGCGAAATCATATCTACTAACGCAAATCCTTAACTTAACAACATTGGGGATTAGGGGGCTGGAGGCAAAAAGCTGTTAAGTGAAGAGAAATAGGCGATGATTTCTGTTATGGAAAAGGTTCTGCAGGTTCTTATGTTCCTCAAATGAGATGAGAGATGATTGTGTCCATTGGCATCTTTTGCCGATGTTATTCTTCTAAAAAACTCATGCATACATTTAGACTTTATGATTTCTTGCTATTCGTAAAAGTAAGAACCATTTGCTATAATACACATAGAAGATATTATATTTGTTAATTGACGTATTGGCGACTTTCCCCAGTCACGAGTCACGAGTCACGAGTCACCAGTCTACCAGTCACCAATCATAGAAAAGAGGAAATTCCATGAACTATCAGATTAAATATTTCAAAGACTACGTACCATTTCAGATTGAAGAAACCCATCCAGTGCAAGAATTGCTGTCTAAGCATTGTCCGGCGGTAGAATCGGAAGAGGCGGAAGTGAAGCGGGCTTTGGCGCATCCCATTGATTCACAAAAACTTTCTGACATTGTCAAACCAGGAGAAAAAATCGTCATCATCACCAGTGATGTGACCCGGCCGGTTCCTTCTTGGGTGATTGTTTCTTGTTTGCTGGAAGAATTGGAAAAAGCCCATATTTCTATGAAAGACGTAACCATTGTCTTTGGCCTTGGTTCTCATCGCCCGATGACCGAAGAGGAACATCGCCGGTTGGTGGGGGATGCAGTATACGAAAAAGTCACTTGCATCGACAGCAATCCTGATGACTGTATCCATATGGGAACTTGCCAAAATGGCACGTCGGTAGATATTTTCCGCACCGTGGCGGAAGCGGATCGACGGATTCTGGTGGGCAATGTGGAATATCATTATTTTGCCGGCTACAGCGGCGGTATGAAAGCCATCATGCCCGGCGTGGCTTCTCGGGAATCCATTCAGTCCAATCACAAAAATATGATTCGCCCTGGTTCCTATGCAGGAAATTTGGAAGGCAATCCGGTCCGTGACGACATCGAAGAAGTAGCGAAATACTGCCCGGTGGATTTCATTGTCAATGTTGTTCTGGATGACCATAAGCAGATTGCCTATGCCGCTGCGGGGCATCCCGTTGCTGCCCATCGCAAAGCATGCCATTTCTTGGATGAAATTTATAAAATCCAAATCGAGAAACCAGCCGATGTGGTGATCGTATCCACCGGCGGCTATCCGAAAGATATCAACCTTTACCAGGCACAGAAATCCATCGACAATGCCAAACACGCCGTCCGAGAAAGGGGCATCATGGTGGTGGCCGCTTCCTGCAAAGAAGGCTATGGCAGCGATACCTTTGGTCGTTGGATACAGAATTATGACACACCGGAAGAACGTATCCAAGCCATTCATGAACACTTTGAATTGGGCGGTCATAAATCTGCTGCACTGGGATTGGTACAGCAGAAATGTACCATCTACTTGGTAACCGACATGGACGACGCACTGGTAGAAAAGGCAAATATGGTTCCTTTCCACGACCTACAAACCGCCATTGACGCCGCTTTTGCCAAGATGGGGAAGGACGCATCGGCCTATATCATTCCGATCGGCGGCTCCACACTTCCGATGTTATAAGAGCAATGAGGAATTAGGAATGAGGAATGAGGAATGGTGGTGGCGGCGCATCAAATTATATAGCGCCGCACAATTTTATATTTTATAAAAATGGGGTATTGGGGCGCTATATGAATTGTGCGCCCCTTCCATCACTACGCACTACGCACTCCTCACTACGCACTATTCAAAAAGCGGTATGAAACACTATGTGCTTCATACCGCTTACATCACAAATAAAAAAGGCACCACGGAGACCAGTCACGTGATGTCTTTTTTCATTGGTGGACGACAACAGGAGATGAACTGGTTCCGTAGCGAACATCATTTGAAGGACCGAAGGGACGCGCAAATGATAGTGAGTCACGGATGCAGTTCGACCAGTTGACGTAAAAAGGAATAAATACAAATAAAAAAGGCACCACGGAGACCAGTCACGTGATGTCTTTTTTTATTGGTGGGCGATAACAGGATCGAACTGCTGACATTCTGCTTGTAAGGCAGACGCTCTCCCAGCTGAGCTAATCGCCCAAATTGGTGACCTGTGGGGGATTCGAACCCCCGAACCCGCCGTGAAAGGGCGGTGTCTTAACCACTTGACGAACAGGCCATTGGCTCCTGAAGTAGGGTTCGAACCTACGACATCGTGATTAACAGTCACGCGCTCTACCGGCTGAGCTATTCAGGAATAATGGAGCGGGTGAAGGGAATCGAACCCTCGTAACCAGCTTGGAAGGCTGGCGCTCTACCATTGAGCTACACCCGCATATTGGTCGGAGCAGCAGGATTTGAACCTGCGACCCCTTGGTCCCGAACCAAGTGCGCTACCAAACTGCGCTATGCCCCGACAACGTAGATGATTATATCATCCAGTTTCTTTTCTGTCAACAAGATTTTTGAAATTTTATTTCATTTTTCTCTCTTGTCTGAAAAGAATCTGCTACCGTATGTCTACGTTTGTGGTAAGATAATAACATATATAGCGGAGGCATGCAAGATGAAATATACAGAAACGGAATTGTTGGAACAACTGGACAAGGACATGGCCCATCCGGATCAGTTGTATCAGAAACCCTATTGCCAAGAGGAAAGCGTCACCGTCGATACGAAACGGTCGGTGCAGGAAGTGGCAGCGGAGTATTTGCTCGCTCATTTGCCGGATTTGAAACGGACGGAGACCAATTGGGGAATGGTCCATACGTCCATGGGGCCCATGAAGCAAGACTCTCGGTGGCTTCTGGTCCTGCAGGAGCAGAAAGAATTTTTCCACGGCGTCTTTTTGAATGGGGCGGTGCGGCTCACCAATGGATTGACCCAAGAAATAGGGCATTTCGATTTCATGACCATGGATTTTTCGGGAAATCGGATTTCTCTTTTTGAACTCATTTCCAGTCCTTTGAAAGAAACGGTGCTGGGGCGGATTCTTCGGTTATGGAGTGTCAAAGAGTCACTGCAAAAAGATTTGATTCAAAAGGTGCTGCAAATTGAAAAGGACATCCAGCTGCAAGCCATTGCTTTGGTGACAGGAGCGTCCAATGATCGCTATGGGTTGCAAAAGAAAAACGAAGAGCCCATCTGCTTCAAACAACTGGCGGCGTCTCTTGGGGTATCTACGTTATATTTATTTCATGGAACCTATGCGGAACCGGTCAGTCTGGGCTTACGAAGTGCGGGACAAATGACCAAGGCGGAGCTTCTTTTGCAATTGGAAACAGACAGTAAGCATCCCACATCGCTGTACCAAAAAGACTATGTCAATCGTTTCGGTGTCACCGCCGATACGAGAGAACCTTATAGCCAGGTCATCAGTGATTGGCTTTTGGCCCATAGAGATATATGGATGGGCGTTCCCCACGGTCTGTATCGGTTGGAAGAAGGCAAGCGGGTGGAACTTTTGACAAAGAACACCCTGTTTCAACAGATGCGCCGACAAAAAGTGCTGCCACCCTTTGGGGCCGTGTTGTCACGGGATATGACATTTTTAGGAAATAGGGGGCAGCAGTTGGGACGGTCAGTGCTGCTGCTTTATGACAGCCAAGTGGGAAAACGGGCTTATTCTTTGGTGCGCATGGTAGAAATCGCTGATTCTTCCGATTCGCTGCTCCGGGCAGTGCTGCGGTCTTTCTCCCGGTTGGTCACCGTAGACCAGGCGAAATTGATGGAAGAATTGCATTTACCAGAAGAAACGACCTTGGAATCTCGCATTCTGGTAGAAGCAGGCAGTCGGCAGGACGATTGGTTCCAGCGGGATTTAGGCTATGTCCATGGCCTTATGCGTGCCATGGGCGTGGGCCTCATGACCTTGAAAGAAGGCTATGAGGCGATGTATTAATTGGTGACTAGTGACTAGGAATTGGAAATTGTTGTTAGTTGTTGGTTGTTAGTTGTTTGGTTCCAACAACAAACAACTAACAACCAGCAACTAGCAACAATCTTTAATTCCAGTTGGTTCTAGTTGAAATTTAAATTAACGAGAAGCTACTATTTACAAAATGACTAGCCACCTATGATGATTTTATATATAATAAGAAAATACTAATTCATATACTACAGCATAAGGAGACGGATCCATGGGATTTTTTGATAAGAAACATGAAAATGATAGCCCGATGGGAAATTTGAGAGCCCACATCGGGACTTATATGTATTTTGTAAAAGTTGGTAAATCTAAATTTAAAAACAAAGGCCGAATTGGTGAAATTTTTGCGGATATGGACAATACCCAGTTCCTGTTTCAGCAGGCCACATCGGGTACTATGTATGATTTCAAAAAGAAATTGGACTATGCCCTG
This sequence comes from Dialister sp. UBA734, assembly GCA_002297935.1. Classification (GTDB taxonomy): domain Bacteria; phylum Bacillota; class Negativicutes; order Veillonellales; family Dialisteraceae; genus Dialister. The sequence goes on from DBLC01000054.1 coordinate 4,508, forward strand.
TGGGATGCGGCTCTTCATAAATACACCGAAGATATGGATGAACTGAAGAAGGAACTCTTAAAAGCGGTGGATGCAGAAAAGATGCATGCCCAGGAAGAAAAGGAAAAAGAGGAAGAAAAGAAGGAAAAAGAAGAAGCTCTTCAGGAAGAAGAAAGCGGCGATTGGCGTGAAAATCTGAAAGGACAAATGAAGAGAGCGGAAGAGAAAGAAAAAGAACGGGAAGAAAAACGGAAGCAGGAAAAAGAAGAAAAAGCCCAGCAGTTGGCCCATGAGACAGAAGAAATGACTGAAGCGGATTGCCGAGAACTGTGGCGTATCATGCAAGGGTTGGAACGAGAATTTAGAGAAATGAAAGACATTGCCGACGACTGGTTCGTGGTTAATGGAAAGAAAAACGGCTGCATGGGGGCATTGGTAGCGATCACTTTGCTGCCCGTTGGCCTCGTATATGGATTGTGGCAGATCTTTTGAGTGCGTAATGCGAAGTGCGTAGTGCGTAATGAAGGTGGCGGCGCAAACAATTTGGAAGCGCCGCTATTTTTATTTGTTCAAATTTCCCACTATAAAACCGGTTAAAAATATCGATAAAATCAAAGAAACATTGTGATTTCATAGAATTCTTACGTATTTAGCATCTAACGGAAGAGTAGTGTCAATGGAAGGCATACTAAAACGGGAAGTCTCATTTCATACCATAAGCGAAACAAATAGTCCCAAGGAATAACACAAAGATCCTTCGACATCGCCCTACGGGCGGCTCAGGATGACTAAAAGAAGCATGCAGGGTTAGAGGTAACAAAAGAACGGTTGTGAGCAAAATCGAGGTTAACAGAGAAGCCGTAGTGTTATTAATGTCTCAAATGGCATTTTTTTACTAGTGTCATTCTGAGCCGCCCGTAGGGCGTGTCGAAGAATCTTTGTTGTATTCCCAAAGGCAATATGAAAGAGGAGCGGTATGAAATGAGCCAAAGCGTCTGGGGCGTTCACACACAAGGATAACAGACAAGCACTGTTAACTGTATGTTATATATCCGATATCAGATTATATCAGTACAACATGATATTTTCGGGGGGAAAGTTTGAGTTATTTACTTGGCACATTTGAGAAACGTGAGCAACCTGAGTAACTTGTGCCACCTGAGTAACCTGTAATAGAAATTAACCGATAAAAAATATTGTGCTTTCTTTCTGTCTATGGTATCATTATTTCAGAATAGTCGTATCAGGGAGGTGACATTATGTCCAAACACATCGTTACTATCAACCAGTCTTCTCTGCAGGACTCCATTAAGTTCGAAGGCTGCAGTGAATGTCAGACTTCCTGCCAGTCTGCTTGCAAGACAAGCTGCACCATTGGCAACCTGATCTGCACAGAACAGGAAGAAGCAGAAGCAAAGAGAGCGTAATTGCCGAGCTTTTGCACGGCCAAGCCCCCGGCCTTGTAGACTGGGGGCTTTTTATATGTGAGATTGAAGATGACGAAAACGTCATCTTTGGAGAATAGTGCGTAAGAATAGTGCGAAGTGCGTAATGGTGGTGGCGGCGCACAAAATTTGGAAGCGCCGCAAATTTTATATGAAAGATGGAATCATCTCTTTCAAGACAAAGGTTGTTTGGGGATCTCTAATGTGCCTATAAAGTCTAGGGAAACGCTGATTTAATCAAAGAGTTTGAAATTATAAGAATTTTTATCCAAAGCATCGT
>DBLC01000101.1:0-38839 GCA_002297935.1 Dialister sp. UBA734
AAGTGGAGAAATCTCAAACCTCTAGCGAGATTCCATCTAGCTGAATAAAACCGTAACGGGATAGTTTCAGCTAGTGCCTTTTCCGCCACTGCTTTGAGATTTCTCCACTGGGGTGCACATCCAGTTTCATATCTTTTATTTCATTTCGCACTAATACGACCGGTCGAAATGACGATGCGATGATTACGCTAGCGTCAATCAGCACATTCGAGAAACCTGAGCAACCTGAGAATCCTTAGAAACCTAAGTAACCTGAAACCTCTAGCGAAATCGCCCCTAACTGTTTTTAACCCCTTCCCCTCTGAGCAACGGCAAAAACAAACTATACCGATTGGTGGTCTCATGGGTGGTCACGGCCTTTTCTAAGGCATAATCGGTGGTAATGAGGATGGTGCTCTTTTTTGCACGGGTCACACCGGTGTAGAGCAGATTTCTTTGAAGCATAATGTTCTGTGTCGGAAGGAGGACGAAAATGACGGTATCGTATTCGCTGCCCTGGCTTTTATGGACCGTCGCCGCATAGGCCAGTTGGAGGCTATTTCTTTCTTCCCCTTCGTAAACCACTTCTTTTTCATAGAACCGAACGAAAATCTTTTTATCCGTCACGGCCCACACGATGCCGGTGTCGCCGTTGTAGACCCCTTTGTCGTAATCATTCCGTTTCTGCATGACCTTGTCACCCTTCATGAAGTGGGACGCCCCGGTGGGAATCTTCCGGCCATGAATCATTTCCTGGATGGCATGGTTCAAATTATCTACGCCGCACGGCCCCCGATACATAGGCGATAGCACTTGAATCGCCATTTTCCCCTCTTCTTCCCCATAGTGCAGGGCATGGCACAGAGACAGCACTTTCTGGTACGCATCTTCTTCGGACGATACGGGAATGATACGGAACTCCCCTGCTTCATCAGGATGGCACATTTCCCCTTCTCGGATGAGGGCCGCATTTTCAATGATGCCACTGCCGTCTTTCTGTCGGAAAATATGAATCAATTTCACCACCGGCACCTGCTCCCAAGCAATGAGAGACCGCAGCGGCGATCCAGGCCCCACAGGAGGCAACTGGTCCACGTCGCCTACCAAGATGAGACGGGCCCCTTCTTTCAGGGCGCAAAGCAGGTGGTAGAACAGGGAAATATCCATCATGGACGCTTCGTCCACAATGACCATGTCCGCCTCCAACGGGTCCGATTCATTTTTATTGAAATAGGTCCCGCCGGAATCCCGCATTTCTGCCTCCAGTGCCTTATGGATGGTATCCGCATCGATCCCACTGGAAATAGCCAATCGTTTCGCTGCCCGTCCGGTGGGTGCCATGAGGCGTACTTGCAAGCCATACTGCTCGGCTGCGGTGATGATGGCCCGCACCAAGGTGGTCTTCCCTGTGCCTGGGCCGCCGGTGATCACCATGAGTCCCGATTCCAAGGCCTGCTCCACCGCTTCTTTCTGCTCGTCTGCCAGCTGGATGTGATTTTCCCGTTCAAATCGTTCCAACGCCAGTTTCGCACTGCCCAGTTTATTTTCCTTCAGCAGCTGCTTCACCCGAATGGCCGATTCTGTTTCCGCTTCATACAGAAATGGCAAGTACAGATATCGTTTCTCGTCGTACACCACCGATGGAATTTCTTCATTATCCACCGCTTCGTCGCAGCAGGTACCCACCACGTCCAGCTCCAAGTGCAGCAGCGACGCCGTATTTCTACAAATCGAATCTTCCGGCACACAGGAATGGCCCTGCCCCATGGCGATGGACAGCATGTAATTCATCCCATGAATGATACGCTCCGCATTCTCCGGGTCCGTTCCTTTGGCTAGGGCGATACGGTCCACTTCCCGGAACCCCAGGCCCGGCACCTCCGACACCATGCGGTACGGGTCCTTCTCGATCACTTCCATCACTTCATCGCCATAGAGCTTCTGCATGTCTGCCGCATAGTGCTCCGCAATGCCTAAGGATTGAAGAAATAGAATCAACTCCTGCAAACCGGAAATTTGGGCATAGGATTCTTTGATTTTCGCAAAACTTTTCGGACCGATGCCCGGCACGTCCAGCAAGGCTTCGATATTGTTCTCCAATATATCCATAGTCTGGTTGCCAAACGTATCTACAATGCGCTGTGCCATAGACGGCCCGATGCCATCAATCATACCAGAACCTAAGAATTGCTTAATTTCTTCCATGGCTTCAGGCTTCACCATTTCCATGGAGTAGGCTTTGAATTGCATTCCAAAACGGGGATGCTTTTGCCAGCACCCCCGCATGAGAAGACTTTCGCCGCTATAAGGCGTCCCACTGTTTGACGCAATGGTCACCACTTTTTTACTTTCTTTTTCCTCCAGGAGAAATACAGAGAACTTACCATCAGCACTGGAAAATATAATTTTTCTGACGATGCCCTTGAGTTCTTCTGTCATGTTTCTTCTCCTTTACATTTGGTAACTAGTGACTGGTAACTGGGGACTAGTAACTAGTGGCTAGGGATTGGGGGATGTTGTTAAGTTAAGGATTTGAGTTAGCCGGTATGTTTGCGATAGAGGATTTAGGTTGCTCAAGTTGCTAAGGCTGCTCAGGTTTCTCGAATGTGCCAATAAACGCTAGCGTTATCCTCTCTAACAGTCATCCTGAGCCGCCCGCAGGGCGACGTCGAAGGATCTTTGTGTTATTCCTATCAGCACATTGTATGGCTAGCAATTTGAAATGAGACTTCCCGTTTTAGTATGCCCACCAACTGACTCCAACACCCTAATCCCTAATTTCTTTATCCAAAGCCACCTTCAGCACCTTCTTGCCGACCCCCATCAAAAGCTGATACCCCTTGATGAAATCCTTTTGCTGTGACACATGGTCCAGAAGCGCCGACAGGTTATGGATATTTTTCTCCTCTTGGTCCGCATCATAGACAGGCACACGAGCCTTCAACTGACACTTTGCCACCGTTTGAGACACTTTTAGTCGTTTTTCAAGCAGGGGTACCAATTCCCGATCAATCCCCCGCACCGACTGCCTGAGTACTTCTAACTCCGTTTCATCCATATTCTGTCCTCATGTCGGTGATTCGAACAAGTCAAAAGAGGCCAGCGAAATCATCTCGTTCGAGAAACCTTAGAAACCTTAAAAGCCTTAGAAACCTGAGCAACCTGTAGCCTCTAGCCGAATCATCCCAATCGACTCTACACAAACCAAAGAGTCATCACTGATTATTCTTATGCAGATTTTCCAACAGTTCCATTACTTTGGCTTTGCATTCTTTCAGCGGTACTTCGATGGTTTCTCCGGTGCGACGGAGACGAATTTCTACATTGCCAGACTGCTGCCATTTCTTACCAATGGTGACACGAACCGGATAACCAATCAGGTCTGCATCTTTAAACTTGATGCCAGCTCGTTCATTGCGGTCATCCAGCACCACTTCGTCTGCTTTTTCTTCCATGCTTTCATAGAGACTGCGAGCGGCACCCATCACTTCTTCGGACTTGTTGTTAGCCGGGACAATCACCACTTCATAAGGTGCAATGGCTACTGGCCAGATGATGCCGTCATCATCGTGATTCTGTTCGATAGAAGCAGCCACGGTTCTGGTGACGCCGATACCATAGCAGCCCATCACCATCGGATGAGACTTGCCATTGTTATCCAAGTAAGTAGCGCCCAGGGCTTCGCTGTATTTCGTACCCAATTTGAATACCTGGCCCACTTCGATGCCTTTGGTAATCACAATCTGGCCGCCGCAGTGAGGGCATACATCGTGAGCATCAATCTGACGAATGGTAGCCACCTTCACATCGCCGAAATCACGAGCCGGGTTCACATGGATATAATGCATATCCTTCTGGTTACCGCCGCAGCAAGCATCCTGCATTTCCATGACAGACGCATCGCAAACGATTTCAAAGTTTTCTACCTTCTTCAGGCCAATCGGGCTGATATAACCAGCCACCAGGCCGCAACGCTGTAAATCTTCTTCAGAAGCCATATCTACATTGATAGCTCCATAGAGATTCTGCAGCTTTACTTCATTCACTTCATGGTCCCCACGAACCATAGCCAATACCACCGTATCATCCAGCTTGTACACCACAGCCTTCACAGACTGTTCCACCGGTGCATGGAGATAATCGCAAACCATCTGGATGGTATGCTGTCCCGGAGTTGCCACCAATTCCTTTTCCTTATCATTGTGAATATCACATTTCAAAGTATTCGGTTCTACTGCTTCGATGTTGGCAGCGAAATCGCAATCCTTACAATACACGATATCTGCTTCGCCAGAATCAGCCAATACTTCAAATTCATGAGACGCATTGCCGCCGATCGCACCGGAGTCGGCAATGACTGGACGGAAATTCAGTCCGCAACGGGTGAAAATGCGATAGTATGCATCATACATGAGCTTGTACTGCTTATCCAAGCCTTCCTGGTCCATATCAAAGGTATAGCCATCCTTCATGATGAACTCACGGCTGCGCATGAGACCAAACCGAGGACGCTTTTCATCTCTGTACTTATTCTGGATCTGGTACACAGACACCGGCAACTGCTTGTAAGAAGACGTATCCATGGAAACCAGGGTGGTCACCAATTCTTCATGGGTCGGTCCCAAGCAATAATCTCTGCCATGGCGGTCCTGGAGCTTAAACATTTCTTCCCCATACACGTTCCAGCGGCCACTCTTCTGCCAAATTTCTGCCGGCTGCACAATGGGCATCAGAATTTCCTGGGCACCGGTCTTATTGATTTCCTCGCGGATAATATTCTCCACCTTCTGGATAGAACGGAAAGCCAGCGGCAAATACGCATAGGTACCATTGGCAATCTTACGCATCATGCCTGCTTTCAGCATGTATTTATGAGACATAACCACCGCATCGGCCGGCAGTTCTCTAAGAGTTGGGCTGTATAATCTGGATGCTAACAATGAAATCTCCTCCTGTACTAGTTGTTGGTTGTTAGTTGATGGTTGTTTGGACGATATGCTTTGACTGGATTCATTCCAAGCCGCACATAGGAAGTTCCGTCGTTAACTAACAACAAACAACCATCAACTAACAACTGTTTATTGACAATATGCTTTCTTATTATATAGCTTTTAGAAATATAAATCTAGGGTGAAATGGGATGTGGGTGACTGGTGACTCGTGACTCGTGACTGAGGACTGGTGACTCGTGACTAGTGACTGGTAGCTAGTAGCTAGGCCCTAGGGATTAGGAAATAAACTGCTCGACCTTTTCTGAAATACAATAACGCAAACTTTCCATCTGTAAAACAGCGATTCTGGTTGATTACATCTATTGAAGATAATGGTTTTAAATACGAATGATAGGTCCGTAGGACATCGCCCCCCCATCGGGGGAGATGCCGAAGGCAGAGGGGGTGCATTTTTCAGCCGTAGGCTGGTTGTTTTGTTTTCTAAATACTAAGCGGTATGAAACACATTTGGCCCTAAGAAAAGCATATCCTTTTATTCCGCCTACCATTCACACAAAGCTACACAACCGCCTTTCAGGCGAAGGAAATACCCCCCCTCTTTTTATTCTCCCCCGGTGAGCGAGGTCCTACGGACCTATCATTGGTATTTAAAAGCATTACTTTCAACAAATGAAATCGGGCAACAAGCAACTGATTTACAATACAAAAATCCCGCCAGTGATGGATTCCCTATCACTGGCGGGATTTTTCTATAATGGTTGTTGGTTGCTTGTTGTTGGTTGTTTGATTTCTAGCAAAGAAAACCTATGACTAGAACTTATACTCTACCCCAGCCATGAAGTTTCTGCCTAAGTTATAGAAAGAAGATGTAGAGCTAGACACAATATCATGACGATTGAAAAGGTTATCAATGTTTAAGAAAAAACGAGCATCGTCATTTGCTTTGTAAGAGAAGTTAATATCTGTGAAACACTGGGCTTTTAGCGATGCATAATGTGCCGTTGCAGAATCACGAGTACGATCTCCTACATAGTTGATATTAAATGCAGTCGTCAATTTACCGATCGTATAGTCTACCCCACCATTGAGGCCAAACTTACTATAGTAATCATGCCAATCTCCTACTTTTCCAGTCTCATCTCTTTCCTGTTTTTGTGGATGACTGATAGTTATACCCGCATGATAGGATAAATTCTCATTCTGATTTCTAGACCATTCTAATTCAACGCCTGTATTTTTAATATCCTCATTGGCATATCGAACTTTCCATTCTCCATCAACTATACCCATATCTTTAGCTTCTTGGCTATCTTTAATTTTATAGTGATACAGTGATAATCTCCAGGCATTTTTGCCAAGATTCTTTTTTAAACCTAGTTCGTAATGAGTACCTGTAGCAGGAGCTAATGTCTCATCCCCGATAATATTACTACTCCCATATAACTGAGTAAAAGTTGGAAGCATATAAGATTTACCGACTTTACCATATACCATGGTCTGTTCATCCAAGTCATGCATAAGAATAAATTCAGGAGTAAATTTATGTATTTTATTATTTCCTTGTTTATCTGCTTCAGTCATTGTTTCTCTAAAATTGAAATTGGCTCTTGTTGTGCCTGTAAAGTCATACGCTAATTGTCCATAAAGATTGTGAATATTTCTGGAGTAATTTGTATATGGTGCTTTATTCGATGAACTTGTAGAAGTATCAATTTTCTCTTCTAACTCTCTTTGGAATGAATACCCAAACATAAAAGAGCCTTTATCAAAATGCCATCTATTGGAAACATCCAATCCGTATGTTTGATTCAAATAAGAAGCATGATCTGGTGTTGCATATTTTGAAGCATTATAATTTTTATCATAAGGTGCTTTATCCGTCTTTCTATTCTTTGTATCTTGATCTCGCCGATTATAGAAAATATTTGCTTTCAAATCCCCATCATCATAATGAAGATTTGTTATATTTTCATCTGTCGTATGAATCACGTGTTTATAATCAGCACCTGGATTTCTAGCAGGATAGTCCGTTACTTTCCCCGTCTTACTATTCGTTGACGAAAAAGCTCTGCCATCCCAACGATACACATAATGGTCACTATTTCTACCATAGGTATGGCTCAAGAACAACTTATCATTGAAATCATATCGAGCATTAAAGTTAGCATGTTCTCCGCGAATGATATTATAGTACAAGCCTGCATATGGCTTGCCACCTTCCGGACTCGAGATATTATCAATCTTCCCTGTATGGTCATAAGACGCACTGACGCCCAATTTCCCTGCCTGGGCAGAAGCGGCATAGTTTTGGATGCCATAGTTCCCAGCGCCCATGCGAACCATGTTATCCCGTTTGCCTTTGGTGATGATATTGATGACGCCACCGTTCGCTTCAGACCCATAGAGCACAGCCCCGCCGCCACGAACCACTTCGACACGTTCTACCGTATCGACCGGGATATCTTCCAAGTTATATCGACCAGCCTGGTTCATCGGCACCCCATCGACCAGGACGAGAGTTCCTTTTTCTACCCCGCGGATGACAATTTTGCTTGTCATGGTGCCCTGGGAAATATTTCTTGGTCCCTGGGCATGGGCAATGACGCCGGTGGAGAATTTCAGTGCTTCCTGCATACTGGTAGCTCCGGTCTTCTGCAGTTCGTCGGCGGTCAATACTTCTACCGCTGCCGGCGTTTTCAATTCTTCACTGGCACTTCTCTGGGCCGTCACGATGATAGGATTCAATTCATACACATCAGCAGCACTTGCATTTCCCCATACAGCTGCCATAGCCATCCCAGCCAGTATCAAACATTTCAAATTTTTCATATACTCTCCTCCTCGAAGAATTCATCCGCGATCGCCGCTTCACTAAGTAGCCTTCTATGATTTTCTATCCAATAAAAAAGAGAACTACCATAGACACTGCAGGTGCGTCCATGAGTTCAGTTCTCTTTAAATCATTATGAGTACAGATATCATATATCGCTTTTATATTATACTAGTTTTCTAATTTATTTGCCAATTATATTTCATGAAAATCACAAAGTATGCCAAATTGATATAGAAAGAGAGTCTATCTATCAAAATACAGAATGAGTTCCCCGAATCACAGGAATCTGATGTTCTTCCAGGATTTTACAAATGGTTTCCACTTCTGGGCACAATTCTTTTGACCGTCCATCATGGCAGCAGCAAATTCCCAAATGCACCGCATCAGGCTTCATCTGCAGAATACGCTCCACTTTCTTTTGGAGCCCCTGATCATTATCCATATAATGTCCACAGCCACTGCATTTCATATACGCATCAATTTGTAATTCTTCTTCCCCATACCTTGCAAATTGATGGGTTCGTTTATAGAATGCCTGAAAACATGCGGCACTGGTACATACATCCTCTGACAACGGACACGTAATCATTACTATATGTTTCATTTTATACTCCTTATCTCTCACACTCTACCATCAAAAAGTCGTTTCTTTAGGAAAATGAAATTTTCCTGGATACATACGCTCTGCCATAAATCCAATGGCATCTATGGTTCTCGTCTGCGGGCCATAGACATATTTCAAAGGAATCCCATATAATCGATGATTCTTTATAAAATTCAAATTCCTATAGGCCGGTTTATTCCGAATCCAATCCAGTTCACTTTCTTCATCCCGATACACCACTAGAAATACCACATCAGGATTGATTTTCATCATTTGTTCATCACTGACAGCTGCCATAGTATCTGGAACAAGACCTCCTATAGACGTCACCATATCCCCAGCGATTTTCTTTCTTCCATAAGATGCCAGAATGCTCATTTTATCCAAAATCATCACCTTGGGCTTTGGCTCATCAGCTACAGTTTCTCTTACTTTTTGAATCCGATCATACGTAGCATTCACAATCTTTTCAGCTTGCATTTCTTGATGAAATATTTTCCCTAAATCCTGGATATACTTCATTTCCTTATCTACGGTTTCTTCCTGATTCAATTTGCCAGGAGACGTTGTGTTAAGCGGAACCATTGTATAAATTCCTTTTTGGTTCCAATAGTCTGTACTTCCCAGGTACCTTTTAGAGAAAAATTGCTGCTCTGCAATGATTAAATCAGGATGTATCTCAAGCATATGTTCAGATGTAATCGTTCGCCTGTCAATTTTCGGGAGAGCTTGAAACTTTCTTTTATTGCACTCCTTGATTCCATAATGAGCGCTATTCTGCCCATCATCTGCACCAATGATGGTTTTTTCCACGCCTAAATCAAGCAATGTCTCCGTCTCATTGGCTCCTATGACAATGACTCTCTGGGGAATCGAAGTAAAGTACTCTCGATTGACTCCTGTTTCAAAATAATTCTCCACCTTTATATTTTCGACCAATTGATCTTGTGCTTTACCAGAGGGTATAGAAATTTCTTTGTCCATGCCACACCCAGCTAGCCCCAGGCAAAGCAATCCTAGTAAAATCCATTGTGCCTTCATCGACTCACATACTTTCTGGATAAAAGCATCCATACAAAAAATGGAGAACCCACTAAAGCAGCAGTCACCCCAATGGGAAGTTCCACGCCAGAGATCAAATTTCTACCAATGATATCGGCCCAACAAAGAAAAGTTCCTCCTGCCAACGCAGCAAAAGGAATTAATTTCCCATGTTGGCTGCCGCAAAGGAGCCGAACGCCATGGGGAATCAAAAGCCCTACAAAGCCAATCATTCCAGAAAGATAGACCATACTGCCCACCAAGAATGCCGTCATGGCAATACAGCACTTTCTATAAAAAGAAAGCTTCTGCCCCAACGTAAGAGATAAATCATCTCCCACAAGCATTAAATCCAAGATGCGCCGGCGAGAATAGAAATATAATGTCCCCCCTGCCACAATACAAGTAATTACAGCGATAGAAAACCAGGTATCTGTTCTAAGATTTCCCATCATCCAAAATTGCACCGTTCTCGTCTTATTCGTATCCGCCATGGCCGTGATGATGAAACTAACCATAGCCGAGCAAGCCGCATTGAGAGCAAAGCCAGATAAAAGCAAAGTCAAACTTCCGCCTTTTCCTGTCAAGGAAGAGATGAAAAGAATCAAAAGAGAAACCAGTCCCGCACCGACAAAAGAAAAAGCACCGACCCCATCCAGTCCCCCTATATTTCCCATTCCCAGCCAGATAGCCAATACCGCTCCTAAACTAGCGCCAGAAGAAATCCCAAGTAAATAAGGATCTGCTAAAGGATTTTTCATTACAGCCTGCATGACCGTTCCACATACCGCCAGTCCGGCACCAATACAAAAAGAAAGAACCGCATGGGGCAAACGGATAAATTGAATCACATCCTGTCTGATATCCCCATCCCCTTCAGGAAATACTAGGGATTGATACAAAAAACAAAGCGTTTCCTCTGGAGAAAAATGAAAGGTTCCATATCCCATAGACAAAATAAGAAGTATCACCAATACAACGCCAATGGCTACGACTTTTCCATTTTCTTTCATAGCGAAGCCCCTCTTTCAAAGATTACAGCGGGTCTGCCATCCTTACGAGAAAATACCTCCGCTCGCACATGATACAACTCCCAAATCCGTTCTGCTGTTAATATCTCCGCTGGTGTTCCTTCTGCTACAATCTGTCCCTGTTTCATAGCAACAATGGTATCGCAATACAACGCCGCCATATTCAAGTCATGAATGGCAGCTACTACCGTCAAATGACGGGAACTTACCAAATCCATAATTTGAATCTGATACGTGATATCCAGATGGTTGGTCGGCTCATCCAAGATCAGACAAGGCGTTTCCTGTGTCAAAGCCCGTGCCAACATCACGCGCTGCTGCTCTCCGCCGGACAAAAGAGAATAACTTCTCTTTGCCATGCCAGCCACGCCTGTTTCTTCCATAGCGCGGTATGCGATTTCTTTATCTTTCTTATTGTTTCCTTCTGTAATGCCTTTATAAGAAGTACGACCAAGAAGCACTACTTCCTCTACCGTAAAGTCAAAACCAGATACATGATGCTGTGCCAATACCGCAGTGCGCCTAGCACTTTCCTTGTAAGATAGCTGTTTCAAACTGGCATCTCCAACGGAAATGTCTCCATCTGCTGGCTTGAGTACCCGATAGATACATTTCAGAAGCGTACTCTTCCCGCTACCATTGGGACCGATAATTCCTGTCAGCTGATTGGACGCAAAAGAAACAGATACATGATCCAGTACCTTTCTCTTTCCATATCCGGCTGACACATTTTTTACGATGATATTCATAATCGATCCTCTCCAAAACGATAAGACTGCCTGACCAGCATAACAATAAAAGCCGGTGCCCCTAAAAGGGCTAAAGAAACGCCCAAAGGAATTTCTGCCCCAGGTATTAAAATTCTTCCTATGACATCTGCCCAAACAGAAATGATACCTCCTACGAGAACCGCCACAGGGAGAAGTGTTCTATGGTCAGCCCCCACCGCCATGCGGCAAAAATGAGGTACCAACAACCCCACAAATCCAATCAATCCTGCATTCATAACAATACTTCCTACTAAAATGGCATTCAAAAGTAAGTATAGACGCATAAAAGGGAGGAGCCGCCGTCCCAATGGGATAGCAGTTTCCTCCCCTTCTAGCATCAAATTCAAAATCCCCGTCTGCGTAGCAAAAAAGAAAATAAAAGCCCCTACAATTCCTAATAACACTAAGGAAGGTTCCAATTTTGCAAAAGCCACATTTCCCATGAGCCAATAGAGGGTCACATCCATACCAGAAGAATTGGCTCCAGAAAATATCAACACACTAGTCATGCCTCCGCACACGGCAGCCAATGCCGCGCCAAAAATCAGAAGCATAGATGGGTCCCCTTGTCCCATGCGCCCCATGGCAAAGACAAGAAGCACAGATAAAACCATGGCTCCTATGAAAGCACCGACACCGATAGAAGCCGCTCCAAACGTCACTCCCACGCCAAGAAATACCGTGCAAGCAGCGCCTAAAGAAGCGCCAGACGAAATTCCCATGATATACGGGTCCGCCATAGGATTTTGAAACATAGCTTGCATGAGAACACCAGACAAAGATAGCCCCATGCCTACGCATACAGAAAGGATAATTCGTGGCAACCGCAGATCCCATACTGCATCTGCAATGCCAGAACGCAGGGCATGTTCTGTAGAAAAGAAATGCATGCCCAAAACGTCCAGTACATCACCATTGTCTAAAGGAAGATACCCGAGCCGAAGCCCGAAAAAGCAGGATATAAGGAGCAGGATTCCTAGAAAGGAAATCAATATCGGTAAAGGGATTGACCGAATCGTTCTGCTCATATAATCCTCTTTTCTTGGAAATTACAGGCTAAAATTAGCAGACAATACAAAGGTGCGTGGAGTTCCAAGTGCCAAAGAGCTGCTACCAGAACGAGCAATCCAATAATCTTTACCAAAGAGGTTATAGCACATAGCATTGAAAGTAACTGGAGTATTGCTAATTTTAGTTTTATAAGAGGCACCCAGATCAAACCGTGTATAAGAAGGTACTCTCAATGTTCCGCTATTGATAGTGGCAGAACTCTGATAAGATACTCGTCCCAATACAGAAAATGCTTCAGTAGCATGATATTCTGTACCAATAGTCCAAGACCAATCCGCTGCCCCATTGACGTCTTTCCCCAATCTATCTTTAGAGTTCAAATACATAATACCACCGATTAAATCCCACTTGTTAGAAAGATTTCCGGTAAAGGCCCATTCAAAGCCTTTATTGGTCTGTTCGCCATCAAGAACCATGTATTTCTTTCCGCCAATGTACTTATCTGCCGTATTTGCCTGTTTAATTTGGAAATAGCTGAATGTATTTAAGAAGTTGCCTGTTTTAATTTTGACACCGATTTCATTCTGCTTAGTTTTCTTTGGGTCCAACATCTTCCCTTGATTTTCATAATTCTTACCAAGGGTCACCATAGTGCCTTCCCCAAAACTTTCTGTATGATCAGCATAAACCATCAAATCTGGATTAATTTTATAAGATACTGCAAATGTTGGTGTCACAGCATCAGACTTTTTATTTTGCGGCTCTCCGACTTTCAACATCGCAGAATCAGTCTTTGTTTTTATTTGATGTCCATGTACACCAAGCGTAATTGATAATTTATCATCCATTGCCTTCAAGGTATCAACAATATGCCAACCCACCATTTGCTTATCATAGCTATGTGGTGGATTATAATGACCATCACCTGGATTATCCCATGAATTACTAGTCCACAAATTACCATTATGTCCAACCCATTTTCCGCTTTGCCAATTTTTGTTATTCCCTAACCAGTAATTCATCCAGCTTTTATCGGCGCCAATTACATATTCATTTTTCACCTTACCAATATTAAAATCACCTTTAACACCAACGCCTAAATATTTCTTTGTTATAGCTAATGGATAATTAGTTGCCGTAATACCAAAATTCCCATAATTATCTAATATAGTTGGATTCCCATCAATATACCCATACCAATCTTCTCTATGATACCCAGCATTAACAAATGCAGTAGCATGTTCAGAAAGCTTCTGCTCATGATTCAATGCCATAATCCAATTATCATATTCATTATAGAACCAATCAGGTTTGTATAATTTACTTGCATCAGGTGCAGAAGGTAATTTTGTAACAGTGTGAGTATCATCTCCAAAGCTAAAAGAACCTGGTCCGCCCCTATGATCTACATAATTATAGCCCATCAATAAATTGGATTTCGAATTAGTTGTATGCTGATCGAGATTCACAAAGAAATTTCTCTGTGTAACTTTTTCATTTTCAACAGTAGTTTCACCTTGTACATTATTGGCCGTCACACGAATACCATATCTATTTTCATTACCAAAACGCCGAGCGACATCTACACCTTCTTCAAAAGAAGAGCCACCACGATAAGTGAGCTTCAAATCAGTAATCGGTGTTGTTCCTGCTTTTTTAGAATTCATATTCACAACACCACCAATAGCTTCACTTAGTGTAGATCCATTCACTCCCAAATTTGGTCCAGATGTAACAGTAACGCTATCTACCCAGTAATAAGGAATATTCTGCTGATCCATCAAGCCAGGAACGCCATTCACATAGAAGCTGTGTCCAGATTGATAAATACCACGAATAGAAATATCTGTGTATGTACCACCTCTGTCGGCTCTAACAGATGGATCAAATGATAAAGCATCACCAATTCCCTGGTATGGCGATACAAATTTTTCAATAGCTTTATTACTAATTGTAGACACGGTAAAAGGGGTATCCATTGTATCCTGGCTACCCAAAAGTCCTACATTATTTCTTTCCTTTACAAAACCACCTGGCAAAACAGCAGATTCTGCATTTTCCTTATCGCCATATACATACACTGTGTCCAGTGTAGTATCAGCAGCCTGTACAGCTACCCCCCCAGAAATTGTCAACATGACGGCAGCGGCCAATGCTCTGTAGATTCCCTTTTTCATAACATACTCCTCATTTCTAAAAACAACTAAAAAATAAAAATATATGTTGCTTTCTCCGCCAGTGTGTCCTAGTTTCCACGGCAGAAAAAGAAAGCAAACAAGCATTAATGCTTTTCGCTAAGATTCTTATTATTTAAGCCATCTTCTTTAAGACTAATATAAAATATCATAAATCAATCATCTTTGCAAATACTTTTCTAATCTTTATCATTGCATTTTGAATGTATTTTATTATGCAATTTTATTATTTTATAATTTTTCGCCAAAAAAATCCGCAAGTGGCACATACCACTTGCGGATTTTTTATTCAGTTCACAGTTATCAACAAACGATTGGTATCAAAAATCTGCCTATTGCTAGTTGATAACTGCCTACTATACAATTACGCTTTCAATGTCCCAACGATTTCATTGACATCTTTGACGCCGTTCTGGTCGCACCACTGGTCAAGTTCTTTAATGATTCTTGCCATAGCGGTGGGATCGGCCAGGTTGGCGGTGCCTACTTGGACGGTCTGGGCGCCGGCCATCATGAATTCTACCACGTCGGTCCCGGTCATGACGCCGCCTAGGCCACAAACGGGAATGTTCACGGCTTTGGCCACCTGCCACACCATGCGGAGGGCCACCGGTTTGATGGCCGGGCCGGAGAGGCCGCCGGTGACGTTGCCCAGGATGGGGGTTCTAGTGCGGGTGTCGATGGCGATACCCAGGAGGGTATTGATGAGGGAAATGCCATCGGCGCCAGCGGCTTCGACAGCTTTGGCAATGGTGACCACGTCGGTCACGTTTGGAGAGAGTTTCACAATGACCGGAAGGTGGGTCGCATCTTTCACGGCTCTAGTGACAGTCGCTGCCTGTTCCGGGTCGGTGCCGAAGGCGGCACCACCGACTTTGACGTTCGGGCAGGAGATGTTTACTTCCAACGCGCTAATGCCAGGAACGGAGAGGAGTTTCGCGCATTCAGCGTATTCTTCTACGGATTTTCCTACCATGTTGGCAATGTAGGGGCAGCCCAGTTTCTTCACTTCCGGAAGGTAGTGTTCCAGGAAATAGGGAGCGCCTGGATTTTCCAAACCAATGCAGTTCAGCATGCCAGAGGTGGTTTCAGCGATACGGGTACCATTATTTCCTGCCCAAGGGGTGGGAGCCAGACCTTTGCCGGAGATGGCACCGATTTCGCTCATGTCCATGTACTGGGAGAGTTCCAGTCCGAATCCTACGGTACCGGAGGCGCCGATCACTGGATTTTTCATAGGAATGCCAAGGAAGTTGACAGCTAATGAACTCATAATACAACCTCCTCTGCCTGGAATACCGGTCCGTCTACGCAGACTTTATAGTGGCCTTTGCCGTCGGCTCTATCGCAGACGCAGCCAAGGCAGGTGCCGATGCCGCAGCCCATGCGGCGTTCCATAGAAACTTGACAAGCTACGCCGGCTTCTTTCGCCATCTGGGCGGTGATTCGCATCATGATGCCCGGTCCGCAGACGCAGGCTTCGTCTACCTTTTCATTTTTGAACAGGTCAGGCAGTACCGACACGGAGAATCCTTTGATGCCGTAAGAGCCATCGTCGGTGGTGACGATGAGCTGTTTTACGGTCTTGGGGAAGAAGTCTTTCCAGAAGACTTCTTCTTTATTTCTGCCGCCGATAACCACGGTCATCTGGCCTGGTTTGGCTTTTCTTGCCATGAAGAGAATCGGCGCGATGCCTACCCCACCGCCGATACCAACGATGTGGTCTTTTTCCATATCAAAGGCGGTGCCCAGCGGTCCCAGGCAATCCACCACATCCCCTTCTTTCAGATGGGACATGGCTTCGGTGCCTTTGCCGACGATACGGTAAATGATTTCTACCAATCCTTTTCCTGCATCGGTACCGGCGATGGAAATCGGCCGGCGCAGGATGTAGCGGGGGTCATTCACTTTGATGTGAATGAACTGCCCCGGTTTGGCCGCTCTGGCAGTGAGAGGAAGTTCCAGCTGCATACGCCAGATTTCCGGTCCCACTTGCTCGTGGAGCATGATGGTTCCTTTTTCAACAAATCCTGCCATGTTATTTCTCCTTCACATAGTCCTGAATGGCTTCTACATGATGTTCACTGCCGGAGGAGGCCATGACGCGGAGCACTTCTTTGGCGGTGTCCAAGGAAGTGATGCATGGGATAGCCAGTTCTACGGCAATGCGGCGCAGATCGTACCCTTCCTGTTCGATCTGGCTGCCATAGGAAATGGTATTCAGCACCATATCGACTTTGCCGGATTTCAGGTACTTTTCACAGTTTTCGCCTTTTTCGTGAATCTTCTTGATCACTTCGACAGGAATGCCCAGGCTTTCGAAATAGGAGCCGGTGCCGGAGGTACAAATCAGGTGGTAGCCCAATTCTACGAAACCTTTGGCCAGTTCTGCCGTTTCCGGTTTATCTCTATCACTGACGGTGATGAGTACGTTGCCGCCGGCCGGTACCATCAGGTGAGCTGCTACGACCGCTTTGTACAGTGCTTCCTGGTAGGTGTGGCCGATACCCATGACTTCGCCGGTGGATTTCATTTCCGGTCCCAGTTTGATTTCTACCAGGCCCAGTTTGGAGAACGAGAATACCGGTGCTTTGATGGCTACGTAGCCTTTATCCGGTACGAGGCCCAGCGGAAGTCCTGTTTTTTTCAGAGATTCGCCCAGTGCCACACGGGTAGCGTATTCTACCATGTTGATACCGGTGATTTTGCTCATGAATGGAACGGTACGGCTGGCTCTTGGGTTGACTTCGATGACGTACACTTTGTTCTTCACTACGATGAACTGGATGTTGACAAGTCCCTTAACGTTCATAGCCCGAGCGATGTCTCTGGTGTAGTTGGTCAGTGTTTCGATGATATCCTGAGACAAGTGCTGCGGCGGGTATACGGCAATGGAGTCGCCGGAGTGAACGCCGGAACGTTCAATCTGTTCCATGATACCTGGGATGCACACGTCAATGCCGTCGGAAATGGCATCCACTTCCACTTCCCGGCCGACCATGTATTGGTCAATCAGGACTGGATGTTCGTGGGAAGCCACAACCGCTTCTTTCAGGTACTGACGAAGTTCTGCCTGGTCATAGACAATCTGCATAGCACGGCCGCCTAATACGTAGGACGGACGAACGATGAGCGGGTATTCCAGTTCTTCGGTCTTTGCCATAGCTTCTTCGACACTTTCAACGAGGCAGCCTTTCGGGCGAGCAATGCCCAGCTGACCCATGAGGGTGTCGAAACGTTCGCGGTCTTCTGCCATGTCGATGGATTCATTGGAAGAGCCGATGATGCGAATGCCACGCTTTGCCATTGGAGTAGCCAAGTTGATAGCGGTCTGGCCGCCAAACTGGCAAATCACCCCTTCTGGTTTTTCCTTGTCAATGATTTCCAGCACGTCCTGTTCTGTCAGTGGTTCGAAATACAGGGAATCGGAAGTATCAAAGTCGGTGGAAACCGTTTCCGGGTTGTTGTTGATGACGATGGATTTCTTGCCTGCTTTTCTAAGAGCCCAGGAGGCATGAACGGAGCAATAATCGAATTCGATGCCCTGGCCGATGCGGATTGGACCGGAACCGAAGACCACCACAGAGCCTTTGCCCTGAGGCTTTACTTCATCTTCTGCACCGTAGGTGGAGTAGTAGTATGGCGTATGAGCTTCAAATTCAGCGGCACAGGTATCGACCATCTTGAAGTCCGGATGGAAATTGAGTTTCTTCTTGAAATTTTCTACATCTTTCGGTGTCACTTCAGCGAAATGAGCGATGGCTTCATCGGGCATCTGAATCCGTTTCGCTGCTTTCAGTGTTTCTTCGGTGAGGCCTTCTTTCATGAGACGGCGTTCCATGAAGATGATGTTCTGAATTTTGTAAATGAAGAACAGGTCAATCTTGGTGATACGGTTGATTTCTTCTGGTTCGATGCCGCGGCGGAGAGCTTCGGCTACTACGAAGATTCTTTCGTTATCGATCCGTTTCAAGAGGCAGCGGATATCATAGAGGGACTGGCCGTCCAATTTCTTCAGGTGCAGGTAGCCTTCGCCCACTTCCAGAGAGCGGAGGGCTTTCAGAAGAGAACCTTCCAGTGTGCGGTCCAGGGCCATAACTTCGCCGGTGGCTTTCATCTGGGTACCGATTTCGCGGTCTGCCAGGGTGAATTTTTCAAATGGCCATCTTGGGAATTTGCATACCACATAGTCGATGGATGGTTCGAAGCAAGCCTTGGTATTTCCTGTAATGGCATTGGTGATTTCGTCCAAGTGCATACCGAGGGCAATCTTCGCTGCCACTTTTGCAATCGGATAGCCGGTGGCTTTGGATGCCAAAGCGGAAGAACGGCTCACACGGGGGTTGACTTCGATGACGTAGTACTGGTTGGTCTTGGTATCCAAACCATACTGTACGTTACATCCCCCTTCAATCTGCAGATAACGGATGATGTTCAGAGATGCGGTACGGAGCATCTGGTACTGTCCGTCCGTCAGTGTCTGGGTCGGTGCCACGACGATGGAGTCACCGGTGTGGACGCCGACAGGATCGATATTTTCCATAGCGCAGACGATGATGCAGTTGTCAGCCCCATCGCGCATAACTTCAAATTCGACTTCTTTCCAGCCAGCGATGCTACGTTCTACCAAAATCTGGTTGATAGGAGACAGTTTGATACCGCGGTTGGCAATTTCTTCCATTTCGTAACGATCGTGGGCAATACCGCCGCCGGTGCCGCCTAGGGTGTAAGCTGGACGAATGATCACCGGATAGCCAATGCTATCAGCAAAAGCCACTGCTTTGTCCAGTTCTTCAAAAATTTCAGACTCCGGTACTGGCTGGTGGATTTCTTCCATGGCTTCTTTGAAGAGTTCACGGTCTTCGGCGTGTTTGATCGCATGGAGAGAGGAGCCGAGGAGCTTGACGCCATATTCATCCAGCACGCCTGCATCAGACAGCTGGACGGCCATGTTCAGCCCCACCTGTCCGCCCAGAGTAGCCAAGAGAGCATCTGGACGTTCTTTCTTAATGACTTCGGTCACAAATGGCAAGGTGATTGGTTCGATATATACGCGGTCAGCAATATCCACATCGGTCATGATGGTGGATGGGTTGCTGTTCACCAGCACCACTTCCACTCCCTCTTCCCGAAGGGAACGGCATGCCTGGGTACCTGCGTAGTCAAATTCAGCAGCCTGTCCGATGACAATAGGACCAGAGCCGATGACAAGGACTTTCTTTACGTCTTTATTAATCATTTTTTGAATTCCTCCATGGCCTTGGTAAATTCAGTGAAGAGATAGAAATTATCCTTCGGTCCCGGAGAAGCTTCCGGATGGTACTGCACTGCCTGAATCGGAAGTGTCTTGTGACGGATGCCTTCGATGGTGCCGTCGTTTACGCTTCTGTGGGTCACTTCGATGCAATCGGGGAGATTTTCATCGGAAATCGCATAGCCGTGGTTCTGACTGGTGATGTATACGCGGCCGGTTCTGAGGTCTTTCACCGGATGGTTGGCACCGCGATGACCAAATGGCAGCTTAAAGGTATGTCCGCCCAGTGCGGTAGCCAGCATTTGGATACCCAGGCAAATACCGAAAATCGGCTTTTTACCAATCAGTTTCTTTACGGTTTCTACCACATACGGTACGTCCTGCGGGTCCCCTGGTCCAGGAGAGAGGAAAATGCCGTCTGGGTTGTTTGCCAACAGTTCTTCCGCAGAGGTATGGGCCGGGAAAACGTGAACGGTGCAATCGTTAGCAGCCAGGGAAACCAGAATGTTCTTCTTCAGACCGCAGTCCAAGAGAGAGACCTGATATTTCCCTTCCCCATAGGTATAAGGATAAGCGGTGGTGACACGTTCCACCTGGTCACGATGAAGCGGCTTTGCCAGCTGTTCTTTGATGAATTCATCACTTCTGTCGGCGCTGACAATGATGGCCTTCATAACCCCCTGGGTACGAACCATGCGGGTGACCGCACGGGTATCTACGTTGTACAGGCATGGTACATGGTACCGTTCAATGAAATCGGTGATTTTTTCCTTGCATTCCCAGTTGGACGGGTGGTCTGCAATCTGGTCCAGCACGAAACCAGCGGCAGCCGGTTTTCGGTTCTGCATGAACAGGTCATTGGCCCCGTAGTTCCCAATCAGCGGGTAGGTCAATGTGAGAATCTGTCCTTCATAGGAAGGGTCAGTGAAACATTCCTGGTAACCGGTCATGCCGGTGTTGAATACCAGTTCGCCCAGTCCTTCAACGGAACCTAACAGGTCCCCTTCAAAGCGAGCGCCGTTTTCCAAAATCAAGAGGCCTTTCATGAGAGCACCTTTCCTTCTTTCATTACAATCTCTCCATCCACGATGGTCATGACAGCTTTGCCCTTCAGGGTAATGCCTTCATAGGGAGTGAAGAGGGATTTGGTATAGAGATCCTGTCCGTGGACAGTCCATTCTTTATTCGGGTCAATCAGAGTGATATCAGCCGCCTTGCCTTCTTCCAGGACACCGCCGTCGATGCCGAGCAGTTTGGCCGGGTTCACGCTCATGAGTTCCACGATTTTGTCGATAGAGAACCCATTCTGGTGGTACAGCACGGTCAGCGTAGAAGCCAACGATGTTTCCAGTCCTGCAATGCCGTTTGGTGCGCAGTTGAACGGTACATCCTTTTCTTCATTGCAGTGCGGTGCATGGTCGGTCATGATGGCATCGATGGTGCCATCTTTCAGGCCTTCGATAAGAGCTTCTCTGTCATCTTCCGTACGGATTGGCGGAGCCATCTTGAAAGCAGATTCGTAATGTTTCAACCATTCATCGGTGAAATATAAGTGCTGTGCGGTCACTTCGGTGGAGCAATTCACACCTTTGGCCTTGGCCTGGCGAATCAGGTCTACGGCCTTACCGCTGGATACGTGAGCGATATGGATATGGCAACCGGTCAATTCCGACAGGAGCAGGTCACGAGCAACTGCAATATTTTCCCCTGCGGCAGGACGTCCAGTGACGCCCATGGCATAGGATACTTTGCCTTCGTTCATGAAACCGCCACCGCACATGGTCATATCTTCCGCATGGTCGATGACCATTTTGCCCAGCTGGTCCGCGTATTCCATAGCACGGCGCATGAAATTGGCGCTTTCTACATAGTGTCCATCATCGGAGAAAGCTACAGCCCCTTCCGCAGCCATGTCGCCCATTTCAGAAAGCTGCTTGCCTTCCAGGTTCTTGGAAATAGAACCAATGACGCTGACTTTTACCACTGCGGTTTCTTCTACCCGATGCTGTACATCCCGAAGAACAGCGGCGTTATCAATGACCGGTTTGGTGTTGGCCATGGTGGCTACGTGGGTAATCCCACCTGCTGCAGCGGCCTGGGTACCGGTGTGAATATCTTCTTTCGCTTCCTGTCCTGGTTCGCGAAGGTGGACATGCATGTCGATAAGACCTGGGGTTACGAAAAGACCAGTGGCGTCAATTTCCTGCAAATCATCGCCAAAGGCAATAACAGTATCTCCGATAGAAATAATCTTCCCCTCATCGATCAGGATATTTGCCACTTCATGCTGCCCTTTAGCAGGGTTTACGATTGTACCATTTTTAATTAAGAGCATCGATATTTCCCTCCGTCAGTGTCAAATATTCCAGGGCCATACGCACAGCGACCCCATTTCTTACTTCTTCCTGAATCCAGGAGGCTTCGTCATAGGCCACATCGTAGCCAATTTCAATGCCCCTGTTCATCGGGCCTGGATGAATGATGGCTACATCTGGTTTGCAAAGAGCCAACCGTTTCTTGTTGATTCCCCAAAGACGAGCATATTCTCTGGTGGTCGGAATGAAACCAGCAGCAGCTCTTTCCAGCTGGATACGAAGCACATTGATGGCATCCGCATCTTTCAGTGCGGTTTCCAAATCATCATCTACGATGCAGCCCATGGCTTCCAGTTCCTTCGGGACCAATGTACGGGGGCCCACCAGGTGTACTTCTGCGCCCAATTTCGTAAATCCGATGATATCACTTCTTGCTACACGGGAATGGAGTACATCACCGATGATGACATATTTCATTCCTTTGATATTCTTTCCTGCTTCCTTCAAAGTGAAGAGTTCCAACAGCGCCTGGCTCGGATGGGCATGGGCACCATCGCCTGCATTCAGTACCACCGGCACCTTCACCTTCGGGCTCATCACCTTAGACGCAAAAAGAGCAGCCCCTTCCGAAGAATCACGAATAATCACTGCATCCACTCCCATAGCGGAAACGGTAAGCAATGTATCTCTCATGCTTTCGCCCTTCGTCATCGAGCTGCCACTCTTTGTAATATTGATAACATCGGCTCCCAAATATTTGCCGGCTAACTCGAAAGAACTACGAGTTCTGGTAGATGCTTCGGAAAACACTGTCACAATGGATTTTCCCTTAAGGAAATCTCTCTTCTTATTTTCGGATAACACAATTTTTTTCATGTGTTTTGCTACTTCTAGGATCCGTTCAATCTCTTCGGCTGTGAAATCAGCAAGCCCAAGAACAGAACGTCCCTTGAGTGAAATCGTGCTCATGCCGGCCTCCTTGAATTTACACCATGATATTATACTGTGCAGAGACATTGTGCCCCTTTTCATTATTTGTTTAGGTAGACTGGTGACTCGTGACTGGTGACTGGGATTCCGAAAAAAACCTAGTCACTAGTCCCCCGTCACTAGTCACCTAATAATTATACACAAAATATCATAAAATTAGTTATCTCTATAATAATAAAGGGTCATACACTTTTTTTCAATAGGAAGATGAATTATTTTTTGATTAACTTATTTTAGTAGCTAGTGACTAGTAGCTAGGCCCTAGGGGGAAATGTTGTTAAGTTAAGCAAAATATGCGATGCTTTCTTCTTCACCAAAGGTTCTCAAGGTTCTAAGGGTACTAAAGGTTCTTAGGAGGGACTCCGAACGAGATGATAACGCTAGCGTTCATCGGCTCATTCGAGAAACCTCAGAACCTTCAGAACCCTTAGAACCCATCACTTCTAGCGAAATCATACTTACTGGCTCAAATTCCTAACTTAACAGCATTACCCTAGGCGGGATTAAGATCTAGGTCCGCTCACATCACGTTTCTCATGAAGCAGACAGGATAATACAGGTTATTGTTATGCTGATTCATTCAGTGAAGCATTTTATGCTATCGCAAGCGGCAAGGTTAAAAGGGGTATATCGGGTTATGTGCTTTCTGATTCGGAAAAGGTTCTTCGGATTCTCGAACGTGCCAATAGACGCTTATGGTAATTCCGATTGCTTCTACTGTTTTTTCTTTCTTCTAGCGCTATTCACTTTTCTCGTCATCCTGAGCCGCCCGTAGGGCGATGTCGAAGGAGCTTTGTGTTATTCGTAAAAAACACCTTGTTAGCATTGGCGACTTGAAATGAGACTTTCCTTTTAGTACTATCCCTACTGATACCAAGACCGCCTATCTGTTAGCCTCACATAGAGACGCCCCAGACGCTTTGGCTCATTTCATCTCGCTATACTTTCATTCTACCTGTAACCAAAACGAAAAAGATTCCTCCACTTCGGTTGGAATGACGCTTGTCACAAATCCGCTTCCTACAGATGGCATACCTACCGCTACTGCTGAGAGATTTCTCCACTCTTCTACACATCCAGTTTCACAGCTTCTATATCATCAAGCACAAATACGACCGGTCGAAATGACGGATGCGGTTAGAAGCACATTCGAGATTC
Organism: Dialister sp. UBA734; assembly: GCA_002297935.1. Taxonomy (GTDB): domain Bacteria; phylum Bacillota; class Negativicutes; order Veillonellales; family Dialisteraceae; genus Dialister. The sequence continues at coordinate 24,134 of DBLC01000101.1, forward strand.
CTAATCCCCAGGGCCTAGCCACTAGCTACCAGTCGCCAGTCACTAGTCACTAGTCACCAGTTACTAGTCACTAGTCACCAGTCACCGCATTTACTCCGCCAACTTCTTCGCCGCCTCAATCACTTTTGCGAATGCCGCCGGTATTTCCTTTTCTGTCAAATGCTCACCCAGTGCCCGGCCGATGATGACCCCTTTATTTCCATAGAGCCATGCAAAATAATAGAACTCCAGAGCCTTCTCATCTCGAGGATTGATATTTTTCAACTTCTTTGGCGGGTAGAATCCCTTCGGCACCCCCAGTTTTGAGCCGGCTTTTTTTATGAGCGCTGAATTGACTGTATCTCCCGTCTCTTCCATATCGGAAATGACCCCATCCAGCACGGGCCGGCTGCCTGCCGCCAGACACGCTTTGACCACGTCCATTTCGTAGCATATATAATCGGTATAAAATATATACGGTGCCTTCGGGCCCTCGCCCATCACATCCCGGTCATAGAGACACACCGCGGGAATATGGAACCGGCGAATCAGCTGGGCAATCTTGGAAATAGAACTTTCGCCCCGGGCATTGATGAGGCAAATTCCGTGATAATCCAAGTGGACGCCCAAGGTTTGGGCAAAATAGCCAAACGATCCGTACTCCGTCTCCCCTTCCACCAGGATGGTACACCGGGAGTACATGGCTTCCTTCACTTCTGGGAAATGCATAATCAAGTGTTTTTCTATTTCACTGGAGAAGCGGAACGACGCCCCGCACGCCGCCTGGACCCGATTCTTTTCATCCCAATACATGCGAATAATCTGTCGATAATCATTGACCAGCGCATCGGTGGAATGGGTCACCACAAAAAGTTGGCCGTCCAAGCCGTCGACCCCCAGAACCGACTGCACCAACCGCAAAAAAAACGGTTCCTCATTGCGAAGAATGGCTCGCACAAAAGCCAGAATCGCCCGCTGTAAGTACGGATGGAGATGGAGCTCCGGTTCATCGATGCTGAGCAGCATGGTAAGATACCGCCGGCCCTTGTCATCGGTGATGACCATATTTTCAAAAGAAATCGCCTTACTTTCCTTTTTCTCCTTCATCTTCGCCAAAAGCACTGCACCGATGGCAACGATAAGACGGTCCGTGAAATGACTGGCATTGCCGCCAGGCACCGCCCCAAAGACCGCCCGGAAAAAGTCCAGCGACGCCTGTTTCGGATTGTCCCGCGGCAGAGACAAATGAAACCCGTGGTCATTCATTCGTGCCTCTACCAAGTCCACCATGTCTTTCCCGTAAGAGAAACATTCTTGAAACAACAACAGCACTTGTGTCACCAGCTGGTCTGTTAGCATATTTCTAGGCACCTCAAAGAGGCCGAAATCCATATAGAACAGACAGCGCATATACTCCAAAGGCAGACTGTCCCCACTATCGGCATCAAAAAGCCGGGGCACCACCTCCTGCACATGCTGTACCAGGTGTAAATGGATTTCCTCCTTCACCCCTTCCTCGGTCAAGGTCATCCATATTTCAATCGGCTCGTCCGCATCAAGAAAATCATTCTCCCGAAAACCTTCCCCGTGGGTAATGCCTTTCAGGAGCTTCAACAAATTACTTTTGCCGATGTTGTTGTCCCCCACCACATAATTGACCCGGCTGTCGAAATGAAAATCCACCTTTTCAAAGGTGCGGTAATTCTGAATGGATAGATTGGAAATATACATCATGCACCGCCTTTATGATGAAATAGGGATTGTTAGGTATTAGGGATTAGTAGCTAGGCCCTAGGGATTAGGGCCAGCACATTTAGTTAAGAGAAATATGCGATGATTCCTGCTGATATAAAAGCTTCTCAGGTTGCTAAGGCTTCTCAAGTTTCTCAGGTTTCTCGAATGAGATGAAAGCAGAATCATATCTACTGACTCAAAGTCCTTTTCTTTATTATAGCATGATGAATAAAGCAATATGGAAATATAGGGATAAAAGATTTCCCACATAAAAAGCTCCAGCAAATACTGGAGCTATATTCTGATTCATCTATTTCTACATCTTTTATTGAGATGTCATTTCCCCACGTCAAAAAGACAGAAAAGCATCTCCTTTTCTGAAGGGATTTCATCCAATGAATCAGGCGTCTGATCGAGAACATACCGTTTCCAGACAGGGTGCCCCCGAAGGGGACTGTCTTACTCACGCAGAGGTGGCCCAGAACTAGTCGTCAGAGGCTGAGAGTTCCTTACTTTCAGATTTGCTTTTTCTGTCTTCTGTTTTTTGTCTTGCTGCTTTCCCACAGATTCCTCCCGGGCAGAACCCCTGGAAAAGGGAAGAAAGAAATCACTGCATCTCCTCTCCGCCCATTTCTTCCCCCAGAACCTAGGATAGGGAGAAGAAATGGTCTTTAATTCGATTTCCGGGAAGTGTTTTCTTCCTTCCAATACTAGTATCGTAAAAGAGGCTTATTTTGTGACCCTCTTTTTTGAAAAATACAGGAAAATATTGTTGAATCATAAAGATGTACTATTTGCCTAGCAAGGAAGATTTTGTTCTTTCGCAATTTGACGAATATATTCTACCGGCCGGTCGGTGTTTTCTGCTATAAACTCTACGGACATATGATTCTGCAGCAAACGGATAATAATCTTCTTGCCTTCCTCTACTCGTCCTTCTACACGACCTTCTTCTCGTCCTTCTATACGTCCTTCTGCACGTCCTTCTACTCGGCCTTCTGCACGACCGTCTAAGCGACCATGATTATAAATGCCTGTACTCAAGTTGCACATATCATCCATCTCCTTCATTTCATCAGCGTCTAAATCAACATGGTAAACATTCCTAAGCACTTCTTTTTTAGCTACAGCGTTACCATTTCCTTTAAACAACGTATACAAAAGGCCCATCAATCGATTTCCAAAATCTTTTTGATTTTGGCTGATATATACCATAATAGCCCGCATCAGGTCGTAGTTTGCTTTTTCTTCATGCTTTTCTTTCCATAAACAGGTCTCTTGCATTTGGTATTGGGTAATGCTACTTTCCTCATCCTTGGTATCCATGCAAAGCCAGATGCTATATACCTTCTTGATATCCCCATATTTCGATTTATTGAAGTCCACCTGGTATTGCGAAGAAATCAAGCGGCTACAGTAATACAAAGCTCTTTTAATCAAAGGATATCCTACATGGGAACTTTGCTGGGCTTCCACATTGATGATGAGCTCTATGGCATCTTTGGCGGGTGTCAAGGCACGGAAGCGAATATCGAATGTAACAGCCCCTTCCGTCAATGTCTTATCTTCTGTCCGTTCTCCTTGAATATAAGAAATAGCATTGGTTTTATCCGGTGCCACGGGAATTTGTGCCACTTCCGGTTTGCCAAGAATATATCGATCACGAATATCGGCGATATCACTATCACGAAATTCCTCTACGCAGTATTTTAAAATCCATGCCAAAATTTTCTTACTAGAAAGAAGTTTCTTGGCCGCCGCATCGTACGCTGCATTTCGTCCTGCCAAAGACATATCATCTATACTTGGTCTATCTTCCATGCCCTCACCTCCTGTTACTTTTATTGTACCATACTTTTTCAATATAATTGGTAAGGAAACACTGCTTTATTCTACTTTCCCCTCTGAGCAATGTCATTAAGTTAAGCGAAATATGTGGTGATACCTTTCGTGGCAAAGTCTCTCAGGTTACTCAGGATTCAGAGGTTTTTCAGGTCTCTCAAATATGATAAAAAACGCTAGGAGAATACGGATTGAATCAGTATTCTCCTAGCGTCTTTTGGAACTTAATAAGTAATTGTTGTTGGTTGTTAGTTATCTGGCTCCAAACAACCAACAACTAACAACGCCATTTCTCTAGTCACCAATCACTAGCCACCGACTTACTCATAATGCAACGCATCGATAGGATTCAGCTTCGCTGCTTTCTGCGCCGGGTAGATTCCAAAGACCAGGCCAATCATGACGGCGAAGAAGAAGGAACCTACAATCGGCGTCACGGTCACGAGAGTCTTGAGGGAGCTTACGTGAGGGATGAGCTGGGCCAAGCCGATACCTAGGGCGATGCCCAGGAAGCCACCGGCCAGGCTGACAGTGACGGACTCGATGAGGAATTGCACGATAATCATGTGATAAGTAGCCCCCAGGGCTTTACGGATACCGATTTCTTTGGTTCGTTCCGTCACAGAGACCAGCATGATATTCATGATGCCGATACCGCCAACCAGAAGGGAAATGGCGGCGATGCTGCCCAGGAAGATGGTCAATGTCTGGGTGGTGGATTCCATGGTTTTCAGAAGATCCTGGGAGTTCTGAATGGAGAAATCATCTTCGGCGCCAGTAGCAATGCGATGGCGGGTGCGAAGAAGGTTTGTCACGTCCGACTCGATTTGGGACAGGTCATTGCTATTGTCCGAAGAAATAACGATGTTATTCACGTAGGTGATGTGCAGCATACGTTCCTGCACGGTAGTGAAAGGGCAGAGAATGCGGTCATCCTGATCCATGAAGGAGTACCCTTTTTCTTCCAAAAGGCCAATGACGGTGAAGGGATTGCCATTGATTCGGATTTTCTGGCCGATCGGGTCTTCTTCACCAAAAAGGCCAGTGGCTACGGTTTTCCCGATGACTGCCACTCTGGCGCGAGCGTTGTATTCTTTTTCGGTCCAGAAGCGCCCTTCCTGGGTGGTCAAACTGGACAGGGTGGCATAATCGGCGGTGACGCCGTACACGCGGGTGTTCCAGTTTTTATTTCCATTGACCACCAGGTAGCTGTTATTCACAACCGGGGCAGCGTAGGAAATATTTGGTAAATTCTTGATAGCCATGTAGTCTTTGTAGGTCAAAGTCTGCATGGATCCCGCCGCGGCGCGAACCCCCGGTTTTCTGCCGGTCCCCGGAGTGACGGTAATGGTATTGGAGCCCAGGCTAGAAATATCATTTTTGATGGAATTCTGCACGCCGTAACCGATGGACATGAGAGCAATCACGGCCCCAACGCCGATGATAATACCCAGCATGGTCAGAAGAGAGCGCATCTTGTTGCTGACAATGGAACTCCATGCCATGAGCACGCTTTCGAAATAGATATTGGTCATAGAGTCACCTCATTACTATGAAAATGATTTTGGTGACTGGTAGACTAGTGACTGGTGACTGGGGCACGATTTCCCTAGTCACCAGTCACTAGTCACCAGTCACTAGTCACCCAACTTTCCCACAATATCCTTACTGATATGTCCATCAGACAGGATGACGTGCCTTGTGGCATAGGCAGCTACGTCGGTTTCGTGGGTGACCAGGATGATGGTTTTCCCTTCTTTGTAGAGACGGGAGAAGATTTCCATCACTTCTCTGGTGGATTTGCTGTCCAGGTTCCCGGTTGGTTCGTCGGCCATGATGATGGCCGGGTCGTTGATGAGGGCCCTTGCGATGGCAACGCGCTGCCGCTGGCCGCCGGACATTTCGGCGGGCATGTGATTCACCCGGTCCCCTAAGCCCACAGATTCCAACATGCGGGTGGCCCGTTCTTTCCGTTCGTTCTTGAAAACGTTGCCGTAAATCATAGGCAGAATCACATTGTCCAAGGCGGAAAGTTTCGGGAGCAAATTGAAGCTCTGGAACACAAAACCGATTTTCCTATTTCTTGTATAGGCTAATTCGCTATCCCCTAAGGTCGCTACTTCGCTACCGTCCAGTTTGTAAGAACCACGAGTGGGACGATCCAGGCATCCCAAAATGTTCATCAGCGTGGATTTCCCGGCGCCGGATGGTCCCATGATGGACACAAATTCCCCTTTGTGAATGGTCAGGTCGATTTTCGTCAGCACCGGTACTTCCTGTTTCCCGATGTAGTAACTTTTCCCGATGTCGGTCAGCCGAATCACTTCGTCAGAGGACGTTTCTTTTTTCTTCTCTTTCATTACATCGGTCCTCCCGGGCCATGGCGATTGTTCTTATTGGTCGGTTCCGCCGTCTTTTCCTGCGCCACGGTGCCACTCACCACAATCTGATCGCCTTCGGACAAACCGCTGGTGATTTCTATTTCTTTATCCGTAGAAATACCGGTCTTCACATAGGCCTTCTGCACATCGTTGCCGGATTTCACATACACGTAGGACCCTTCCGTATCGCTGCGGATGGCAGTCACCGGAACGGTCAGTGCGTTTTCGCTTTCCCGGCCTTTGATGGTAGCCCGGGCGGTCATGGACGGATAGAGACCATCCAGTTCATCCTTGTTGATGTCTACATAGACCGTGTAGTACACCACGGAACTGGAGGAACTGCTAGAAGAAGAACTGGAGGAATATTGTTTCTTGGAAATATTGGACACCACGCCGTGGAAAGTGCGATTCGGATAGGCGTCGACAGTAAATTCTACGCCCTGTCCCAATGCCACTTCGCCGATATCGGTTTCATCCACTAAGAGTTCAATCTGCATTTCCGAAAGGTCCGCTACGGATACAATGACCATCTGGCTGGACAGGCCCTGGGAAACCGTTTCCCCTTCTTTCATCGGTTCCCCGATGACAGTGCCGTCCATTGGCGAGGTGATGACCGTATCATTCACGTCTGCCTGGGCTTTGTCGTAAGCGGCTTGGGCGTTCTGGTATTCCAAGCGGGCATTGTCCATTTCCTGGTAAGAAATGGCACCCTGCTCGTACAGACGATTCAGTCTGTCGTAATAAGATTCCTTGTTGGCTAAGGTATTCTGGGTTTGCTTCATGGTAGAAGTCAGAGCCTTCGATTCGATCATCGCCAATACCTGGCCTTTGGTGACTTTTTCATTCTGCTTTACATAGACTTTTTCCAGTGTGCCAGAAGCGGTAGCAGACAGGTCGACACTATTCACCGGTTCGATGGTCCCGGTGGCATCGATGGACAAGGAAATATTGTCTCTCTTCACGCTTCCTAAGGTGTAGCTTTCTTTTTTCTCCTGGTGCGCCTGCTGATACCAGTAATATCCCCCACCAAGCGCTATCAGGATCACAATGAGTATGGTAATTAAAACTTTCTTCCCCATATCATCGCCTCCTTAATCTTTTTATAATGAAATATACATATTCCTGGTGGATTCATTATAGCACAAGCAGAATCCCTTTGTGACACTTATCTTGCATAGGATTTGCAAAAGGGTATTATTTTGCAGATTTCACTCATGACACTTACCTTGCATACGGACTGGCAAAGGGTTATTGTTCTGCTGATTTCTCCTACTTCACAATACAAAAATACCGCTACCATTAAGGTTATAAAGGGTTATAACAGCTTATTGTCATAACCTTTTTAACCTTGACAGTAGCGGTATCTTTTATTTGTAACATAGCGTAATCAGTAGAATAAATAACCTTTTGCTCCCCTCATACATATCCATATGCCACAAACGGAACCGGCAGAATAATAACCTTTTGAGCCAATCCGCTTACGCACCAATTGCCTCAACCGGAATCTGCTGATTACAAATCTTCATACAGCGGATATTTCACGCAGAGAGCATGAACGCGTTTGGCGCAGTCTGCTTTGATGGCTGCATCTTCTGGGTTCTTCACTGCTGCTGCAATGATGTCTGCCACTTCTTTGAAGTCTGCTTCTTTGAGACCACGGGTAGTCAGAGCTGGGGAGCCGAGACGGATGCCGCTGGTAACAAATGGAGACAGGGTTTCAAATGGAATGGTATTTCTATTGGCAGTGATACCGATTTCATCCAGCACGGTCTGTGCCACTTTACCGGTGATGCCGATGGCTTTCATATCAGCCAGGAGGACATGGGTATCGGTGCCGCCGGAAACGACGCGAATGCCATTCTTCTGCAGTTCATCGGAGAGAACTTTTTCATTGGCTTTGATCTGTTTTGCATACTGTTTGAAATCATCAGACAGGTCTTCGCCGAAAGCAACCGCCTTAGCAGCGATGACGTGCATCAGCGGGCCACCCTGCATACCTGGGAATACAGCCTTGTCGATGGCTTTGCCATACTGTTCTTTGCACATAATGATGCCGCCTCTCGGACCGCGAAGGGTCTTATGGGTGGTGGTGGTTACAATATCAGCCCACGGCACAGGACTCGGATATTCGCCGCCTGCTACGAGGCCTGCGAAATGTGCCATGTCGACCATGAAGAGTGCGCCCACTTCATGAGCGATAGCAGCGATTCTTTCAAAGTCGATGATTCTGGAATAGGCACTGGTACCACCGATAATGAGTTTCGGCTGTACTTCTTTGGCAGTCTTTTCCATAGCTTCGTAGTCCAGCAGTTCGTCTTCTTTTCTGACGCCGTAAGGAACTACGTTGAAATAGTTACCGGAAATATTGACCGGGCTGCCATGAGACAAATGTCCCCCATCGGTGAGATTCATGCCCATCATGGTATCGCCTGGTTTCAGCAGGCCATAGTATACAGCAAAGTTAGCCTGGGAACCGGAATGAGGCTGTACGTTCACATGGTCAGCACCGAACAGTTCCTTCGCTCTGTCGATAGCCAGCTGTTCTACCTTATCTACAAATTCACAGCCGCCATAGTATCTCTTTCCCGGATAGCCTTCTGCGTATTTGTTGGTCAGTACACTGCCCTGGGCTTCCATCACGGCATAGCTGACAATGTTTTCGGAAGCGATCATTTCCAGTTTATTTCTCTGACGATTCAGTTCTTCCTGAATGGCCTCATAGACGGCCTTATCTTCTTTTAAATGCTGCATAATAAGTCTCCCTTTCTGCTCTCTCTTCGAGAAATTGATTTCAGTGTAATCAATTTTGCAACTTTCTATAAAAATGGTGACTCGCGACTGGTGACTCGTGACTCGACTGAGAAATTTTCCCAGTCACTAGTCGCCAGTCCACCAATCACCACTTTCATTCTTATTGACCCCCCAGAAGTAAAAATATACACTTCTTTTGTCAAATATGCATATATTGTATCATACCTTTTTCTACAATGCATCTGTTTTGGAAATAGAATTATTCACTAGTCTACCAGTCACTAGTCACCAGTCGCTCAAAAGAAAAAGAGCCTAAGACACCAGTGCCCTAAGCTCTTCATTGAGTTCTGTTTCATTCAGATGTATTACTTGACATAGTATAGCACATCATCTGATGAAATACCAGTCTTTGATTGCTGAAAAATATAGTCCCCAAAAGGTTAGCCCTTCGGGCAGGTTATAAAGCAACGTCAATAAATTACGGTTTTGCGTTGGTAGCTATGATTCCGCTAGTGGGCATAAGGTTCTGAAGGTTCTAAGGGTACAAAGGGTTCTCACGTTCCTCAAATGAGATGATGCCGCCAGCCTTTATAAGCACATTTGAAAGACTGTAAAAACATACCATTCATGATGGGTTTAGGGTTTACTTTCCAAGTTCATCATTCAAAATTAGCGTGTCTGGAAAGTGTCATTGGTTTAGGGTTTAAATGCGCCCCCTAAACCACTCGCCTTAAACCTTAGTAACGATGATTAGTAACGATGAAAAAGCAACGTCATTCACCACATTCAGCGAACCTTCAGAACCCTTAGAACCTTAAGAACCTCAAGAACCTATATCGTATCTTGGCGAATCGACTCATTGGGATCAATCATCCTAATCCCTTACCTACCAGCGATTTTCTGCACTCACAAGTGACTTCCCCATCTCTTACAAGTTCCAGTTCTTGTATAAAATCTCTCTTTACTCTATAATAGAGATATGTCTATAAAGACATCGCTGGCATGTATGACTAAAAGATGAATTCCATAGAACTAACTATGCATATTTATCATAATCACATTGTACATAATTTCCAGCGATTCTGCAAGAGAAAGACCGAGGAAAAGGTAATGATACTACATGAAGGTTTTGCGTAAGCAGGTATGATTTCGCTAGAAGTTACAAGTTGCTCAGGTTTCTCAAGGTTCTCAGGTTTCTCGAATGTGATGATAACGTTAGCGTCTATGTGCACATTCGAGGAACCTTTAGAACCCTCAGAACCTTTAGAACCTTTTAACTTCTATCGAAATCATACCTGCTATCTCCCATCCTCAACACGTACCATTCCCCCTTTCTCTTCGCATTTTACAGAAAAAGGAGTGTTAATCTGTGAGAAAAGTAAAAACAATGGATGGCAATACTGCCGCTGCGTATATTTCCTACGCATTCACAGAAGTCGCTGCCATTTACCCGATCACCCCATCGTCTCCGATGGCGGAAGAAGTGGATGAATGGTCCGCCCACGGTAAGAAAAATATTTTCGGTGACACCGTACACGTCGTCGAAATGCAGGCTGAAGGCGGTGCTGCCGGTGCCTTCCATGGCTCTCTGCAGAGCGGCGCGCTGACCACCACCTATACGGCATCCCAGGGGATGCTCCTCATGGTTCCAAATATGTACAAAGTGGCTGGCGAATTGCTTCCAGGCGTTTTCCACATCGCTGCCCGCGCGCTGGCCAACCATGCACTGTCCATTTTCGGTGACCACCAGGATGTCATGAGTGCTAGAGCCACCGGCTGTGCTATGCTGGCTGAAGCGAATGCCCAGGAAATCATGGACCTGGCTGGCATCGCTCACCTGGCTGCTATCAAAGGCCGCGTGCCATTCATTAACTTCTTCGATGGCTTCCGTACCAGCCATGAAATTCAGAAAGTCGAAGTTCTTGACTACGACGAACTGGCTCCTCTGATTGACCAGAAAGCCCTGGCAGAATTCAGAGCCAGAGCGCTCAATCCGGACCATCCGGTCATTCGCGGCACTGCCGAAAACCCGGATGTATATTTCCAGCACTGCGAAGCAGCCAATCCGTTCTACAACGCTCTGCCGGATATTGTCCAGGATTACATGGATAAGATTTCCAAGATCACTGGCAGAAGCTACCACCTCTTTGATTACTACGGCGCTCCTGACGCTGACCGCATTGTCATTGCCATCGGTTCCGTCACCGATATTTGCAAAGATGTGACCGACGCCCTCAATGCCCACGGCGAAAAAGTCGGTGTTCTGAACGTTCACCTCTATCGTCCATTCTCTGTGAAACATTTCCTGGACCAGATTCCAGCCACTGTCAAGAAAATCGCTGTACTGGACCGCACCCGTGAACCAGGCGCTATCGGCGAACCACTCTACCTGGATGTGGTATCTGCCATCGCTTCCTCCGGCCGGGCCATCAAAGTTTGCGGCGGCCGCTACGGCTTAGGTTCCAAAGACGTGATTCCTGAAGATATCATGGCTGTGTATGAACATCTGAAGGAAGAAACACCGCGTCACAATTTCACCCTGTCCATCAAAGATGACGTGACCAACCTGTCCCTGGCTCCTGTTCCGGTTCCGGAAATCCCGAGCAAACTGGTTTCCTGCAAATTCTGGGGCTTCGGTTCCGACGGCACTGTCGGCGCCAACAAGAGCGCTATCAAAATCATCGGCGACCACACCGACCTGTATGCCCAGGGCTATTTCGCTTACGACTCCAAGAAATCTGGCGGCGTTACCATTTCCCATCTCCGCTTCGGCCCAGACCCGATCCGCAAGCCCTACCTGATTCGGAAAGCCGACTATATCGCTTGCCACCGTCCGTCCTATATTTACAAATACGACCTGCTCCGTGGCTTCAAACCAGGCGGCATCTTCCTTCTGAACTCCCCATGGAGAAAAGAAGACCTGGACAAAGTCCTCCCGGCTGCTATGAAACGGAAACTGGCCGCTTTGAAAGCGAAATTCTACATCATTGATGCCTTTGAAATCGCCAAGAACATCGGTCTCGGTGGCCGCATCAATATGATCATGCAGTCCGCTTTCTTCCATCTGACCCACATCATTCCTGATGCAGATGCTGTGAAATACTTGAAAGATGCCAACGAAGCGTCCTACGGCAGAAAAGGCCAGAACGTGGTAGACATGAACAACGCCGCTGTCGACGCTGGCATGACCGGCATCGAAGAAGTGGAAATCCCGGCGGACTGGGAACACGCTACCACCGGCGGCTCCATTGCCAGAGTGGCTCGCCCAGACTTTGTGAAGAACGTCTGCGACGTCATGAACCGCCAGGAAGGGGACGATCTCCCTGTTTCCACCTTCAAAGGCATCGAAGACGGCACCTTCCCGTCCGGTACTTCCCAGTACGAACGTCCATCGGCTGCCATCATGATTCCAGAATGGATTCCGGAAAACTGTATCGGCTGTAACCAGTGCGGCGTCGTTTGTCCACATGCTGCCATCCGTCCGTTCCTGGTGAATGAAGACGAAGCAGCAAACGCCCCAGAAGGATTCATCGTGAAAGATTTCAGAGGCCCTGTGAAAGGTATGAAATATCGCATTGTAGTGGATCCGGAAGACTGCTACGGCTGCGGTATCTGCGCGAACACCTGCCCGGCTCCGAAGAAAGCATTGGTGATGAAACCAGCCGAAACGGAACTGCCGAAGCAGAACCTGTGGGACTATGCAAAGAGCCTGCCGGCTAGACCAAACCCGCTGGGCAAAAAGAACCTCAGAAGCGCTATGTTTGAACCAACCTACTTTGAATTCTCCGGTGCCTGCGCAGGCTGCGGTGAAACTCCATACATCAATATGGTGACCCGTCTCTTCGGCGACCGCATGATGATTTCCAACGCCACTGGCTGCTCCTCCATTTACGGCGCCAGCGCTCCATCCATGCCATACACCAAGAACAGCAAAGGCCAGGGACCGGCTTGGGCCAACTCCCTCTTTGAAGATAACGCCGAATACGGCTTAGGTATGCATCTGGGCGAAGCGAAACTGAGAAGCCGCCTGACCGAAAAACTAGAAGCCCTCCTCCCTGCTGCGGAAGGCGACGTCAAGACCGCTATGGAAGCATGGCTGGCTAAGAAAGATATCGGCGAAGGGACCAGAGACAGAGCTGACGCCCTGGAGGCTGCCCTCACCGCTGCCGTGGCTTCCCATCCAGAATACCAAGAACTCTTAGACCTGAAAGACCACTTCGTCAAGAAATCCCAGTGGATCTTCGGCGGCGACGGCTGGGCCTACGATATCGGCTTCGGCGGCCTCGACCAAGTCCTCGCATCCGGCGAAGATGTCAACGTCCTCGTTCTGGATACCGAAGTATACTCCAACACCGGCGGACAGTCCTCCAAATCCACCCCGGCGGCTGCCATTGCTAAATTCGCTGCGTCCGGCAAAAAGACCAAAAAGAAAGACTTGGGCATGATCGCTGTTTCCTACGGCTACATCTACGTGGCACAAATTGCCTTGGGTGCTGACATGAACCAGGCCTTCAAAGCCATCAGCGAAGCAGAAGCCTATCCGGGCCCATCCCTCATCATCGCTTACGCTCCATGCATCAACCACGGCCTCAAAGCCGGCATGGGCAAATCTTCTGAAGAAGAAAAACGCGCTGTGGAATGCGGTTACTGGTGCAACTGGCGCTACAACCCGCAGCTGTTGGAACAGGGCAAGAACCCATTCCATCTGGATAGCCGCGAACCAAAAGGCAACTTCCGCGAATACCTGATGGGCGAAGTCCGCTTCGCTTCCCTGGCAAAACTCTTCCCAGACAAAGCCGAAGAACTCTTCGAAAAGACCGAAAGAGATGCCAAACAGCGTCGTGAAAACTACGTCCGCATCCAGAAATCCTACGATATGGAACTGGCTGAAAAGAAATAGTCTATTGGTGACTAGTAGCTAGTGACTGGTGACTGGTGACTGGTGACTGGTAAAGATTGACCATCAACCTATCCAGTCACTCATCAAAAAACTCGCAAGAGATACTTTGTAAGATCTCTTGCGAGTTTTTTTGATGAGAAATAGGGATTTAATGATTATGTTTTAATTCTTCCATTTTTAAACGTTCTTCATATACAACTTTTTGCTTCTTGCCAATTCCCCAAAACTGATTTTCCGATTTTCCTGCTCTGTTAATCACGCCAAACTCAATCATACTTTCTATTTCTAGCTGGCTGTATTTTTCCGTAGTCAAATCAAGCAATTCATCATAAGATAGATTCGGCTTTTTCTTCACTAAAGAAATTATCTCTTTGTAAGCATTGGTCAAATCATAATTCTTCAAAAACACCAAATGCAATCGTTCCATCAAGCACTGTTTCTTGTACTGGATCACCGCTTGCAGTTGAATAAATTCATCGCTCATTACCGTATAACCCACAAGAGGATCCGGGTAATAACATCCTTCATAAAAATAAGGTGGTTCCTTCACCCAGTCATCAGCATATGATTTTTCCATACCTCTTAATTCATTAAACAAGGTATCCCGCTCTTCTATCAGTAAATGTACAGATTTGCATAACCGTTCATTCTTTTTTAGTGCACTAGACTTGTAGCCATAACCGTTGCACATATTTTTGAAATATTCATCAAATCTCGACGGCATAATATTCACCCACTTTTTTTAAATGACCTACTACGTATTATAGCTCAAACTTTCCACCATAGAAATATCATTCCATATTGATACACTATGGCCTCCCATGGTATACAAAGCAAAGAACCAATCCTTTCATGCTCCAATAAGCACGCGAGACTTCATCGTATCGTCATCCTCCCATTAAACCTCAAACCTTAAACCCATGCCGCTTTCTTCAAGGCAAGTTGTCATCATTGGCCCCGGCCAGTAAACCAACAACCAACAACTNNAACAACTAACAACCAGCAACATGTTTACAGCACACAAAAAGACCGCAGAAAGCTCTGCAGTCCTTTGTACGATTCCCGATATTTATTTCTGTGTCAAATCTGCGGTCTTAGCCCTGATGAGCGTAAGCAGAT
>DBLC01000101.1:38890-39319 GCA_002297935.1 Dialister sp. UBA734
TGCTGATGGCTTCATGGTTATGACAACTTGCATCGATGAAGGTGGGAAATTCTTTTTTCATCCCAATAGGCGAACAGCCGCCACGAAGATAGCCTGTCAAGCCTGGCAGTTCTTTCACATGAATCATTTCTACGCTTTTATTGCCACTCACTCGGGCAGCGGCTTTCAGATCGATTTCTTTTTCCGACGGCAAGCAGAACACCACTGGCCCGGTCTTATCTCCTTTGGTCACAATGGTTTTGAACACCATATCCGGGTCATACCCCAGCTCTTCTGCTGCATGAACCCCAGAGAGGTTGTCTTCGTCGTAATCATAGGACTTGGTCTCGTAATGAATTTTTTCTTTATCCAGGATACGCATCACATTGGTCTTTTTTTCTTTCTTTGACATGTTCTTTCTCCTTTGTTGGTAGCTCGTGACTGGTGACT
>DBLC01000002.1:0-631 GCA_002297935.1 Dialister sp. UBA734
GGGCACCACCAGCGGTATGAATTACCAATGTTACTCAGACGGTAGTAGAAAATCTTCCACCATTACGCACTGTAAGCCAAGCAACCATCAGTTTCTCCGCTGGTGTAATGTCACCGACACATCATCCAAGATACCTGGAATCGGTGAGCCTGGTTTATGTACCGTGGTGACCACTTCTTCCACCAAGGGGAATTGGTCTATGATATCATGGTTGATCACGCCGGCCAGTCGTTCCAGTAATTTATAAGGACCGCCTTCGGCCCGGCTTTTCACCAGCTGGTATACCGCTACATAATTGACCGAATCTTCCAGCGCATCGGTCTCGCCCACTTTGGACAAGTCCAATCTCATTTCCACATCGATATAAAATCGCTGCCCCAATTTCGTTTCTTCCGGCTCATCACCGTGGTATCCGAAAAAAGCCATGCGGGTGAGTTTGATTGTATCCATGTATAATCTCCTTTGAATGAATCTATGCTTAAAGGTTATTATTCTACGCAAATTGAACTTTCTCATCTAGTAAAATTTCGCTTTGCAAAAGGTTATTGTCTGCTGCTATCGCTTCTCTAACAATGTAAAATTTCGCTAGTACACGGGTTATAAAAGGTTATATAAGGGGTATTGGGGCGCT
>DBLC01000002.1:704-3251 GCA_002297935.1 Dialister sp. UBA734
AGGGGGCAGCGCTAGCGGTATAAAACACTAACGGTACGACAATCCGTTGCGGGACTAATACCACTCCTCACTCCTAACTCCTAACTATTTTTAAGTGCTTCCCACATCTTAATCGTCCTAGCCGTCACAGAAACATTATGCACCCGGAAGATGGTACATCCACGGTCAGCGCCCCACAGATTGACGGCGGCGGTGCCTTCGTCTCGGTCTTCTGCATTTGGCAGTCCCAGTGCAGTGCCAATGAACCGTTTCCGGCTGACTCCCAAAAGCCAGGGACAGGGAAATGCTTGGGTCAATTCATCGAGCCGTGCCAATACTTGCATATTTTGCTCCCCGGTCTTCCCGAAGCCAATGCCGGGGTCCAAAATGATTTGTTCCTCTTTCACGCCTGCCTTTAGGGCTATTTCTATAGACCGATCAAAGAAATGCTTCATAGCCTCTATGATATCTTCCGTATATTCTGTCCCATTCTGGTTGTGCATCAAAATCACAGGCACGTCAAAAGCGGCAGACACGCGAGCCATGCTGCCATCATCGTACTGGAATCCCCAGATATCATTCACTATATGGGCCCCTGCCTGGAGTGCGTTTTCCATGGTTTCATAATGATAAGAATCCACAGAAACCGGCACAGAGCTTTGCGCTATCACTTGCGGGAGAAATTGCATCAATCGCCGTGTTTCTTCTTCAGCGGTTAGTTCCACATGACCCGGCCGGGTTGATTCCGCTCCCACATCAATGAGCGCCGCCCCCTGTTTGATCATATCTTTCACATGGGGCAATGCTTTTTCTTCCGTGTTCCATTGCCCGCCGTCAGAAAAAGAATCGGGCGTCACATTGAGAATCCCCATCACCAAAGGAGTCTCCCCCAGTTCCAATTCCTTTCCATCCTTCCAGCGGTAGGAACGATGCTGCCATTGTATATGCATAATTGCCTCTTTTCTGAAATATGGATTTTGATATGTTTTATTATATCACAATTATGCATTTTTGGTGACTGGTGACTGGGGGATATGGGGATTAGTAGCTAGGCCCTAGGGATTAGGGGTTGTTGTTGGTTGCTTTGCTTCCATATGGGTTTAAGGTTTACTTTCCGTGTTTATCAGTCACAACTAGCAAGTTATGAAAGTGCCATTGGTTTAAGGTTTAAGTACAGAACCCCAACCCCTAAACCTTAAACCAATGACACTTTCTTTTCATGTGATTTTCACTAATGAGCACGGGTAGTAAACCCACAACTAAAAAGAGCAACAAAAAAAGCGGCTAGCTAGACCGCTTTTTTGTGCGAGAGAATCATTGAGGAGTATGAATTCTTCGCGACCGAATTGATAATCAGGGAAATAATCATCAATTGAGCCGAACAGGCATCCCTGTCCCATGGCATTTCCTCCATGTACTTCTATTATACAATTTTTTTAGAAAAAAGCTATAGGGAAAATAGAGAACTTGAAAAAATAAAGTGACATGGTGCTGAAAAAGTAAATAAACAATGAGTGAAAGCCAATGGTGCTTATAAGTTACTCAAGTTGCTCAAGTTTCTTAGGTCGCTCAGGTTCCTCAAATGTGCCAATAGACGCTATCATCATCACCTCATTCGAGAAACCTTAGTAACCTGAGAAACTTGAGCAACCTGAGAAACCTGTAACCCATAGCGGAATACACATGGCAAGACGCCATCGGTTTTCCGCACGATTCATCCCACCATCTTCTGCAGCGGCATCACCATGCCGGCCACACCGTCCAGGATTTGTTCCAAACCATGCATAATGTCTTTCCAATACAGCACATACATGGGATCCTGATTTCCTCCATAAAACAAGCGGAGACATTCGCGGATGCATGTATCGCCCCGTTCTTCTAAGGTATAGATCTTGCGACTGCGGGCTTCGATTTTCATAAAATTGGCCTTCACATCTACCGTATAAGCCATGATTTTTTGCATTTCCAAAAGAGCAGCCCCCATCAGTTCAGACAGGGCGCGAAGTTCTTCCGGCATCTGTCCCACCTGCACCGTGTCCAGCAGGTATAGCAGTTCTTTCAGCTGATTGACCACGCCATAGGCTTTGGAAATAAAACTACGGGCTTCGGTCATCTTGCCGGTGCCTTTATACACTTTGTACAGTTTTTCCGTCAAAGCCTCCCGCTGGTCCCGACAATTCCGCTTCGCCTGGGTCACCCGTTCCAGGGCATTGGACATATCTCCGGTCCCCCGAAGAGCCCCGTCCGCCGCCTGTCCGGCTTCGCAAACTTCATTGGTGAAAAGACGCAGGGCTTCTAAAAATTTATCTTCTTTATTGCTCATGTTTTATACCTCGTCAATAGGTTACTCAGGTTGCTAAGGTTGATCAAGTTTCTCAGGTTTCTCGAATGTGCCTATAGACACTGGTGTTATCATCTAGAAATAGTCCCCTTCCTTTGGAAGGGGATAGGACTTAAGCGCAGCGAAAAGTCCAGGGGATAGCTCGCTCTAGCGATATAAAATCAGTTTACCTCTATCCGTTTAGGCGCCCTCTCTAGGGAAACGCTGATTTAATCAAAGAGTTTGAA
>DBLC01000002.1:3323-3581 GCA_002297935.1 Dialister sp. UBA734
AGATTTCCTTTCCTCGCTTTGATTAAAAATTCAAAAATAATTCCAAACCATGGTTAATCAGTGTTCCCCTAGCAACTTTCCATCTCCATATGTTTTTCTGAAACCTATCCTTATTGTATCATAGCCTATTCCATTTGCCAGTAAGCCATAACAAATAAAATGCTATAGCCCTGTTTTTTATTATTGGATATAATAAGAAAAGATGTAGCGCAACACAATACTGCCCATTGCTAACGGCCTACTTTATATAAAAAGGGG
>DBLC01000106.1:0-4243 GCA_002297935.1 Dialister sp. UBA734
ACTTGAGAGTCCTGAGCAACCTGAGCAACTTTGTCACGAAAGGAATCATTACATATTTCGCTTAACTTAACAACATTGCGGAAAAGAGGGCAATCTATCATTTCACATCCGTAGGAATCGCAACGATGGTTCTCTGATGGGTATAGTTGACCCGTCCTGGTGGGCCGTTTGGAATCTTTTTCACGTAGCGGATAAGGGTGTAGTCCACATCGACTTTGCCAGACTCTTTTCCTGTGCTGTTCCAAGCGGCTAGGGCGGCTACTTTTTCCAGTGTCGATTCTGGAACGGTCATGCCATCGGTGAGAAGAACCACGTGGGAGCCTGGAATGGCTCTGGCGTGGAACCATAGGTCGGTTTTTCCTGCCTTGTGCAGGGTCAGGTATTCATTCTGGGTACTGTTTTTACCCATCAGCACGGTGAATCCGTCGATGGTCAAAGTGGCGAGGGACGGTTCGTTTTTATTTTTTTTCTTATTTCCCTTGACCGACTTATGGCCGCCTAGCTTTTCGATGCCCGTATCTTTCAGTTCTTCTTTCAGTGCGTCCAGGTCCTTTTTCGTTTTCACGGTCTGGCTGAAGTAGAGCATATCCTGCAGGTAGTCGATTTTTCCTTTGCCTTCATCCAGCTTTTCCTGTCCCATAACCAAACGGGTTTTCATTTTATTGTATTTCTTGAAATAGTTCTGGCTGTTGGCAGTGACGGAAAGCAGGGGATCTACGGGAATCGTTTCTTTTGTAGGCGGGTCGTTGAAAAGGTTATCCACAGTCATGGACTTTCGGCCATTGATTTTTTCGTAGGCATAAATGGAAAGCAGATTGCCCCACAGCTTGTACTGCTCGGTACGCTCTGTTTCTTTCATTTCCTCTTCGATTTTTTTGAGCTTCCGTTCTTCTCGCTTGATGAGGGTGTGGATTTTCTTCTGGTATTCCTTGAGAGATGCCGCAATGGTTCCGCCAGCGTCTTCGGCTGCCTGTTCCATCCAGGGGATGACTGGGGCGGTACCTATTTCTTTCCCTAAGATAGAAAGCGGAATGGGGCATACGATGTGTTTCCCTTTCTTTCCAGCATACATATGGAGCACCGAAGAGCCGGCGATGGCTTTTTGCATGTGTTCGATGGCAGAGAGAAGAGCTTCTTCCTCTTCTTTGGTAAGCGAAGACAGTAAGGCCGTGGCGGGTACATTTGTCATGGCGGCTATTTCATCGACTAAAAAGCGAGAGAATCCATTGAAGGTACCAAAAATCCATTTCTCGATGGAAAGGTCACCGGTTTTGTTATAATCCAAAATATTTCGGATTTCTTCTTTGGAAAATTTCATGAAATCCATGCGGGACGTGTTTTCTGGTAAGCGATAGGTTTCGCCAGGCACCAGCAGACGGTCCAGCTTTTTTCCTCGGAGGCAGGCATCGATGATGGTATCGCCTTCGGTGAGAATCAGATTGGGCGAAGCGGGCAGCAGTTCCGCCCAGAGAGTTTTGGTCACAATGGCTCCACCGGCTTCAATGCGGTCAAACGAAAAGGCCAGGATGCGGTCCATTTCGATTTGTTCCACATGGGAGAGACGGCTTCCTTCCAAATGTTTCCGCAAGGTCATGCAGAATGTCTGGGATGGGGCATATTGGTTCTGTTTCTTTCCCTTCGTGGAAATATACACCACTGGCGGGGTGTGGGTGTTGCAGATCAGATGGACCGGTTTTGCACTGGGGCAAAACAATTCAATGTCCATGATGCGGTTATCGATCTGATGAATCTGCCGCACCTGGGCACCTGCCATGAGCTGTTTGAGCTCTTTTACAAATACATATAAAGTAGCACTATCGATTTGCATAGTATTTCTCCTTGTTGTTAGTTGTTGGTTGTTTGGGTCGAATGCCAAAGAACTTTGCTATTACTAAGTATATATCATGAAAGAGGAAAGAAATAGTGAAATGTGATAAAATGTTATTGGCTGGTCGGTTTCTTTTTGCGACAATTTGCTTAAATAGAACGCTATGAGGTTTACGGTTTTGCTTTTTACCAAACCCTAAACCCGTGACGGTATGTTTTTGTGTGAACTGTCAATAACGAAGAGAAACATAAACCTTAATCATATTGGTTGTATACCAATGTGTAGAATTTACCAATTATCCAGCAGGAGGAAATAATCAATCATGCACTTTACTAAATGGCACGGATGCGGCAATGATTACGTATTCGTCAATGGATATGAAGAGAATTTTGATGCAGTGAAAGAAAAAATTGTGGAAATCAGCGACCGTCATTTCGGCGTTGGATCCGATGGGGTCATTTTCCTGTTGCCATCTGATAAAGCGGATATTCGGATGCGCATGTTCAACAACGATGGTTCCGAAGGGGAAATGTGCGGAAACGGGATTCGCTGCCTGTCCAAATGGGCCTATGAACTGGGCTTGGTGAAGGAGAAACGTTTTTCTGTGGAAACCGGTGCAGGCATTCTCTATCCTGAGATTTTGGAAAATGGTCATGTCAGAGTGGATATGGGGAAACCCCATCTGCTGGCAGAAGAAATTCCTGTAGTGGGCATGGGAAAAGGACAGGTCATTCATCAGCCTCTTATCAATGGCGGCACTGGGAAAACCTATCCTATCACTTGCGTTTCCATGGGGAATCCCCATTGTGTGATTTTTGTGGATGATATACAGTCTATCGACTTGCCTGGCGAAGGCTCTCATTTGGAAGTGGATGCCCATTTCCCGAAAAAGGCCAATATCGAATTTGTACAGCAGCTGGATATCCATCATTTCCGGATGCGCGTGTGGGAACGAGGCACCGGCATCACCATGGCTTGCGGCACCGGCACCTGCGCTACCGTGGTAGCGGCCATTCTGAACGGTCTTACCAAAGACTATGCAGACGTAGATCTGGATGGCGGTACCCTGCATATCGAATGGGACGGCAATCCAGACAGCCACGTCTTCATGACCGGCCCGGCAGTGAAGGCTTTTGAAGGAGAATATGAATTATAAAGGCAGTTAGAAGTGAGGTATTAGTGACTGGTAGACTAGTGACTGGTGACTAGGGAATCAAATATATCGCTAGAGTCACAGCCGTTAGCTTCTAGCTATTGGCTGCTAGCCGGCTAGTGGATAAACAGCTAGTGGTATTCTTGAATTTTCCAGTTACCAGTCACCAATCACAAATCACGAGTCACCAATTCTAAGTATTTTGATATAGCAAGGAGATCCATTATGAATAGCATGACTGGATTTGGGAAGGGCTCTGGGGAAGGAGCCGTTGGTACTGTCAATGCGGAAATCAAAGCGGTAAATAGCCGTTTCTTGGAAATTAATATCCGAAGTGATCATTTCTCTGGTGTCCTGG
This sequence comes from Dialister sp. UBA734, assembly GCA_002297935.1. Lineage (GTDB taxonomy): Bacteria > Bacillota > Negativicutes > Veillonellales > Dialisteraceae > Dialister. The sequence continues at coordinate 3,340 of DBLC01000106.1, forward strand.
AAGAAGCAGCCCGCCAGGCCATCAAAGAATCTGTGTATCGAGGCAAGCTCAATGTATCTCTGTCCTTTACTCCGGCGGCTGGGGGAGAAGCGGTGGAAGTTTCTCTCAATGAACCGCTGCTGGATGCCTATATTTCCGCGTTGTCTACCGTAGGAAAGAGAAAGAAAGTGAAAGGGCGGATTGGTATTTCCGACTTGCTTTCCCTGCCAGAATCGTTCCTGTCGGTGCAGAAGAAAAATATTTCTGATGAAGACATGCTGCCCCTGGTCCGTGAAGCCGTGACAGAAGCCATTGGGAGTCTCTCGGCTATGCGGGAACGGGAAGGAAATAATCTCAAAGTAGATTTGAAGAAACGATTGGCTTTCCTGCGGGAGAAGCTGGCTTTCCTGATTTCTCGTCAAGACTTGGAAACCAAAGCCTATGAAGAACGACTTCGCCTTCGCATGACGAAACTTCTGGGTACCATGGGGGTCGAACTGGATGAAACTCGTCTCTTGGAAGAAGTGGCTATTTACTCTGAAAAGACAGACTACACAGAAGAAGTGGTTCGCTTCGGCAGTCACTTGGACCAGTTTGAACAGATGCTTGACAGCAGCGAACCGGTGGGACGGAAATTGGATTTCCTGCTCCAGGAAATGAATCGAGAAGTCAATACCACCGCATCCAAAGCCAGCGACACCGAAGTGATCGATTGCGTCATCACCATCAAGACAGAGCTGGAAAAGATTAGAGAACAGGTACAAAATATTGAATAATTAGTGACTGGTAGCTGGTGACTAGTGACTGGGAAAAGATTGGAAATGAGAACGTGCTTTTATTTCTGCTTTCTAGGGAAACGCTGATTTAATCAAAGAGTTTGAAATCATATGAATTTTTATCCAAAGCATCGTCAAGAAAATCCTTA
>DBLC01000106.1:4290-9754 GCA_002297935.1 Dialister sp. UBA734
CAAGAATAATTTCAAACCATGAGTAAATCAGTGCTTCCCTAGGCAAATGTGATTTTTTCAATAAAGAGTCACCAGTCACGAGTCACCAGTCTACCATTTTTAATAGTAAAAGCTAACATTTCTTGCCAATTCATGGTATACTTATATAAATACCGATTCATTCGGAATAAATTCAATGATGTAAGGGGAGTATGACAGTGGGTTTTTCATTAATTAATATCGGTTTTGGTAATATGGCAGCCGCTGCACGAGTGATGGCTATCATCAGTCCGGAATCTGCACCGGTGAAACGCATGATTCAGGATTCCCGTGATAAAGGCGAATTGATTGATGCTACTTATGGTAGAAAAACAAGAGCGGTCCTCATCATGGATAGCGGGCAGATTATCCTTTCTGCGGTACAGCCAGAAACCATTTCTCACAGACTGATGAATAAAGACGTTGTTACCAATGAAGGAATGGATGAAAACTGATGGAAACAACACAGAAAAAAGACGAAGGCATTCTCCTGGTCGTCTCGGGGCCCAGCGGGGCAGGGAAGGGAACCATTTGTGATGCCATTCGCAAACTCTATCCAGATTTGCAGTATTCCGTTTCTATGACCACCCGTCAGCCTAGAAATGGGGAAGTGGAAGGAAAAAGCTATTTCTTCCGTACCAATGAACAGTTTGAAAAATTAATCGCCGAAGATGCTTTCCTGGAATATGCCAAAGTGTATGACCACTACTACGGCACACCGAAAAAGCGGGCCCTCGATATGATCGGTGACGGCAAATCGGTTCTCCTGGAAATCGATATCCAGGGTGCTATGCAAGTGAAAGAAAGATATCCGAAGGGCGTCTTCATTTACATCGTTCCGCCGTCTCTGGAAATCCTCTCTGGTCGACTTCACCGGCGGGGCACCGATTCGGAAGAAGTGATTGAAAAACGACTGGCACAGATTACCAGCGAACTGGCTATGGCCCATAAATACGATTACATCGTAGTGAATGATAAACTGGAAGATGCCATTCACAAGACCTGCTCCATCTTGGAAGCAGAAAAATGCAAACTGTCCCGCAACGAAGGACAGATTGAAACCATTTTTAAACAGTATATTAATAAGGAGGTACCTTTAAAATGATGTGTTATCCTTCTATTGACAGCCTTGTCAAGAAAGTAGATTCCAAGTACACCTTAGTTACCCTGGCAGCTATGCGTTCTCGCGAACTCACCGACGGCCAGCTTCCACTGATTGCCAATGCAGAAGGCAAAAAAGCCCCCACCATTGCCTTGGAAGAAATCTACGAAGACAAAATCACATATACCTTTGAAAAATAAGAATATAAGGCAGGAAGTAGCCATGAGCGACAGCCCTTTGAGGCGGATCATGTCATTTCTTGCCTTTTCGTATGAAATGTGAATGCACCGCTGGTGTGTCACTATGTATGATAACGCATGACATCGGTGACTGGTGACTGGCGACTGGTAACTAGGGAAACATATTCGCCTAGTCACCAGTCACCAGTCACTAGTCACCCATACATGCCCATCGTAATAAGAGGAAACTCCTCATTTAGGAAGGACAGACTGATGTTTGAAAATAAACATATCGTTGTAGGAATCGCAGGCGGTATCGCCGCATACAAAGCAGCCGGACTGGTGAGCCAACTCAGACAGAAAGGGGCTGATGTACACTGCATCATGACAGCCAATGCAGCCAAACTGGTGACACCCATCACCTTTGGCGAACTGTCTGGCAATGATGTCACCGTGGACATGTTTGCCAATATCAGCAAATGGGATGTAGAACACATCGCTCTGGCGAAACTGGCCGACGTCTTTGTCATTGCTCCTGCTACTGCAGATATCATTGGGAAAGTAGCCAATGGTATCGCTGACGATATGCTCTCTACCACCATTATGGCCACCAAAGCTAAAGTGCTTTTCGTACCGTCCATGAATACCAACATGTACGAAAATCCCATCGTGCAGGCCAATATGGAAAAACTGAAATCCTTTGGCTATGAATTTGTAGAACCAGAAACAGGACACCTGGCCTGCAATACCAGCGGTAAAGGTCGCTTCCCGGCTCTGGAAACCATTATGGAAGGCATTGAAAAATGTCTCTTCGGCCGTCAGCTCCTGAAAGGGAAAAAGATCATCGTCTCCGCCGGTGGCACCCAGGAAAATATTGACCCTGTCCGTTACATCAGCAATCGCTCCAGCGGACGCCAGGGTTATGCCATTGCCAAAGCCGCTGCCATGGAAGATGCCGATGTGACTTTGGTGAGCTGTACCACCGCACTTCCTGTACCAGCCGGTGTCAAAGTGGTCTATGTCCACGACGCCAGAGAACTGGATAAGGCCATGAATGAACTGTACGACACCTGTGATGCAGCCATCATGGCAGCCGCTGTTTCCGACTACCGCCCGACCGTACAGGCAACCCAGAAAATCAAAAAAGAAGACAACGATTGCCTTCACATCGACCTCACCCAGAATCCGGATATTCTCTTCGGCTTGGGACAGAAGAAAACCCACCAGATCCTGGTAGGCTTTGCTGCCGAAACCCAGGACGTGATCGAACACGGCAAATCCAAACTGAAACGGAAAAACCTGGATATGCTGGTGGCTAATGATGTCGCTATGCCCGGTGCAGGTTTCAACGTGTCCACCAATATCGCCTCTTTGCTTTATAAAGACGGACATATGGAACAGTACCCGAAGATGTCAAAGGACGAACTTGGTAGAGTCATCATCACTAAAATTGCAGACCTCTTAGAAAGCCGATAAATACTGGCTTTTTAGCGTTTTTTAGGCAAGCCTGTTTTTGCTTTGCCGTGAAACATCCACTAATAATCAGTGCTTTTGGCACTCTCTACAACTAAAACCATATAGAAAAAGAGACTTCCAATCTAATGAAGGAGGTCTCTTTTTTGGTTCCTATGAAATTTATGTATATATTTATTGGATATACGTTTTCAAATTCCATTTCCTGAAATTAATTACTCATTCTTAGGACCAGTTTCCCAGTGTGATCATAGAAGATTTTTATATTAAGCAAATAAATCTATGAATAGCAAAAATAATGTTAGTTTTAAATGAACTCATACTTTAGTTTATATTTAACAAAGTATATATTTCCCTTGATAAAATCTATCAAAATGAGACAAGGCGCATCTCTTAAAATTCTGCAAAAATCATGGAGAACCATCCGTTTATTATAGAGGAAAGATGATCATAAGGTTTTGCAAATGCTCATTATCAGTGCTAGAATGAGTAATCAAGAAGCAAAAAAGAAAAGACCAACATGTTGTGGAGGGATACTATATGAAAAATAGATGCATAATTATACCCATCATGGCTGTATGCCTTGGTATGCAAGTATCCGTAGATGCTGCAGATATATTACCATGAAAGACACCATCCAGCATGGCACGAACCAGGATATCCTAGACACCACTGCCGGCGTCGCAGTGAAAGGGAAAGAAGGCGTACTCCTTATGCAAGCAGGACAAGATATCACCATGACCGGTGCTACTCTAGCCACACTTGGCGAAAATGGCTCCATGATCCTATCTGCTAGTCATAATCTCACCATGGGCACAGATGCACTGGAAGCTAAGAAAGATATGACGGAGAATAGCGATAACTATATTCGTACCTACAGAAAGACCGAAACCGCGAATACCCTGACTGCTGGAAAAGATATTTCCCTTATCTCTGGTAATAATATCCAAGCGAGAAATACCACTGTAGCCAGTGAGAATGGACACATTTCTATGAAAGCTGCTAATAATGTAACCATCGAAAACGGCTATAACGAAGCCACAGACGATTACGGTTTGAAATACAAAGAAAGCGGTTTACTCTCTCATAAAACGACGACTATCAAGAGTCACGATGAAAGTAAGACCGCAACTGGTAGTATGATTTCAGGAAATAAGGTAAGTGTTATTTCTGGTAAAAACACCACCATCACAGCATCCAATGCGGTAGGAACCAATGATGTGGCTATCACCTCTGGCAAAAATACGACCATCACGAGTGCGGAAGAAGTAGAACAGCATGACTATGAGAAACGAGTCAAAAAAAGCGGCCTTTTAGGTGGTGGATTGGGCTTTACCATTGGCAGTGAAAAACGGAACGATCAATATGCTGACGCTGATGTGACGCAGAAAGGCTCTACGGTTGGCAGTATCTCTGGTAATGTGACCATTGAAGCGAATAAAGATATACACGTGAATGCATCGGACATCATCGCGGGGAGAGATATTTCTCTGACGGGAGAAGATGTAGATATCTCCAGTAAAGACAATGTATACCACAGCGATGAAAAGCATGAATACAAGAAAAGTGGGCTCACCGTCTCTGTCAGTGGCGCTGGGATCGATGCCATAGAATCTGTAGCAGTACCAGCCACTCGCATGACAGAAGTGTCTGACAACCGATTGAAAGCTCTCTATGGCTATGAGACGGTGGAAAAGATAAAGAAAAATGGGGATGCCCTAAAAGATGCTGCTAGGGGAAATTTCAAACCCACGATTTCTATTGGTATCGGTAGTAGTTCCAGCAAGTCTGAAAGCCATAGTACCATCGTCGAAGCCCAAGGTAGTTCCTTGCAAGCAGGGCAAGATGTGACTATCAAGACAAAAGAAGATTTAAGCGTCAAAGGTTCCAATATCTTAGGCAATAATGTTACTTTGGACGCAGGTAAAGATATCCACATTTCTGCTACAGAAGAAAAAGAAACGCAGAAGACTAGTCAAAGCAGCAAAGGCGGAAGTCTCGGCGTCAGCCTTTCTGCTGGCTCAGTAGTTTCCGTAGATGGTAACTTTTATGCTAGTAAAGGTAAAGAAAACAGCAGTACTACCAGCTACAAAGAAAGTACGGTAAGTGCCAACAATACGCTGACTATGAAGAGTGGAAACGACACTACCCTTATTGGTAGTACAGTTAGAGGAAACAGAGTAACAGCCGATATAGGTGGTAATCTGGATATAGAAAGTGTGCAGACTAAAAAAGAGTATACGGAAGAAAACAAATCTGCAGGCATGAGTTTTAGCACAGCTGCAGGGAAAATCAGCTATGGTGGTAGTGCGTCTAAAGACAATATGAAGAGTAACTACGAAAGTGCTACTGATCAAGCTGGTATCCGTGCAGGTAGTGAAGGTTTTGATATCACGGTTAAAGACAATACCCATCTCAAAGGTGGTGTAATTGATAGTGATGCTACACAGGATAAAAACACGTTGACCACAGGAACTTTGACATGGGAAGATACGGAAAACAAAGCAGATTATAAAGCAGGTGGTATGGGAGTATCCTATGCGCCTAATGACAAGAGTAGCGAACTGAACCAAAGAGGATTAACGCCGAATTTGACACCGACTGTCAAAGACAAAGCGAATAGCACGACGAAATCAGCCGTAGCAGAAGGAACAATTAACATCACCAATAAAGGACAGCAGAAACAGGATGT
>DBLC01000050.1:0-472 GCA_002297935.1 Dialister sp. UBA734
AGTTCTTATTATATGAGGAATAAGGAGTTACTATTTAGAGGAGGAATTTATGATTACAGTGAAACATAAAAAGACACTGCTTCTTTCTGCGCTTTTGCTTTCCCTTTCCGGAATGCATGCTATGGCAGAAGCACCACAGATGGGTGGCAGCCAGAACGGCATGTCTCAGAGTTCCATGATCGATGTCAAGAGTGGACAGCAGGCTGGAAAAGTGGGAGAAATCACCAATGAAACCGCAAAAGATACAGAACCATCGATGGAAGTGAAAGAATCTCACCAGACCGTTGCGGTAGGGGATGCTTCACTGTATCTGTCCGCAGAAGACAATAATGCCATTGCGGCACAGGTAGGTAAAACCATCACTTCTGTGGATTTCGTAGGCGTGCCAGAAGAAGTCAAAGCGAAATTGCTTCCTTTGCTGCAGAGTAAAGTGGGTGCCACCGTAGCAGAAGAAACCATCAGAAATGATGTA
>DBLC01000050.1:480-932 GCA_002297935.1 Dialister sp. UBA734
GCTTCTCTGGGCAGTACCGGCGTATTCTCTCAGATTCGTCCGTCCTTTACGTCCGTACCAGAAGGAGTAAACCTGGCATACCAGCTGGTGTCCAATCCGGTGGTTCATGATGTGACATTCTCTGGAAATACCATTTTCACATCGGATTATCTGAAATCTGTTATGAATGTACCTCAGGACAGTGTGCTGAACTTCGTACTGGTAAACCAGAAGTTAAAAGAAATCGAAGATATGTACCTGAAACAGGGTTACATGCTGGTTTCCATTCCAAACGTACAGGTATCGTCTGATGGGGTTCTTCATGTAGATATTTCCGAAGGCGTAGTAGAAGATTTCGTTCTGGTTGGTAATGAAAAGACCAAAGACCATGTCATTACCAGAGAATTGAAACTGAAAAAGGGCAAACCGTTCAATAAATTCCAGGCCAGCCGCAGTATGGAAAGACTGTACAA
>DBLC01000050.1:1001-10878 GCA_002297935.1 Dialister sp. UBA734
GAAATCGATGTGATTGAACAGAAGACCGGTATCGTGACCGTCGGTGCTGGTTACTCTGATTCCGATGGTGCTGTAGGTATCTTGGAATTGGGAGACACCAACTTCCGTGGTACCGGTGATAAAGTCAACTTCCATTGGGAATTCGGCGGCGCTGGCAATGGCAAGAACTACACCATTTCCTACACCCGTCCATGGATCAACTCCAACGGCGATTCCCTGGGAGCTTCCATTTTCAACCGTATTTATGAATACGATGACTATGATAAAGACGGCAACACCATTGCAGAATACGATAAGAGAAGAAGAGGCTGGAACCTTACTTGGGGCCGCGTGACCAGTGAATACCGAACCAACTACTTGAACTTTGAAAGTGCCAAAGAATCCTACGATGACCACGATGGCTTCGATTGGGGCAGTGCGGCTTCGGGCCATACTAAAGATATGAGCGATGATTGGTACAGAGCTATTATGAATAACTTTGGTACCACCAACAGCTTTACCTTCACCCATGTATTCGATAACCGTGATAACTACTTCAATGCCAGCAAGGGCCGTAGAATTTCTGCTTCCGTTCAGTGGGGCGGTCATGGCCTGGGCGGCGACTATGACTTCTACAAATACAACGTAGAAGGTCGTTTCTATAAAGGCCTTGGTAATGGTCACATTCTGGCTCTCCGTGTCATGGGCGGCTATATCGATGGCAAGGTTTCCTATGGCAACCTATTTGATTTGGGCGGTTCCAATACCCTTCGCGGCTACGAAGATGACCAGTTCAAAGGCAAAAAGATGTATGCGGCCACTTTGGAATATCGTTTCCCCATTGCCAAGAAAGTACAGGGCGTCCTCTTCACCGATGGTGGCAGCACTTGGGGACTTGATAGTACACAGATTCCGTGGTATAAGGACGATGACTCCTTCCAGTGGTCTGTCGGCGTAGGTCTCCGTCTCCAGACCCCAATCGGACCGATTCGTCTGGACTACGGCCACGGCGACCAGAACAAATTCCACTTCAGCTTCGGAACACAGTTCTAAAAAGCAGTGAGAAGTGAGTAGTGAGAAGTTAGAAATGGTGGAAGGGGCGCACAACTTATAAAGCGCCCCAATACCCATTTTTTATAAGTTTGGAAGCGGGGACTGGGATTATTTCTCCTAATCCCTAGCTACTAATCCCTAATCCCTTTTATAAAAGGAGGATCCATGGTTTCTTCCTTGAAACAGCGAGTGATGCGAGTCGGGGCGGCACTGTTCATTTCTTCGTTTCTGTTTCCTATGGCAGCCTGGGCGGCACCCATTGAGGAGATTCATGTGCAAGTGGAGACCACCACGGGAAGTATGCCCGATGCGGTGAAGCGTCGCATTGAGGCCAGTATTTCTGCCATCGGGCAGCGCATTCTGGTGGGGAAGGAAGAGAACCTTTTCCACATGAATGAGGCCCAGTATGACAAAGTACTGGCGGATATCATGAATCGCGTCATTGTAGGGTATGTGGTATCTGATATCCATGTGTCTTACGGGCCAGAAACCCAGATGGATGTGAAACTCCTCCCGGTGGGTCATATGATTCAGGAAGTAGAAACAGAAATAGATTATGGCAATTTGTCTCCTGAAGCGAAGGCCTATGTGGAGGCGGACACGAAAGAAATTCCAGCCCTGATGAGTCACCTTTTGATTGGACTTCCGGTGGATTCCGTCGGATGGGCCGAAAGTGTGACCGAGTCGGCGGGACGGGATTTGCTGACCCAAATTTTGCCAGAATTTCAAGCCAACTTCGATGTGATTTCCGGAGAGAAAACGAAGGTCAAGATTTTCTTGATTCCCCAAGGAGACATTGTTCGCACCGGGAAATTGACATTTCACAAAACCACCATTCCGCGGCTTTTCATGCTCCGAGCGGTCACAGAAACAGAACGGACATTGAAAAATCTGGAAGGGCTGCCTATCGCTTTCGTACAGCGCCATAAGGATGATTTATCATCGTCTATGAACGACATCTTGAAAAATGATTCGTTCATTCAGAAATATGGCATTGTCACCAACGTGTATCTATTTCCTGGAGAAACCACAGAACTCAAGGTGGATGCCCTGACAGACCACTGGATCATCAAGACAGAAGCCTGGATGGATGCCGGCCGCGATGGAAATAGAAATACTGCCATCGAAGGCATGTTGGGTCACTTCATCGGTCAAAGCAATGTGGTCTTTGGAGAAGCCAGGTTCTATCCTGGACCGGTGAAATGGAACGTCTATGGTGGATGGTATCACCATTTCGGCCACGTCCTGGATTTGGGATATAAATATGATTTTGTAGAAAACAGCAATCATGTATTTGGAAATATTCCTTTCGGTGAAAAAATTGCCCTTCGCTATGATAGGGATTTCAAAGAAAAGGAAAATGAATTTGGCCTTTCCTATAAAATTCATAATTACATGACGCTGGAATATGTGTATAATGATGAAGAAGGCAAATGGCTTCGGCTGATTGCGAACCTTTAGTAGCTAGGGATTAGGGACTAGGAGCGTTTCCCTAGGGCCTAGCTACTAATCCCTAGTCCCTAGAAAATAATTGTAAGGAGTGTATACAATCATGATGACAACTCTTGGTAACAAGAAAAATGTAAAGATTTTTTCCTTTGCTCTGGCAGGGGTATTTATTGCTTCCGTAGCAGCTATGGCTGTGGTATCCATGGGGGATACGGCCAATGCAGCACCGACTTCTGATATCGGCGTAGTAGACCAGAGAGAAGTCATTTCCAACAATGGCACCATGGCTATGAACTATCAGCAGAAGCTGAAAGAAACTGCCGAAGAAATGCAGAAAGATTTCGATGCCAAATCCCAGGGCATGAGCGATGCAGATAAAGAAAAACTGTTTGCTGATATGCAGCAGCAGTTCAACCAGAAACGAACCGCCATTGAAAAAGATATGGATGATCAGGTCACCGGTGCTGTGAAATCTGTGGCTTCCAAGAAGGGACTGTCCCTGGTGGTAGATAAATCCGCTGTCATTTACGGCGGCACAGACATCACCAAAGAAGTCACCGATGCACTGACCAAGGCAGACGCAGCCCAGTCCAAAGCGGCTGCTTCTGAAAGTAAATAATCACCAGGCGTGCTTATGACCTATCGAAAAGGGATATGGAGCGTAGCGGCAGCGCTGCTGATTGGCTTAACCATTGTTGCATCTGGATGCGGCAAAGAAAAAGTAGAAACGCCGCCGCCAGCCCCTTCGTATGGGGTGGCTGATTTGGAGACTTTGGTGAAAGCCCATCCGAAGTACAGTACCTATTTCCGGTTGGAAACAGAGTACAACCACATGCTGGAGCAGTACCAGAATGAAAGGAATAAACTCATTCACGTGTCAGCCCAGCAGCGGCAGATTCGTGCGGCCCTGGCGGACCAGAGCCAGCGCATGGCTGCTGAGGATGAACTCCAAACCAAAGTCAAAGCAAAAGAGAACGAGCTCAATGATGGACTGAAAGCATTGTATACGAAAATCAATGAAGCCCATCAGAAAGAAAGCAAGCCGGTCACCATGGATGGACTCACGGCGGAAGAGCGGGCTGAGATGGCGAACTTGCAAATGAAATTGACTGTTTTGGGCGTCACCGGCGATGAAAAGGAAGCCGTGAAGAAGAAACTTCACGACCTGATGAATCTCCGTATTTCCAGAGAACAGGTGGATACCGCAGGCTGGACTCCTGACGAAGTTAAACAGATGCAGGAAGCCAAAGAAAAAGCATCCAAAGAACTGGATGCCTATGCGGCCAAAACGGCAGAAGAAATCAAAGCCGGATTGGCCCAGCCAGAAGATATGGTCATTGCTCCGGAAGAAGAACCGGTGGATCCATCGTGGAATGAAGATTGGCAACAGCGCATCGATGCGAAACAGAAACAAATGGCAGCTTTGAAACAAGAAATCATGAAAGATATCGAAGCCGACGCCGCGCAAGTGGCTAGCGAAAAACATCTGGTCATGATTTTCTCCAAGTACAAAGCCAATATTAGTGCAGAAAATGTGACCAGCGATATTGTCAATCGCGTAGTAAATAGCAAGTAATACATACCATTTGAATCAAATCATAGTAGCACTGTCGTCTTGTCTCCCCCGCCGGGGGAGAATAAAAGAGGGGGCTGCTATAGCGGTATAAATCTATTGTTGTACGATAAGCGATTATGGACAACCTGCTTACCGCTAGGAGCGGGCAGCAAGAATCCTATCTTTTCACATCGATTTTTATGCCGCTAGAGCTGCCCCTTTTGGTAGGCAGAGCCTACCACCTTCCCCCCGGAGGGGGGACCGAGGCTAAGGTGTAAACTTATATAGGAGGAACAATTAGCATGAAGGCACAATGGAAGAAATTGGCCTGTGTGGGACTTTTGGCTGTGGCAGCTGTTTTTTCTGGCTGCGGCAGTGAAAATAAAGTGGCAGTGATTGATTATCAGAAACTGGAAAGTGAATCCACTAAAATCAAAGGCATTGAAGACGAAATCACCAACAAGGATAAAGAAATTCGTGATCGTCTGAACCAGGATTCCCAGAGCGGACTTTCTGATGAAGAAATGCAGAAAAAAGTACAGTCTGCCCAGCAGGAACGGATGATTTTCATGCAGAGCAAGCAGAAACAGATTCAGTCCATGGTAGAATCCCAGGCTGGGGTGGTTGCCAAGGAAAAGAACATCGGCATTGTGATGCATAAAAGAGCTGTACCGACCGGTGCGGTAGATATTACAGATGAAGTATTGGCAAAGATTGAAGGCACATCCAAAGCCGCTTCTTCTCAATCTAAGTGAGGATTCCAATGAAAAAAACAACAGCAGAATTGGCTGAGCTGGTAGGCGGAACTTTATATGGGGATGGTTCCGTTGTGATCGATGATGTATGCAGTGCAGAAAGCGCAGGTCCTTCTCACGTCACCTTCGCCAGAGGCGTCTATGCAGAACACATCGAAGAAATGCAGGCCGGCGTCATTCTGGTCGATGAACTCCCCGCGAAATATACGAAAAATTTAATCGTGGTGCCCGATGCTCGTCGTTCTTTCGGAGAACTGATTGAACTGTTCCGTCCGGAAAATAAATTCGAACCAGGCATTCATGAAACTGCGGTGATCAGTCCAAAAGCCACCATTGGTAAGGACGTATGCATCATGGCTTATGCAGTCATCGAAGAAGGCGCAGAAATCGGCGATGGCACGGTGATTTATCCTTACGTCTATGTAGGGAAACATGCCAGAGTGGGCAAAGACTGCGAACTCAATCCGGGCGCTGTGGTTCATGAAAACAGCATCTTAGGAGACCGAGTGGTTCTTCGCGCCCATGCGGTCGTCGGCGGACAGGGCTTCGGCTTCTCCACCGATGAACAGGGTCATCACCATCACATCCGCCAGCTCGGCCGGGCCGTTATTGGTGATGATGCGGAAATCGGCGCTTGCTCAACAGTGGACAACGGGGCCATGAACAACACTGTGGTTGGCAATGGCACCAAGATTGATAACCTGTGCCATTTGGGACACAACGTAGAAGTAGGAACCGACTGCTTCCTCTGCGCTCAAGTGGGCATTGCGGGCAGTACCAAAGTGGGAAATCACGTCATCATGGCCGGACAGACCGGTGTCAATGGTCACATCACCATTGTGGACAACGCTGTCTTTGGTGGGAAAACCGGTATCATCGGAACCATCAAAGAACCAGGAACCTACCTGGGCTACCCGGCCAGAACCCATGCCCAGTGGGGCCGAGTGGAAGCGGCGCTTTCCCATTTGCCAGAACTGATGAAAAAAGTTCGCCGTTTGGAAAAACAATTGGCAGAAAAAGAAAAATAATGCATTTACGTGCGGTGCTTACGATTTACGTAGGCACCGCTTTTTTCGTTTGGGGATTAGGGGCTAGTAGCTAGGGATTAGGAACGCCCCATTTTTTGCTTTAGAATCGATTGGTATTTAAAGCAATCAGTCCATTGCACACACCAATAGACACGAGGGCTTTCATCGTACTCGTCATTTCGACCGGTCGTATTTGTGCTTGGTGATAAAGAAGATATGAAACGCAATGTGTAGGAGAGTGGAAAAATCTTGCAGCACTAGCGGAAAGGGCTTTCTGTATCAAATCGTAACGGTGAGATGACACTTCGAGTAAATTTTATATAGCTCGCCGAATCTGAAGATGAATAGGAGAAGGTTATTATTGTGCTGCAATGTATTTCTAACATAGAACGTTGAAAGTGGGCGACCAGGGTAAAAGGGTTATACAAGGTTATGGGAAAATAGGCAGTCTCATAACCTTGTATAACCCTTTATAACCTTGTCACCAATCAAGGCATCCCTATGTTAAAAATAGAACGAGGCACAATAATAACCTTTCCATAGCTATTTTCCCTAGTCACTCGCTTCTCATCTTGTTATAATAGAGCCAATGATCGTTTCAGTGTAATCAAAGGAGATTGCTATGAAAAAAATTGCTTTTTACGGAAAAGGTGGCATTGGGAAGTCTACCACGTCTTCCAACGTATCGGCTGCGCTGAGCCTGATGGGGAAGAAAGTGTGTCAGATCGGTTGCGATCCGAAGAATGATTCGACCCGCCTTTTGCTGGGCCACATTTGCAAGGAAACGGTGCTGGATAAAGTACGGACCAGCGATGTGGAAGATATCAAGAAAGAAGACATTGTCCATAGGGGATTTAATGGCATCACCTGTGTAGAAGCTGGTGGCCCAGAACCTGGCGTGGGATGTGCGGGACGCGGTATCATTGTGGCGCTGCAGCTATTGGATAAAATGAAAGCCTTGCCGGACGATGTAGACCTGACGCTGTATGATGTACTGGGCGATGTGGTCTGCGGCGGTTTTGCTATGCCTATTCGAGAAGGCTATGCGAAAGAGATTTACATTGTTTCCTCTGGAGAACTGATGTCTCTCTATGCGGCCAACAACATTGCGAAAGGCATCAAACGGTTTGCGGTCCGCGGGGAAGTGCGTCTGGCTGGGATTATTGGAAATAGTCGTAACGTGCCTGGGGAAAAGGAATTGCTTCTGGAATTTTGCAAGAAACTGAATACCCACCTGGTGGCTTTCATTCCTCGTGACAAGATTGTGAATATCGCGGAAAATCACAAACAGACCGTCTTGGAATATGCTCCCGATTCCGCCCAGGCTGGGGTGTATCGGAACTTGGCTGAAACCATTTGGAATAATACGGAATTGACCATCCCGACGCCAATGACTTTTGAGGAGTTGGAGAAACTGGCAGGCACTTATGGCACTGAAGACTAAATGGCTTTTAGCGAAAACAAAATCCTGCAGTTGTACCATGGTAGGGGTCTATCGGGCCGTTTCCTTCTGTCAAGATGTGGCAGTCATATTTCATAGCCCCATCGGCTGCGCCCATGTGGCGTCCACCATGGACCTGGGTTCCGGTTTCCGCGTGGTGGCCGACCAGGGACAGGAGAAACGACCGCCGACGCCGCTGATTTCATCTCACCTTCGGGAAAAAGACAGCATTTTTGGTGGCATTCCTCGGCTTCATCAGTGTATTTCCTATGTGATGGACACCTACAAGCCCAAGTGCCTTTTCATTGTCTCTTCCTGCGTGGCCGGTGTCATTGGAGATGATATCGACCAGGAAGCAGAAGACGCAGAAAAGGAATACGGTATTCCTGTCATTTCCATGCCCTTTGCGGGATTTTTGGGCGGCGAATATTCCGATGCCTATTACAAAACGGTGGATGTGATGATTTCCCGTTTCTTTAAGAAACAGGACCACGTGCCCGGCCGAGTGCTTCTTTTGGGTGACCAGATGGGGCCAGAAGGGCAGTATGCCCGGGAAGTGAAGCGACTGCTTTCTCTCTTTGGCCTGGATGTGCATTGGCAATTTCCGGGATATGTGCCGTTTGATGAATGGAAACAGATTCCCTCGGCGTCTTTATCCATTTTGCTGGGCACCGCCGGACAGCCCGGTGGTATGCTGGACGTGGCAAAACGATTGGAAACAGAGTTTGGAGTTCCCACCTTGGGCGATGTGTATCCGGTAGGATGGGAAAATACGTGCCAGTGGATTCGCGCCTTGGCGAACCAGCTGGGACAGCCGGACAAAGGAGAAGCCATCGTGGCAGCAGAAGAAAAGCGGCTCCATGATGCCATTTCTTCCTATCTTCCAGTAACCCGCGGGAAAAAGGTTGTAGTGGTGATCGGCCGTGGCCCTCGTTGGTATCGTCCGGTGGAAACGTTGAAAGGGTTGTCGCGGTTGGAAATGGATATTACCGGCGTGGTCTATTTCGATAACTTGACCGACGAAGAGAAGAAGATTCTCACCGAACAGATTCATTCATTTGGACCGATTCCGATTTGGAATGCGGCGGAAGGGCAGACAGTGATCGATGAGGCTGATGTGTGCCTTACTACCAATGAAATGTTTAATACCCAGACAAAGCAGATGTTTATCCCTATGATTCCGCTGACCGGGACGGAAGGAGAAATTTGCCAGCTCAGAGCCATCTATCGGTTGCTTTGCCGGTATGGAAATAAAGGAGGGATTGCCTATGTCACCGTGTGATTGGGAAGCCGCGTGTCATCATGGAAGCACTTGCGGGCTTACTGGTTCTTCTGCGTTTTTTGATTCCATTCCGGGAAGCTTTACCCTCATCAATGGCCCGTTGTGGTGCTATTTTTATGCCATGAAATATGTGGACAACGAAAATCCCATGGCGTCCCAGCGTTTTTCCTGCACCCAGCCAGGGCCCAATTCGTTGGTCTATGGCACCGAAGCAGATTTGAAAAAAGGTTTTGATACCATCAAGTCCTATGGCAAGCCCGAGCGAGTCTTTGTCACCAGCAACTGCAGCGTTAGTCTGGTGGGGGACGATACCCAGGGCATTGCGGACCGATTGGGACTGCCCTGGCCGGTGTATGCTATGGATAGCGGGGGACTTAAAGGCAGTTTTGAAGCGGGATTTAGTGCGGCCTCTCTTCGAGTGGAACAGGAAATGAAATCCCTTCCTCGCCAAGAACAGTCGGTCAACGTGCTGGGACTTTCCACTACTTGTATGAAAGGAAGAGAAGATGCAGCCGAAATTCGCCGTCTCCTGACTATGGCGGACATTGCTGTGGTATCTATGCCTGGCAGTGGCGATACATGGGACACCATCATGGCTGCTCCGTCTGCGGCTTTGAATGTGGTGGTTCGCGATGAATTGGGCCTGTCCTTGGCCAAGAAAATGGAAGCTGATTTCGGGATTCCCTACGTATCGGTGGGCCTGCCCTATGGGGTGGACGGCACCATCCGGTGGGTAAAGAAAATCATTGACACCTTAGGGGCTGGCGATAGCACCAAGGTGGAAGAAGAAGGAAAGAAAGAAAAAGAATACCTCTTTCGCAAAGGGAATAACTTGGAATCCCTTTGGGGCGGTTTGTGGTTTGACCATATTCTGATTTCCGCTCCTCCATCGGAAGCGGCCGGCATGGCAGAAGCCATCCGAAGCGAAATGGCGGACACGGCCAAACTGACCATCCATTTCCAGGCCAAAACCGATTTGATCGTTCCGGCGGCCGATGAAATTCGCCATGTTAGCCGGGATGATGCGCTCATCAAGAAAGATTACGAAACTTGGGACGGCGGCTTGGTCCTCAGCAGCAGTCACGAAACCATGCTCCTCACGAGGATGGGAAAGAAATTTACCTTCTTCCATATCGCTCTTCCATCTCACGACGAAGTTCATTTCTCTGACGTCCCCTTCTGCGGTCTACGAGGCGCAGCGTACTTGTATGAACAGCTGTGGAATGCGAAGTTTAGGAATCGGTGATTCTAGGGATTAGTAGCTAGGGATAAGGGATTAGGAAATATAACTCTATCCGTAGTGGCACTAGCGGTAACCCTCTTCCTTTGGAAGGG
>DBLC01000070.1:0-10936 GCA_002297935.1 Dialister sp. UBA734
GCGGAAGTAGCTCAGTGGTAGAGCACAACCTTGCCAAGGTTGGGGTCGCGGGTTCGAGTCCCGTTTTCCGCTCCATTGTTAGTTACATCGCAAGATGTTTCTATAGATTCCTGAATAGCTCAGCCGGTAGAGCGCGTGACTGTTAATCACGATGTCGTAGGTTCGAACCCTACTTCAGGAGCCAATAGGGGTATCGCCAAGCGGTAAGGCAACGGACTCTGACTCCGTCATGCGTAGGTTCGAATCCTACTACCCCTGCCAAAATGATCCACTAGCTCAGTCGGTAGAGCACTTGACTTTTAATCAAGGTGTCCCGCGTTCGAGTCGCGGGTGGATCACCATATTTGGCCTGTTCGTCAAGTGGTTAAGACACCGCCCTTTCACGGCGGGTTCGCGAGTTCGAATCTCGCACAGGTCACCAATGTGGGCGATTAGCTCAGCTGGGAGAGCGTCTGCCTTACAAGCAGAATGTCAGCAGTTCGATCCTGTTATCGCCCACCACAAATGGCCCGGTGGTGTAGTGGTCTAACATGCCGCCCTGTCACGGCGGAGATCGTCAGTTCAAATCTGATCCGGGTCGCCATTTTATTTTGCCTCGGTAGCTCAGTTGGTAGAGCAAAGGACTGAAAATCCTTGTGTCAACGGTTCGATTCCGTTCTGAGGCACCACATCTTTGCGGCTGTGGCGGAATGGCAGACGCGCTACTTTGAGGGGGTAGTGATCTTTCGATCGTGTGAGTTCAAGTCTCACCAGCCGCACCACTCATTCCTAATTCCCTCGTGTTTCAATTCAATATGCGGTTGTGGCGGAACTGGCAGACGCGCTATCTTCAGGCGGTAGTGGAGTAATCCGTGAGAGTTCAAATCTCTCCAACCGCACCAGTTCAAAAAATCTCATCCAATCGGGTGAGATTTTTTTGTGCGTTTTTTAGGTGACTGGTAATTGGTGACTCGTGACTGGTGACTGGTGACTGGGATTCTAGTGACTAGTAGCTATCAATCCCAGTCACCAGTCACGAGTCACGAGTCACCAGTCACCCCATTTCCCCTATTTCCTCCTTCTTACATATATATGTTATAATAAAGCATATTTTCGATGAGATGATGTGCGTACAGAAAGCAGGAAAACAGATGGACAAAAAATTAGTGATTATAGATGGAAGCAGTTTGTTATACCGGGCGTTTTATGCGTTGCCGCCTACGATGACATCGTCGGAGGGGGTGCCGACCAATGCGATTTATGGCTTTTTGCGGATGCTCTTGGGGTTGTATCGTGATTTGAATCCAGAATACATGGCGGTGACTTTTGATAAGGACCGTCACACCTTCCGCACCGACATGTATGAGGGCTACAAGGCCACCAGAAGGCCGGCGCCCCAGGAATTGGTGCCCCAGTTCGATTTGATTCGGGATGTGCTTTCCACTATGGGTGTAGCGGTGTACAGTCTGGATGGGTACGAAGGGGATGATATCCTGGGCACTCTGTCGCTTCGGTACGAAAAGGAGCTGCCGGTCAATATTGTTACCGGCGACCGGGATGCGCTGCAGCTTTCCAGTGAAAGGACTACGGTGCTGCTGACCCAGAAGGGGATCACCCAGATGGCAGCCATGACGCCGGAAGCCATTCAGGAGAAATATCACATCACTCCGTCTCAGGTAATCGATATGAAAGCTCTCATGGGGGATACGGCGGATAACATTCCTGGCGTGCCAGGCATTGGGGAAAAAACGGCGTTAAAACTGCTCACCCAGTATGAAACGTTGGACAATCTGTATGCCCATGTGGAGGAAATCAAAGGGGCCCAGGGAAAGAAACTCACCGCCAATAAAGATATGGCGTACCTGTCCTATGATTTAGCGAAAATCAAACGGGACATTCCGCTGGAAACCACGTTGGAAGAAATGAAACAGCCGGTGCATATCGAAGAAATGAAAGAGCTGTTCCAGAAATTGGGCATCAATCTACTGTCTGATTTTGCCAATTTACCTCGCTTCCAGGAATTGGCAGAAGCGAAGCGCGTAGAAAGCCAACAGAATTTGCTGCCTGTAGAACCCTGGAAGGCACAAGATTTTTCTGACAAAGTGGTGGCTCTGGTGGGTGATTTGGAAGGCAAGGCGCCTTTCTTTATGGACAAGGAAATGGTTGTAGTGGCAGACGGCCATGCCTATACCGCCCAGCCGGACCAGTATGGTGACCTGGCAGCCAATTTACAGCAGGCTAAAGTGGTACTGACGGAAACATCGAAATCGCTGATGGAATCGGATTTCCCTTGTGAAACCCTTCCGTTCTTTGATGTTACCTTGGCGTCGTACTTGCTGGACCCGACCCGCGTGACCTATCCGCTATCCTATATGGCGGGGCTCTATGGCGTGCCATCGGTCTATCCTGATGAATTGGACAGCTTTACTGAAAAAGGAAGCTGCATCGGAGAATTTTTGCTGTCTCTCTATGAACCGTGCCAAAAGAAATTGGAAGACAATGGGGTATGGAAACTATTTCAGGAAGTAGAGCAGCCACTGGTTAAGGTACTGGCTGCCATGGAAAAAGCAGGCATTGCCACGGATCAGAAAACCTGGGCAGAAGTCAGAGCAGACATGGGAAGCCAGGAACGGATTCTGATGAAAGACATTTATACCGAAGCGGGTGAACCGTTCAATCTCAATTCGCCAAAGCAGCTAGGCCATATCCTGTTTGAAACCATGGGCTTGCCGGCAGGAAAGAAAACCAAGACCGGGTACTCCACTGCTGCGGACGTGCTGGAAAATTTGGCCCAGGATTATCCGTTTGTGAAAAATATTTTGAAATATCGCACCTTAGCGAAATTGATTTCTACCTACTTGGATGCGCTACCCCAGCTGATTCGAAAGGAAACAGGACGTATTCATAGCTCCTTCAACCAGACCGTTACCGCTACGGGCCGTCTCTCCAGTTCGGACCCGAATTTGCAGAACATCCCGGTACGCAGTGAAGAAGGAAAGAAGATTCGCTCCCTCTTTGTACCAGGGGAGGGCTATGATTGCTTTATTTCTTCCGACTACTCTCAGGTAGAACTTCGCATCCTGGCGCATATGTCTGGTGATGAAAGTCTCATTCAGGCCTTCTTACATAAAGAAGATATCCATCGAAGAACCGCCGCCGAAGTGTTGGGGATTCCTTTTGAAGACGTCACACCGGAGCAGAGAAGCCATGCGAAAGCGGTCAACTTCGGGATCATTTACGGCATCAGTGATTTCGGTCTGTCCCGGCAGCTGGGGATTCCGAGAAAACAGGCGGCTGATTATATCAAAGCCTACTTTGAACGGTATCCACACATCCATGACTTCATGAACGGCCTCATCGAAAAAGCCAGAGACACCGGACGGGCCACCACCCTCTTTGGTCGCTACCGGGAATTGCCGGACATTCATAGCAAAAACTTCCAACGCCGTTCCTTTGCCGAACGGACCGCCATGAATACCCCGATTCAGGGAACGGCCGCAGATATCATGAAAATGGCCATGATTGCGGTGTATGACAAAATGCAGCAAGGTCACTACAAGAGCCGAGTGCTGCTGCAGGTCCACGATGAACTGGTGGCGGAAGTGGTGAACGAAGAAAAAGAAGAAATCGCAAAACTTTTGAAAGACACCATGGAATCCGTGGTTTCCCTCAAAGTCCCGCTTCTGGCCGATGTGAACGAAGGAAAAAATTGGGCGGAAACGAAGTAAGCGGTGTTTACCGCTAGTGGTGAATAGTGCGTAATGCGTAATGCGTAGTGCGTAATGAAGGTGGCGGCGCATAAAATTTGGAAGCGCCGCAAAATAGATCTATAAGGTTATTATTCTGCTGACTTGTTATGCTTTACAATGAGAAAATACGGCTTATCAAAAGGTTAAAAGGGTTATTACAGGTTGCGAAACTAAGGTTATCATATAATCCTTTATAACCTGTTTAACCTTGATGGTAGCGGTATATATTACCATGTTTGATATAGAAAATAGAAGTATAGTAACCTTTATAAAAAGGGGTATTGGGGCGCTATATGAATTGTGCGCCCATTCCACCATTACGCACTACGCACTACGCACTACGCACTTATATAAGTAACGAACAAAGGATAGATTCAAATGTATCGTATCGGATTAACTGGTGGGGTGGGAAGCGGGAAGAGTACCGTTTCCTCCTACATGAAAGAATTGGGCATTCCTGTCATTGACGGGGACAAGTTGGCTAGAGAAGCGGTCACGCCGGGCAGTGCGGCCATGAAGCAGATGAGAACGGTCTTTGGAGACGGCATATTTCTCCCTGACGGCAACCTGGATCGGTTGAAAGTGGCCAGCATTGTTTTCAATGACGAAAAGAAACGGCAGCAGCTGAATGGCATCATCCATCCCTATATCTGGCATCGGACCCAGCAGGAACTTCTGCGGGCCCAGGAACAGGGCCATCACATCGTGGTGCTGGACATGCCGCTGCTTTTGGAAATCAGCTGGCAGCTCCGGGTGGAATCGGTGTGGATTGTGAAAGTGCCTCTGGAAGAACAAATTCGTCGGGTCATGGCGAGAGACCACTTCACCCGCCAGCAAGTGCTGGACCGGATTCACAAACAGATGCCAACGGAAAATAAAGTGAACTACGCCGATGTGGTCATCGATAATAGCCGGTCCGTGGAAGAGACGAGACGGCAGGTGGATGAAGCGCTGAAGAAAATAGGGTATCAGTACTCCTTTCAGTAACTAAACATGGCAAGTTTCTGTTTATCAAAAGGTTACTATGTTACTGATTTCTTAGTTGATTCAGTTCAATATATCCGATTGGCAAAGGGTTATAAAAGGTTATGCATGACCGAGAGTGATAACCTTTTATACCCTTGACACCAGCCGCAGCTTTCTTTGTTTCTCACTGGATATTTGCAGAATAATAACCTTTTGGTTAGCCATGAAAGGATACTATTCTCTATGGAATCATTGAGGATACCCTTTTATAAAAAGAAAGCGGCGATATGTAGATTTTACATTCAGAGAGGAGGGAGTACATGAGAATTGCTTTGAAACGAAAGAAGAGAGAGGTCCATCGGCATCAGGGAAATACGGGAGCCATGGTATTTACGCTGCTCGTTGCGATTTGGAGCGGGCTCATGTTTTACATCCTCTCCGATGTGTCTTTTCTGCGGCCCAATAAGGCGGTGTCTCATATCATTGCGGAAAGTGCGGCCCGGGCGGAGATTTCGCCTAGCCTCTTGGAAGCGGTGATTCTGACAGAAAGCAAATTCAATGAAAAGGCCATTTCCCATGTAGGCGCCGTGGGGATGATGCAGCTCATGCCAGAAACGGCCCAGTGGATTTCCGAAGAAAGCGGCCTTCCGGCGGACCATTTGGAATGGCCGGAGGAAAATATTCCTTTAGGGGCCTGGTACTTGGATTATCTGCTAAACGAATACCATAACAACGAAGTGCTGGCCTTGGCGGCCTATAATGCCGGCCGCGGCAATGTGGACAGCTGGATCAAAGACTACCGCTGGAAAGAAGATTTTTCCGATATGGATAAAATTCCCTTCCCCGAAACCAGAGAATTTGTGAAAACCGTGGTGGCGTCGAGGGATAGGTTAGAGGCAGAACGGAAGTGATTATGAGTGCGTAATGCGTAGTGCGAAGTGCGTAATGGTGGTGGCGGCGCACAATTCATATAGCGCCGCAAAATATATAAGGTTATTGTCCTATGAAAACCGTCTTTCTAACAAATCAATTAGGTCCTATGATGCTAGGTTATAGCGATATATACGACACTGTTTGTTACAGAAATTAGCAGAATAGTAACCTATATAAAATGGGTATTGGGGCGCTATATAATTTTGATGCGCCCCTTCCACCATTACGCACTACGCACTTCGCATTACGCATTATGTAAAACAGCGCTTTAAATACTAGTTAGCACGAAAGGTATTAAGCACGAAAGGAGTTACTATGGCTGAAGTAGATGAAAAGACGAAGAAAGCCAGGGAGGAGCGGCGGAAGCTTTTTGCGGACTGGGATATCGAGCATGAGCTTCCTGTAGATATCGGGCCTTACCATTTGCAGCGTATCGATGAGCAGGACGATCGGATTTACTTTGCCTTTGGCTGGATTGATAAAAAAAGTGGTTGGCGGATTCGGGCGCTGTATGATGAAGAAACCGCCGATTATATGATTAAAATGGACCTGCACATGATGACCTTGACGGAAATTGAGTGCATCACCGGAGACTTTGAAGAATTTAAAAGAAATGTGAAACTTCTGACGCCCGGTGCCATTGAAAAGGAATTGATTCATCGAGACGAAGTGTCGATTCTGGTGCGAGGGAAAGGCTTCATGGTGTGGGATTACCATAAGCTGCTTCCGGAGACTTTGGGCCATTACCAAAGAATCATCGAACCGGACCGGCCGCTTTTGGGCCTCAATGGGTCTTACATCATCGCGGCCTACGAATGCCGGGAGAAAGACACAGGGATTCTTTTCTTTTACAATGTGTACCGCAATGAATACTACGGCGAACTGCGCGCTAAAGGCATTCCAGGCATCATTCACCAGTACGATGCGAAAACCATCGAAGAACTGGAAAAGAAAATCGAAACCAACCTGGGGAGCGACTTGGAAGAATTGTATAACAATCCGGAAATACCGGATTAAATAGAGATGATAGCTAGAGTGGTTTTGAGTGCGTAATGCGAAGTGCGTAGTGCGTAATGGTGGTGGCGGCACACAACTTATAAAGTGCCGCAAATATAATAAAGGTTATACTCTATGATTTTGACAGTCTAACAAGTAGTTGCATGCGGCCTACCAAAAGGTTATAAAGGGTTATATAGGGTTATGTACTTACCGTAAGTTTCATAACCCTATATAACCTTTTTTAACCTTGTCTCTAGCCGGTTTGTATCATTGTTTGGAGACAGAAATCATAGAGTATAACCTTTTAATAAATTGCGGCGCTTCCAAATATTATGCGCCGCCACCACCATTACGCACTACGCACTTCGCATTTTTTACATAAAATCCTATTGACATTTACCTATAACGTAGTATAATTTTACTTACAACGAAAGAACGAGTAACTAGGATCGGGATAAGCATTTCGTGGAAAGCGAAGAGAGCTAGTGGTTGGTGTGAACTAGCGGGAAGGGAAATGTAAGCTCACCCGGGAGTTTCAGAGGGGAATGAAGTAGTCTCTGACGCGGCCAGCGTTATTGGCATCGAAAAGCGATGATCGGGACAAAGTAAATGATGGTCCATGGCATAGAGAGCCGGCGGAGGGTGCAAGCCGGTACATTCCATGATTTAATATCACCTGTGAGCTCCTTTGTTGAACGTAGTAAATGAAGGCGTTTCTCCACGTTACGGATATGAGCCTGAGTATAATGTAGGGTGGTACCGCGCATGTCGCCCCTATTTCCTAAACGGAAATAGGGGCGTTTTTATATGGTATTTCCCATCATTAGAAAGTGCTCTTTGAGTGATAAATACAGGGTGGTACCGCGAACCATTTCGCCCCTGCTGCAATGACGCCAGATTGCAGCAGGGGCGTTTTTGTTACTCGTTTTTTATCAATGGTTGTTGGTTGTTTGTTGTTGGTTGATTTCCCTAATAACCAACAACAAAGAAAAGTTTCTCATTTTGAAAGGAGATTGAAGATCGTGTTTTTTCAACAGCTTGTCAACGGTTTAACGCTGGGAAGCGCCTATGCGGTCATTGCCATCGGCTATACGCTGGTATTCGGCGTATTGAACATCGTCAACATGGCACACGGCGGCATCTTTATGATCGGCGCTTACATCGGGCTGCTTCTGGTTACGGAAGCGGGATTCGGTATTTTCCCGGCTTTGATTGGTGCTATGATTGGTGGTGCCGTTTTGGGGTATGGACTGGAATTCTTCGCATTGCGTCCGCTCCGTCGTCGTAAAGTCACCCACCTGGCTCCATTGATTTCTACCATCGGTGTGTCCACTTTCCTGGAAAGTGTGGCGCTGATGATTTGGGGTCCACAGACCCGTTCTTTCCCGACTTCCTTCGGCACAGAACTGATGGATTTCGGTGCTTTCAAAATTTCTGGGATTCAGATCATCAGCTTGGGCACCGCTGTGGTTCTGATGGTTCTCCTGACTTTGATGCTCAATAAGACCAAGATTGGTAAAGCTGTCCGTGCGACTTCTGAAAATGCAGAAACCGCTGGACTTCTGGGAATCAATACAGGCCGTATCATTACCTTCACCGTCATGCTGGCTTCCGCTTTGGGTGCTGCTGCAGGCGTACTGATTGGTCTGTCTTTCAATGCGATCGAACCAACCATGGGTACCGCTATGGGCCTGAAAGGCTTGGCAGTCCTCATCATGGGCGGCCTGGGCAATGTAGAAGGCGCTATGGCCGGTGGTTTCATCCTGGGCATTGCAGAAGTCTTCTCTGTGGCTTATGGTACTTCTTCTTACCGCGATGCGGTGGCATTTGGTATCATCATTCTGATTCTGTTTATTCGTCCTGAAGGCTTGTTCTCCAAGGCTGGGAAAGGAGGCAGACCGTAATGGAAGATTTATTGAACGGTTATTTCCTGCAGGTCCTGACCTTTGTGTGCATTAACATCATTCTGGCCATGACCATTTATATGACCCTCTGCACAGGGATTCTTTCTCTGGGCAATGCGGGCCTCATGAGTTTCGGTGCTTACACCTCTGCAATTCTGACTGCTGAACACGGTGTACCTATGCCGATCGGCATTCTTCTTGGCGGTATCGCTGCCACCATTGTTGCGTTAATCATTGGTCTTCCGACCATTCGTCTCCGCGGGCTGTACCTGGCTATCGCCACCTTAGGGTTCGGCGAAGTGGTCCGCGTTATTGCCCTGAACCTGGACATCACCCATGGTGCCCTGGGCTACTCCGGCATCCCATCCATGGCCAGCGTTCTCTCTGACTACGCCAGCGACATGGGCCTTCTGGATGCCCTGGAAATCGACTCTCAGACCGGCGGCCAGCTTCTGATGTGCCTGGTGCTGGTGGTTCTGGTCGCTCTCATCATTACCTTCTGGTATCGCCTGGAACACTCCCGTGTAGGCCGTGCGATGGCCGCTGTCAAAGCCGATGAATATGCGGCTTCCCTGACCGGTATCAACGTAGTGCATTACAAAATGATGGCTTTCCTGTTCTCCGCTTTCTTTGCTGGCGTAGCAGGTGCCCTCTATGCCCATGCGACATTCTTCATCAGCCCAACCGATTTCTCCTGGCACAAAGTAGTAGATATCCTGCTTTACACCGTATTCGGCGGCAGCAACGTCCTCTGGGGCTCCGTTCTCGGTGCTACCATCCTGACCATCGTTCCGGAATCCCTGCGTTCCCTGGCTGAATACAGAGATATCATCTACGGTGTCATGCTGGTTGCCCTCATGGCCTTCCGTCCAGACGGCATCCTCTCCTATGATGCTATGAAATGGATTTCCAAGAAATTTGGAAAGAAAGCCAAAGCCGTAGAAGGAGGTAAAAACTGATGCTTCTGGAAATGAAAAATGTAGTGAAACAGTTCGGTGGCCTCACCGCTGTTTCCAATATGTCCTTCCACGTAGATAAAGGGGAAATCTTTGGCGTCATCGGACCAAACGGCGCTGGGAAAACCACCATTTTCAACCTGATCACCGGTGTATACCAGGTGACCGAAGGGGATATCCTCCTGAATGGCACGTCCATCGAAAAAAAGAAACCTTACGAAATCATCAATATGGGTATTTCCCGTACCTTCCAGAACATCCGCCTCTTCACCGGCATGACAGTTCTGGAAAATATCCTGGTCGGTCATCATGACCGACTGAAATCGGGCCTGCTGGCCAGCGTGCTTCACACCTCTTCTCAGAAGAAGGAAGAAGCCGAAGCCAGAGAAGAAGCCATGGAACTTCTGAAATTTGTCGGACTGGAAAATGATGCCAATCGCTTGGCTACGGAACTCCCATACGGCAAACAGAGAAAACTGGAAATCGCCCGCGCCATGGCAACCCAGCCGCAGCTCATCCTTTTGGACGAACCAGCCGCTGGTATGAACGACTCCGAAACAGCAGCACTGACCGAACTGATTCGCGGTATTCGTGAGAAATTCGGCATCACCATCATCCTTATTGAACACGATATGCAGCTGGTCATGAGCCTTTGCGATCGCGTCATGGTAGTCAACTTCGGTAAAAAACTGGCCGAAGGCGTGCCGGACGAAGTACAGAATAACCCACAGGTTATCGAAGCCTACTTAGGTAAGGAGGAAGCCTGATGTTACTTGAACTGAAAAATATCGAAGCCGCTTAC
This sequence comes from Dialister sp. UBA734, assembly GCA_002297935.1. Classification (GTDB taxonomy): domain Bacteria; phylum Bacillota; class Negativicutes; order Veillonellales; family Dialisteraceae; genus Dialister. The sequence goes on from DBLC01000070.1 coordinate 10,289, forward strand.
GGCAACATCAAAGCACTGAAAGGCATCAACCTTGCCGTACCGGAAGGAAAAATCGTCACCCTGATTGGAGCCAATGGGGCAGGGAAATCCACCACCATGAAAACCATCATGGGTGTCATGAAACCTATCGCCGGGGACATCCTTTTCAAAGGCGAATCCCTGGTGGGAAAGAAAACCTACGACATCGTCAACCACGGCGTCGTATTGGTACCAGAAGGTCGTCAGATTCTCCAGGGAATGACCGTTAGAGAAAACCTGGAACTGGGTGCTTACCAGAGAAAAGATACACAGGGAATCAGCGAAGACCTGTCCAAAGTGTTTGAAAGATTCCCGAGGCTCTTCGAAAGACAGAGCCAGTTCGCCGGTACCCTGTCCGGCGGCGAACAGCAGATGCTGGCTATGGGACGCGCACTTATGTCAAATCCAAAGATTATCCTTATGGATGAGCCTTCGATGGGTCTTTCACCGCTTTTGGTTTCGGAAATATTCGAAATCATAAAGGAAGTTTCAANNAACAGCAGATGCTGGCTATTGGCCGTGCCATGATGGCCAGACCAGAAGTGATGCTCTTGGATGAACCGTCCATGGGCCTGGCTCCTCTGGTTGTCCAGCAGATCTTTGACGTCGTCAAAGATATCAATAAAATGG
>DBLC01000070.1:11042-11207 GCA_002297935.1 Dialister sp. UBA734
CCTGCACAGGAAGTGGCAGCCAACCCGGATGTCATGGCGGCCTATCTGGGCGGAAAGAAGAAACAGTAACCATATATACAGCCTTTTGGCTGACAACACGATCTTTGGGGAAAAGGACTGCGAAAGCAGTCCTTTTTTCCATGTTTGGGTGACTGGTGACTCGTG
>DBLC01000178.1:0-3926 GCA_002297935.1 Dialister sp. UBA734
CTAGTGTCACAGCTGCTAGCTGTTAGCTTCTGGCTTCTAGCCGGCTAGTAGCTAGCAGCTAAGAGCTAATAGCTGTGACTCAACAGGAATCATTGTATATTTCCCAATCCCTAGGGCCTAGCTACTAATCCCTATTTCCAATTTCATAACCTTTTATAACCTAATCACTAGCCCCTTCTTCTATTTGTTAGAACAAGGAATCGGCACAATCATAACCTTTTTTCTTTATTGTTTCAAAGCCTCTAATGTTTTCTCATCAGGCAGCGATTTAAACCACTTCTGATAGATCTTCCCATAGGTACCGTCGGCGATCATGTCTTTCAGTGCCTTATCGATTTTCCCCTTCAGCTCCTCTCCCCCTTCTTTGGGATAGAGGATGCCGAAATATTCCGGTGTGAAGGCTTCGTCGTCATACACAATGGTGAGGTGCTGGTCTGGATACTGGGCCTGGATAGCTTTCACCGACGTTTCATCTCCCACCAGGGCATCCACTTGCCCGCCGATGAGCATTTGGATAGACATAGGCGTTTTCTTAATGGACGGATGGTTCTTTCCCATCAGCTTTTCCAACGCTTCCTGTCCGGTGGAGCCATTCTGCACAGCCACTTCTTTCCCGTCCCTCAAATCCTTCGCACTATGGATGTCGCTCCCTTCCTTCACCAAGATGGCCTGGCGAGACAGGAAATAAGGGGAAGAAAAGACATAGGACGCTTTCCGATCTTCGGTAATGGTGATACCCGAAATAGCCATATCGGCCTGGTGAGAACGAATTTGTTCAAACAGTGCTTCCCAGCCCGCATCAGTCAAATCCATAGATAGGCCCGCCCGCTTGGTGGCTTCTCTGGCTAAATCAATATCGAATCCTACGATTTCCCCTTTGTCCATGTATTCAAAAGGATTCCAATTGGCGTGGGTCACCACATGAATGGCCGCCCCACTGTCCTTCGGCTCCTCTTTCCCGCAGCCGGCAAACAGAAAACATCCTGTTGCCAAAAGCGCGGCCCCTGCTATGAGTAATTTTTTCATATGTCTCTCCTCTTTGGGTGACTAGTGACTCGTGACTGGTGACTGGAATATTATATGGCTCCTAGTCACGAGTCACTAGTCTACCAGCCACCCTTTATAGTACCCCCATTATATATCAAAAAATATTACAATACAAGTTGTTCATTATTAGATTTTTTGTGCTTTAAGGTTTAGGGGGAACTGGTGACTAGTGACTGGTGACTGGTAGCTAGCAGCTAGTAGCTAGGCCCTAGGGATTAGGGATTGCTGTTTAAAACTTTTGAGGGTTGATGGTTGTGCTTTGTGAAATATGGCTCTACCCATCTACGTCATTTCGACCGACGGGATTAGTGCAGAATGACACTGTAGAGTAGTTCGATACTATGTTGGACAGAAGTGGAGAAATCTCAAAGCAGTAGCGGTAAAGGCACTAGCTGAGACATTCCGTTACGCCTAGATTCAGCTGGATGGAATCCCGCTAGAGATTTGAGATTTCTCCACTTTTGCCTAACATAGTGCCAGACTACACTGCATCAGCATTCCGCACTAATCCCATCGGTCGAAATGACGAAAACGGCTATCCTCCTATTTCCTAATCCCCAGGGTCTAGTTACGAATCCCCAATTCTTAAAATACTTGCGGCGCTTCCAATTTTTGTGCGCCCCCACCACCATTACGCACTTCGCATTACGCACTAAAAAAGAGAAGAAGTCATGACAACTGTCTCATAACTTCTTCTCCCGCTAGATATCGTCCCTAAGGCACATAGGCCCTGGTGGCATGGCCTAGGATGCTTAGATGCAAATCCGTAAGTCTTGCCATGCGAATAGGAATGACGCTTTTCTTTTCTGTAAATATATCGATTTCGGCTTCTTTGATGGTCTGCATCAAAATTGCCAGTTTTTCTTCCATCTTTGTCAAGAAAGACAGTAGTGCCTGGGCCTGTTTCTGATTTTCTGCTACGATGGCGTAGCTTTCATCCAGAGACAGTACATCGTCGGCGGATTCTGTTTCTTTGGGCAGGAAAAAGCTCATCACATAAGCCACATCCGGCACCCATTTGCCATCCATGACCCGTTCCACATAAGCCAAACGAAGAACCATGAATCCGGCAGAGCACCCTACACCGAAAACCAATCCGAGCCAATAGGAATCGGCTCCCAGACCAAAGCTATGATCCAAGAGGAGGCTCATGGGGAAGCAACCGCCCCAGTAAGCCATCACCATGAGCACGAAAGACACTCTGGTATCTTTAAGCCCACGAAGGATGCCCTGAATCGGTGTAGAAATGGCATCGAATACCTGCCAGCTGGCGCTGTAGAGCAAGAACTGTCCGGCAATGGCTACCACCGCCAAGTCACCGGTGTACACTTTGCCGATGGATTCCCGGAAATAAATGGTGAGGCACGCCGTCATGGTGGCTCCTGCCAGGGCCGTCACCAAACCAGCTTTTTTATAACGACGGGCCAAGGCAATGTCACCAGCCCCCACAGCGGTAGCAATCAGAATGGTGAGCGCCATGGAGCAAGAAACCGGCAGCATATAGACCAAGCTGGCAAAGTTATCCGCAATCTGATAGGCTGCCAACGCATCGGTGCCATATTTCGCCAAGAACACGATGATGACACTGAAGAGACTCATTTCCATAAAAATCGACAGACCGCTAGGAATGCCAACCACCAAGTATTCTTTCAGATCCGCCGGTTTGATGGAAAGGGAAGAAATAATTTCCTTGCCCATCAAATGTTTCGATTTCATCACGACCCCGACGAAGAGGCAGAAAAGGACGCCGTAGGTCACCATGGTAGCCAGACCGGCACCGATGCCGCCCAAAGCCGGCAGACCCAAATGACCATAAATAAAGAGATAGTTAAACACTGCATTCACTGGCGGTGCCAGGAGAAAGAGTTTCATCGAAAGAGAAGTGGAGCCCGCCGTATCGGTGAGGCAGCGGAGCGGAATCACCAGGGAAACGAAGAACACCACCCCGATCATGGTCATCAGGTAGTACCGCGCCACATAGGCCACATCGCTTTCCAAAGTCAGATAATCCAGCAGCGCATCGATGCCCAAGAAATAGGCCCCACCAAAGAGTACGGAAATACAAAGGCCAATCAGAAGCCCGGTCCGCACGATATAAGGCAGCTCGTTTCCTTTCTTCTGTCCCAAAAGCTGCGCCATCAGCGGCGTTCCTGCCATCAGAAGCCCCACGATAGATGCCAAAAGCGGATAAAACAGCCCGGCCCCGACAGAAACGCCTGCCAAGTCTTCGCTTCCTGCGTGACCAGCCATGGTGGTATTGATAAAGGTGATTCCCGCCGTCGACAGCTGGGCCACCAGAATCGGCAGCATCACTGTCAAAAGTTTTCGTATATCATTTTTTAAGGTTGTCAATTTGTTCACTCTCCAAAGAATTCCATCAAAAAAGACGCCGAGCGGCGCCTTCTTGAAAACTATCCTAAAGGAGAATGAAATATACATTTCACCCTATCGCAGCCCAGAGGTCCCTTTTGCCTACGCCAAAAGAAACCAATCCGCCGGACACACCGACGAATTCGTCATGTAGTTTTCCGCGCACTGCAAAAGACCATCCCCCTGCACCGATGAAACCTCTGAAGAAGGAAAGGAAACGAGATACGATTCGCTTGAAGTTGAAATTGACCCGAGACGGAACCAGCAAATTGGCCCCTTCCACATAAAAAGCTGCCATGGCAAACAGCAAATACATGCTGCTGTACATGGTCAGATCCATCAATTCTTCAATGCCCATCATACTGTTTTCCCTCCTTCCGTTAGATACATATGAATGAAATACGTAAGTGATTCAGGTTACTCAGGTTTCTAAGGGTTCTTAGGTTTCTCAGGTTACTCGAACGAGATGATAACACCAGGGAAACGCTGATTTAATCAAAGAGTTTGAA
>DBLC01000178.1:3993-9461 GCA_002297935.1 Dialister sp. UBA734
TCGCTTTGAATAAAAATTCAAGAATAATTTCAAACCATGATTAAATCAGTGTTTCCCTAGCGTCTATTTCCTCATTCGATGAGCCTGAGTGACTTGAGCAACCTAAGAAACTTGAGCAACTTGTTTTTTGTACTATAAAAAGCCCATCGGAAAATGGACTTTGTAAAAGCCTATAATTCTTCTACAGGAAAAAGCACAAGTGACCAAAATGCATCGCATTTTTCAAAATTTCATGCTTTTTATTATTGGTATTTTTAATACCTGTATATAGTATACAACTATAGCGAGAAAAAAGCAAATTTGGAATGCAGAGAAAAATGGAAGGAGGCATATTTCACCTGAAACGCTTTAGGAAAGGTTATTATTGTGCTGAAACCTTCTGTGAAATCTTTCCTGTTATCGCAAACACCAAGGTTAAAAGGGTTATAAAAGGTTATAGGTAATACCGTTCTCGCATAACCTTTTATAACCCTTTTAACCCTAACATTAATGGTTATTGTTCCATGTTAAAAATAGCCGGCAGCAGGATAATAACCTTTCCATGCATCGTTTCACGTGAAGCATGGGGCCATCTGTTTCAAATCCCCGCCTGAATCACAAAAGCCTCTCCGTTGGCGTTGACAGAGAGGCTTTTGTATTAAAGGATGATATGGATATGGCACAGGCAGAAGGTATTATTGGTATTATTGGTTTCTGCCTTTTTTTGACAAGTGACTGGTAACTAGGAAATTTAGACGATATGCCGTGAGTGTCACAACTACTAGTTCCTAGCTTCTAGAAACTAGCCGGCTAGCAGCCAAAAGCTAGGAGCTAGCTGCTGTGACTCTATCGATATATTCTCAATTCTCCCAGTCACCCGTCACGAGTCACCAGTCACTAAAATATTATTTCTTCGCTCCCGTAATGGCTGCGTTATCGTCCCTTGCCTTTTTCAGGTCAAAGCGATCAGAAACCATACCGTACAGAGTCCAGCCCAGGAAGGTGACTAGAGCACCATAGGTCATGGCGTCGAAGCCAGAAGCGTAGCAAGCGTAAAGACTATAGATGGAAGCAATGAAAGCGACAAATTTGGTGGTAGACAGTTCGCTTCCCACATGGTCCACCGCTTTCATGATCACCACCACAGCGGCCATGCAGAGCAGGTATGGCATGATGTTGGTGATAACGGCCAGGTTGACCAGCGTTTCAAACTGTTCATTCAGCGATGGACTGATGGTCATCAGAGAGAACAAAGACTGGATGATGGTGATGGCTACCATGCCGCAAATCGGAGCCCCATGAGAGGTGATTTTCTTCAGGAAAGCTGGGAAATAGCCTTCATCAGCACCAGCTTTGAATACGTTGGCGATAGTGAACTGCCAGCCCAAGAGGGAACCGAAGCAGGAGAGAACCATGAGACCCATGATGACTTTGCCAACGGTGGGTCCGAACATGTGGGCAAATACGAGACCAAACGGTGCGGAGCTAGAAACCAGAGATTCCGCAGGAACGATACCGAAAATGATATTGGTAGAAACGATGTAGCAAGCCGCAGCCAGAAGAGTACCACCAAGAACTGCTTTGGGGACGTTTGTTTCCGGATTATCAACAGCGTCTGCATTGGCACAAGCGGATTCCATACCAAGGAATGCCCAGAGGGTCATAGTGATCGCATTGATGGCTGCTTCGCCAAATCCCAAGTCATGAATATTCCAATTAGCAGAGTACAGGGATGGAGAGAACCAAAACCAGCCTACGAGAGCCAGACCGATACAAGGGATGATGACACCCCAAACCGTGATAGAAGAAACCTGACCGGTGTATTTCGCACCGCCAAAATTAAGAACCGTAGCCAGCCAGAGAGTGAATACCGTAGCCGCACAGGTCATAACCGGGTCCAAGGTGGTTCCCAAGAATCCCAAAGCATAGCCCACGGCGGAAATCGCAATGGCTGTATTGGCGAAAATCAGAGATACCCCGTAGGTGTAATTGGCTAGGAAGTTGCCGGCTTTGCCGAAAGAATATTCTGCATAGCCGCCCATGCCGCCACCTTTTTTACTGTACATACCGCACTTGGCGAAAACGTAGGCCAAGCACATGGATCCCACGGCCGTTACCAGCCAGGATACGATGGAGAGCGCCCCCACTTGCGCCAGCTTCGAAGGCAGCATGATGATGCCGGAGCCCATCATATTCACCGCTGTCAGAATCGTCAGCTGCATGACGCTCATTTTATTCGCGCTTTTGCTCATAATGAATCTCCTTATTTGTTTGTTGTCGTTTGAAATAGTTTTTCATCGTCTGTTTTAAAGCTAGTGATTTAAGTTTCTCAGGTAGCTCAGGTGGCTCAAGTTTCTCAGGTTCCTCAAACGAAATGATCACGCCAGTGTCCATTTCACAATTTTGAGTCAACAAAGAACCTGGAGCCATCTGAAACCTTTATAGCTATTTCCACAACCATACAATGACTATTTCGTCATTCATCAGTCAGACTCGATGCGCAAGGACTCGGGAAAACAGGACGCTAACCGATGCATCGTTACAACCTGAGAATCCTAAGAAACTTGAGCTACCTGAGTCCCCTGTCAAACTATTTTTCAAATTCTTTCTTCAGTACATAGCCGTAAGCATGTTTCTTTCCATCGGCCCCTTCCTGGACGTAAACGCCCTGGATTTCCGGCGCGAAGCCTGGGAGCTGGTTGATGCCTTCTACCAAGTCCAGGAAATAGGTCACTGCGGTCTTGGACCATCTTTCCCCTGGATGTACGCACAGCACGCCTGGCGGATACGGGAGAGCCCCTTCCAGAGCGATGCGGCCTTCTGCTTCTTCCAGGTCTACCAAATCGCCATGGCCTCTCATGAATTCAAACTGCGCTTCCTGTGGATTCATCACGTATTCCGGGAAATAGTCACGGAGGAAGAGGTGTTTCTGCAAGGTCGATACTTCACGGTCTTTATAGAAATCATGCATTTCCTGGCAGAGACGGCGGATGGTGTAGCCTCTGTATTTGTCTTCATACGCATGGTAGATGGAAGGTAACACTTCGGACATCGGAGCATCTGCATCGATGAGCTGTTCAAACCGAACCAGTTTCGCTACCAGGTCATCCATTTTGGTGGTGCTTTCTGCTGGGGTCATGAGGAACAGGATATCATTGAGATCGCATTTTTCTGGAATGATACCATTTTCACGGAGATAGTTAGCCAGAATATTTCCTGGGATACCGAATTTTTCATAGCCGCCGTTTTCGATATCAATGCCAGCGGTAACGAACTGCAGCTTCATGGGGTCGATGAAATACTGGCCTTTGCCGTATCCTTCAAAGCCATGCCATTTGGCACCTGGTTCGAAGGCCCAGTAATCCATGTCGTTAGCCATCTGGTCTGTATTTCCTTCTTCCCACTTCTTGCCATGGACCACCGGTGGAACCAGCGGACGGATGTAGTGGCAGTTGCGAAGCACCTGTTTCCGGGTTTCGATGACCGTCTTGACTGCGTCGACCCACAGTTTCTTACCTGCTTCGCCTTCATGCATCTTCGCGTTCACATCCAGTGCAGCGAAGAGCTGGTACAGCGGAGAGGTGGAAGCGTGCATCATGAATGCATTGTTTACTCTCTTATGCGGAACGTAGCGGTCCTGTCCTTTGATGTGGGAGTCTTTCTTGTGAATCTGAGAGGTCATGGAGAAACCAGCCTGCTGTTTATGCACCGACTGGCTGACGAAGATGCCCGGGTCTTCCGGTCCCAGGTCGAGGAGCAGTGGGCTGCAGTCCTTCATCATTGGGATGAACTGTTCATAGCCTACCCAAGCGGAGTCGAAGAAGATGTAGTCGCAGAGGTGACCAATCTTATCTACTACCTGACGAGCATTATAGATGCAGCCGTCATAAGTACCGAGCTGGATCACTGCCAGGCGGATAGGACGTTTTGCCTTCGCTTTCACTGGATCCTTTTCAGCTACCAGCTGGCGAATGTATTCTTCATCGAAGCAATGTTCCAGAATGCCGCCGATAGAACCGAAGGCATTTCGTGCGGTTTCAAGGTACACCGGTGTGGCACCAGCCAGAACCAGGGCGCCGTGGTCGATGGATTTGTGGTTATTTCTATCAAACAGAACGATATCGCCAGGAGTGAGCACTGCATTGAGCACCACTTTGTTGGAAGTGGAAGTGCCGTTCAGTACGAAATAGGTTTTATCTGCGTTGTATACCCGAGCGGCATGTTTCTGTGCAGCCAGTGCCGGGCCTTCATGAATTAAGAGATCCCCCATGGCCACATCGGCGTTGCACAGATCCGCTCTGAAGGTATTTTCGCCAAAGAATTCATAGAAAGCACGGCCTGCCGGATGCTTCCGGAAGAAAGCGCCCCCCTGATGACCTGGGCAGTCGAACTGGGAGTACCCGTTTTCTACATATTTTTCCAGATCCTTGAAGAATGGTGGCAGCACGTTTTCTTCATAGTGATGAGCTGCACTTTCAATCTGGCGAGCGTAGAAATCGTGGTCGGTTTCGTTCAGGTCCATCACCCGATAGACTTTGGACAGCAGTTCATCTGCTACCGGTCCGTCCTGGGTCTTGATCATCAGCACCGGAATCTTGAAAGCAAAAATCATTTCCTTGTCCAGTACTGCCTTATCCTGGTCCGTCATGACCACAGCGGCCACATCGGTGAAATCCGTGTCATATACATTCACCTGGTCACGACCAGCAATAGCGCCAAAGATTTCCAACGCTTTTTCTGTGTAAGCGATTTTTAAATGTTTCACTGTCATACCCTCCATTTTTGAATACATACCAATTTTGAAATCCATTTTTTCGAACTGTGCACGGGGTTCGTCATTGTTTCTGATGAATCATAGGTTGCTTCGCTTCATCTGTGACTATCATACTGAAATTTCCCATTTTCTTCCAATACCATTTCCCGTTCTTTCTGTTTTGAAACAAGTAACCATCACAAAATCGTATACTTGTCTGTGGTGATTTCATTTGCATATCAATTTTGTTATGTGTCCGATTTAGAACATTACTTTATCCATTCCTACAAGGCAAGCAGTAGGGAAAATACCGATGGAAAGTACAGGTTTCTCAAGTTGCTTAGGTTTCTCAAGGTTCTCAGGTTCCTCGAATGTGCCAATACACGCTAGCCATAGGATATCAAAAAGGGAAATATACACGACCTGTTACACTATATTCGTACCTTCATTCCTATTTTTTATTTTCTTTTCTCTTTCGCCCAAAAAGAAAAGAGCCCCATCAATCGGCTCTTTCAGTCTTTCCCATTTGCATTTTTGCCATTTTCGTCATAAATTATTGCTACTAGAGAAAGTATCAACATATAAATAACAAAATCGTTATACTTAATATTCTGATTCCTAATTCCTAGGGCCTAGTCACCAGTCACCAGTCACCAGTCACCAGTCACCAGTCACCCAATATTCTATCACGCTTATATAAACAGTAGTATTAGAGCAATGCTGTTAAGTTAAGGAT
>DBLC01000020.1:0-5024 GCA_002297935.1 Dialister sp. UBA734
AAATCAGTGTTTCCCTAGCGTCATCCTTGCATTCGGAGAACCTGAGAAACTTGAGTTACTTGAGAAACCTGAGGAACTTGAAGCCTCTGGCGGTTTCCCTTCATTGTTAGGTCATGAAGGGAGAAAAATTATGAGAAGAAATCGTTGGCTGATCGCCTTAGCGGCGGTGGGGATTCATATGTCCATCGGCAGTGTCTACGCTTGGAGCGTACTGACCAAACCGGTGATGGAAACCATGGGAATGACCTTGTCAGAAACTACATGGGCCTTTTCTCTTGCCATCTTATTTCTTGGACTTTCCGCTGGCTTTCTAGGAAGCGTAGTGGAGCGGATGGGACCGGCCAAGAGCGGGATGGTGTCTGCTTGTTTCTTTGGCACTGGATTGTTGGGAACCGCTTGGGCTATTCATATCCATTCCACACTTCTATTATATATAGGCTATGGCATGATTGGTGGTATTGGGCTCGGTGTGGGGTACATCACTCCCGTTTCGACGCTGGTGAAATGGTTTCCCCGCCATCGCGGATTTGCCACCGGCCTGGCTATCATGGGATTTGGCTTTGCTGCCTTGGTGGCTGGCCCTGTGATGCGGTTCTTGGTGGATACCTACGGTCTGGTGACTAATTTCCTTCTTCTTGGCATCGTCTATGCGGTGGTGATGATTCTATCCGCTTCCTACCTGCGTCCGCCGAAAGCAGGAGAAATTCCGGTCATGCTTGCTGACGTGCTGAAAGAAGAATCGGCCAAAGGAAAAAAGCGGACCCTGGTGGGCCCGCAAATGACGAGAAAAGAAGCCATGAAAACATGGAAATGGTATGTACTTTGGTGGATTTTCTTTACCAATATTACCTGCGGCATCGGTCTCCTGGCAGTGGCTTCCCCCATGGCCCAGGAAGTGATCGGCCTTTCTGCCAGCGAAGCGGCGTCCCTGGTGGGTGTCATCGGCGTGGTCAATGGCGGCGGCCGCATTTTCTGGTCCACCGTATCGGACTGGATTGGTCGGGGCCAGACCTACCTGCTATTCTTCGCCTGTGAAGTGGTGGCCTTCCTGGAACTGGCTGGGACGAATCATCCCTATGTATTTGAAATATTGGTATTGTCCATCATTTCCTGCTACGGTGGCGGCTTCTCCTGCATGCCGGCCTTCCTGTCGGATATTTTTGGTGTGAAACAACTGTCCGCCATTCACGGATCCATTCTGACTGCCTGGGGTATGGCCGGCGTGGCTGGTCCATTGATTTTGGCCCTGATGAAAGAAGCCACCGGCGGTTACACCGCCACCCTGTACGTCTTCGCTACCATGCTGGCCGTGGCCTTCATCCTCTCCGGCGTGCTTCATTGGAAAAATGAAGAAGAAAAACGATTGGTGGTTCAACGGGAAGAGTGATTACAGGTTACACTGGATTCTAAAGGTTCCCCTAGTGGTATTTGCACTAGCCGTTACCCCCTTTTCGCTGAAAGGGGGGGGGCAGGGGGGATAGCTCGAACTAGCGGATGTATTGGGATGAGAAACATGGCGTTGTCGGCGTCCAGTGAAAGCGGCTTATCTAACAACTCTTCTTCGCCGGCCTATCCCCGGCCCGCAAGCGGGCCTGCCCCTTCCTGAGGAAGGGGCTCTTTATTTTGGGCGAAAACGGCTTACGCTCTTTGTGCTATTGTGACGAATTTGGAAAACGCGATGCCTTCTCCCGTGGAGAAGGGGGGACCACGGAGCGGTGGATAAGGAGTATCCCGGTATAAAAGAAAATGAGACCAACGAAAAAGCGTCTTTTCCCAGTGACACGGAAGAAAGACGCTTCTTTTGTTTGATTCATTTGCTATTTCATGCAGAAATATGTATTTGAAGTGAAACGGAATGTTTCCGTTAGCCCTTCCCGCTAGTGCTGCGAGATTTCTCCACTCAGGGATCCAAATCTATTTACCCCTTCCTCTTCATTTCGCACGAATACGATCGGTCGAAATGACGGTTGCGGTAAGCAGCACATTCGACGAACCTGAGCAACCTGAGAATCATGAGCAACCTGAGTAACTTTTTATTGCTAGCGGATTCTTTCTAATTGTCGCAGGCGTTTTTGCATCATATTATCCTTTCACCGCTTCTTCCAATTTTTCCAGGAAGAATTTCACATTGGCTGTCAGGTCCAGACCCTCGGTTTGCAGGGCGCCGCCGACCAAGAAAATGGCGTCGGGGCCGTAGACTTGTACCATCCGCTTGAAGAGCTGCCAGCGCATGCCGCCAGAGGGAACTGGGAAGTTGGGCTTCAGGTAGGACATTTTTGTTTCTGTGCCTTCGCAGATTTTCTGGCACGTATCCTGGGAGAAAGAGAACCGGCCGCCGAAGCTGGTGAAAATGACCGCGTCTGCACCGGCTAAGCGGGACAGCTGTCCATAGTAGCAGAAGGGAGAAATACCGGAATCTTGGGACAGCACTTGGGGCCCGGAGAAGCAGGGATGGAGGAAAATCGGAAGATTGAAGTTCGGATCTTTCGCCAAATCATGAATCATGGTGAAACCGGTGATGGCAGGGGCAGCCATGATGCCGTCGGCACCGATTTCTTTGGCTTTGTAGGCCCGCTGCAGGAATTCCAGTCCATCGGCGGTGCAGTTGGCGATGTACATGCTCTTCTTGCCAGTCTTTTCTTTCGCATCTGCCAAGGCCATGACGCACTGCAGCACCCGTTCTTCAAAGGGGGCATAGGACTGGTTCATCAAGCTGTGGTCATCTTTGATGATGGGGCAGCCGCCCAGGGCCAGGTCGTACACCATTTTGGCCAATTCTTTCGGCGATTTGCCCAGCGGTTTGATGGCGGACATGAAAATAGGACCTCTGGGGACACCACAAAGGTCACGAAGTCCGCTGCGGCCGAAACGAGGACCGGGATAGTTGTCATACATCCCTTCTGGTAGGTCAAAGGACATGAGACGGATGCCAGGCTGCAAACTGGTATTTCCAAACAGCATATTGATCAGCTCTGCCATTTCATCGCCCACTGCTTCTGGGTCATAGGAAATGGTGGCATAGTAAGTGCCCGGTTCAGGGGCTTTTTTCAAATCATCGATCTGTCCCACAATGGAGTCGGCGATGGGGGTGCCTTTGACCAGTTCATAAGGACATTCGACGGTCTGTTCCACACAGATGCCAAAGGCTAGCTTCTTCGCTTCTTCATAATCCGGGGCCGCAATGCGGTAGGTGGCAGTAAAACGGGAAGACTGTTTCAAGTCTTCACTTAATTCAGCAAACAATTCACTTTCAAAAAAATTAGCCAAGGGAAAGGCTCCTTTCGTATTGTGATTTCGTTGATTTCTTTAGGCTTTTATACGGTAATGCATAAAAATGCGTAGTGCGTAGTGCGTAATGGTTGCCGGCGAGCGCATCGAATTGCTCTTACACCGATTGGTATATATAGCAAGATACCTTTTTATATGGCTCGCCGAAAATGGTTACGGCTACCATCATGTTTTACGTGAAATGGAGTATATAAAGGTTATGTATTCTACTGCATCCTATTTCTATCATGGGATAATAACGGACAGTGACGAGGTTAAAAAGGTTATGAAGGGTTATGCGAAAACGGTATTCCCATAACCTTTTATAACCCTTTTAACCTGGTAGCTTGCGATAGCAGAAAATGTTACGTCGAAGAAATCAGCAGAATAATAACCCTTATTATAAAAGGGTATGGGGGCGCTTCCAAATTTTGTGCGCCCCTTCCAGCATTACGCACTACGCACTTCGCATTACGCACTCAAAATGATAGCGGTTATTTCTCTTCGCTATGGGTCAAATGATATGGATTGTCTAGGTGTGCCGCGGTGTCGTCGGAGAGCCAGTAGAGCGGGCGGTTTCTGGATTCTTCGGAAATACGGCTGATGTATTCACCAATGATGCCCAGGCACATGAGGTTCATGCTGCCAAAGACCGTGGTGAGGATGGTCATGGTGGCCCAGCCGGGAACGGCTTGGTCCATGAGGACGCAGTACAGCACGTGGAGAATCACCAGGATGCCCACGATGGCGGCAAAGAATCCCATATAAAAGGCCATGCGGAGCGGTAAGGTGGAATTGGTGATGATGCCGTCCATGGCAAAGTGGAGCATTTTCTTCATGGAAAATTTGGACACTCCTGCATGGCGTGCCGGGGCTTCAAATTCGATGGTGGTCTGTTTGAACCCCAATCCACCCACAATGCCGCGGATGAAGCGGGCATGTTCTCTGAATTGCAAGAACGCATCCAGGGCCTTCCGGTCCATGAGACGGAAATCAGAGCCACCGGGGACTACTTTGGTGGTGGAAATAGAATTGATCACCGCATAGTATCCCGAAGAGGTCAGCTTCTTGACGAATCCCGCATCTTCGGTGGCGGTACGGATGGTTTGTACAATGTCATACCCTTCCTGCCACTTTTTGATGAGCTTCGGAATCAGAGCTGGCGGGTGCTGCATGTCTCCATCCATGGTGATCACCGCATCGCCTTTGGCAAAATCCATGCCGCATGTGATGGCGATCTGGTGGCCGAAATTGCGAGCAAACGTGAGAGCCCGTACATGGGGGTCATTGGCAGCCAGTTGATGAATCAATTCGTCAGTGCGGTCCTTGGACCCATCGTTGACGTAAATGATCTCATACTCCATGCCGAGGCCCTTCATGACTTTGGTCACTTCATCATGGAAATACACCACATTTCCTTCTTCATTATATACAGGCGTTACAATGGATATCATGAGAATCCTCCCAATATATTTCAGTACTACTTATTATATCACAGGTTGCAGGATGGTTTTTATTATAAAGGATGGAATTTTGTAGGAGGTTACGTGGAGATTAAGTTTTTGTAAATTGGAATGTTGGTGACTGGTGACTGGGATTAGTAGCTAGTAGCTAGGCCTTGGGGATTGGGGCGGCGATGGCATTACGGTAAGAGAAATAAGCGATGATTCCTGGTGATATAAAGGCTGCTCAGGATTCTCAAGTTTCTCAGGTTCCCCGAACGAGATCATAAGGCTAGGGAAACGCTAATTTAATCA
>DBLC01000020.1:5057-12596 GCA_002297935.1 Dialister sp. UBA734
ATGATTAAATCAGTGTTTCCTTCGTGGTTTCTGCTTTATATCAAAAAAAAGCACTGCTACAAAGCAGTGCTTAGGGGTATGATTAGTCTTTATCGTCCTCGTTGAAATCTTTTCTATCGAAGCGGTCGTGATGTTTGTGGTGGTGATGCTTCGGGGGACGTGGGGGTCTGCATTCCGGCGGGCAAGGGGGTTCCATCATTCTTCTGTGATGGACTTCTGCCGGGGTGGGGCGATGATGAGGATTATCTGTATTTGCCAAAACTAAGGAAATATGGTAATCCCGGCTTTCATCAGCCGCATAGCTTTGATTTCCAAAAACAGCACCGGCAGTCAGAAGGGCCAAAGCCGCTGCAGTAATGAGTAGATGTTTTTTCAGGTTTCTCATAGGGGTATCCTCCTTTGGGGTATAATGCTATTTTGTTAAGAGAACATTGCGGAGATTTCTGTTGAGACAAAAGGTTCTAAGGGTTCTCAAGGTTCTAAAGGTTCTCGGATTATCCAAATGAGATAATGATGCTAGCGTTATCTGCACATTCGAGGAACGTTAGAACCCTTAGAACCTTTTGAACCTTGTAATCACAAGTGAAATCATGTCATTACAGGCAAATCTTTAAGGAAATAGCATTGTTTTGGTGTGGCTTTTATTTTTGGAATTTCAAACAAAATAGAAATTAGATACGATGCCAATTTTCATCATCATCGGAAGAGTGATGTTTGGATGGATTGGCTTTTTCTTCATCTTGTTTCTTAGCTTCTGGATGAAGTTCATAGTATTTTTCTTCCCAAGGTTTCAGTTTCTTGGGGGCTTTTGCTTGCTGTTCCTGCTGGACTGTGGTTTTGTCAGCTTTGTCAGCCGCTTCTACGGAAGAGCTGATCAGGAAGGAACCGGTCAAGGTGAGTGCTGCCAGGGCAGCGGCCATAAGAAGTGGAGCTTTTTTCGTCATATAAGACATCCTTTCTGGTTACAAGGGGAGAGATAGGCAGAGAAACCTGATGCATCTGCAGAATCCCCTGCCTATATTATATATAAAATCAACCGTCATGGATAAGGCCTTTTTTATATTCTTGACGGTGATAGACAAATAAATGACGCACTCCTTCGTGATTGTTGCGAGTTGTTTGTTGTTTGGCCCCAACAACAAACAACCGACAACCAACAACCAACAACCAACAACAATCACCCAATTAGTTTTCAGTTTCTGAAAAATGAATTAGCGAGTAGTCACTGCGTAAGATGGATTACGTATTATTAGAAGTGGCAGGTGGTGTCGTATTTCTTTCTGGTGCCCCTTCCAGAGGAGCAGATTTCTTCATGGGATGATGGTTATTGTCTTTGAAATGAGGATCCCCTTTTGGTGCTTGCGGCAGAGGACCTTTTCTGTCTTTAGTACTATGCCCGAAGTTTTCCATGATCTTTGGCCGGTTGTCCATCATCCAATGACGGTAAGCGGACAGGTCATTTACAAAGAATGACGCAGCGGCGGACAGGATGAAAAGTAACGTGAGGGCAATGCAGGCAATGATTTTTTTCATGTCAGGTCACCGCCTTTCGGAGTTTCTTTTTCTTCTTTGGGAGGAAAAGAGCCTTTAAGAGCTTTGCTGCCTTCCAACCCAATGAAGAGAATCGACAGGGAAGCAAAGAGGCCGGCGGCTCCGATGGAAATCATGGTTACCAGATGGAGACCAGGGAGCGGTGCCACGCCGGGGAGGGGCGCAAATTCGATGGAAAGGAGCGCCAGAACCAAAATGGTGGAGACAATCAACAGGAGGGCCAAAACAATGCCGGCGCCGTAGAGGAGACGGGCCATCAGGAGGGCGGCCCCATTGGCTGCCTCGGGCAGTTTCGGACTTACTTCTTTCCAAGTATTTCCCAAT
This sequence comes from Dialister sp. UBA734, assembly GCA_002297935.1. Classification (GTDB taxonomy): domain Bacteria; phylum Bacillota; class Negativicutes; order Veillonellales; family Dialisteraceae; genus Dialister. The sequence goes on from DBLC01000020.1 coordinate 6,933, forward strand.
TTCTGGGCTGCCTGGGAAGCCGCTTTTTCGGCCTGGTCTTTCAGTGGAGTTCCTTTGTTTTTTTCATCTACCATGCCTTCGGCTGCATAGGATTCGTAAATGTCCTTAGGACTGCCCAATTCTTTGGCGATCGCCTCTTCTGTGAGGCCTCGTTTCATGCCTTCCTCGAAATGAGCTTCATAATCGGAAAGAATCTCATTGACATCTTCTGTTTTGGCATTGCGGAAATAGTATCGCAGTAAATCTAAGAATTCAGTTTTGTTCATGACGCCCCACCTCCTTCAGCGAGTATTTTCTTCACGGCTTTGTTGAATGCCGTCCATTCTTTCAATGATTCTTCATATTCGGTCCGTCCCGTATCGGTGATGCGATAATATTTCCGCGGCGGACCGTTGTGGGATTCAGCCAGGTACGTATCCACCAGGCCATCCTTCTTAAACCGGTTCAGCAAGGGATAAATGGTTCCCTCTGACATTTCTATGTATTTAGAAATCTCCGTGACCAGTTCATAGCCGTAAAAATCTTTCCGGCGCAGCATGGAGAGTACCACGATCTCCATGACACCCTTTTTCAGCTGGATGTTCATAGTCACTCCTTTCTGGGAAAGTTCGCAGTTTACAGTAAGCAGTTGGCAGTTTTTTTACTGTATACGGCCAACTGCCTGCTGCTAACTAATAAAAAGTGGACTTATGGTCAATTTTCTCTGATGTCAATACTATACCACAAGGTACTTTGTAATGCAAGGTACTAAACATTAAACAATTCATAAAGTGAGGAAATAGTGCGTAATGCGAAGTGCGTAGTGCGTAATGGTGGAAAGGGCGCACCACTTATAAAGCGCCCCAATACATTTTTATAAAGGTTATAATTCTGATGTATGCTATATCTAACATAGCGTGATAAAAGTGGGTGACAGGGTTAAAAGGGTTATAAAGGGGTATGTGAAAACGGCATTTCCATAACCCTTTATAACCTTGTCGCATGCGATCGTAGGATGTGTTTCGCAGAAGAAATCAGCAGAATCATAACCTTGCAATAAGCCTTTTATGTCAGATGAGACACTATGAAAATCATAGAGGATACCCTTTTTCTCAAATTTCTTCTTGACGAATAGGGAATCATCCTGTATACTGTCATCATATTCCAATACAAGTACATGCTGTGAACGAGAGGAAAGCGGATAACCCAGCCTCAGAGAGCCGGTGGATGGTGAAAACCGGTGCATGAAATCTGTAATCTATCACTCGTGAGCTTCCTGACCGAACCAAGTAGGGCAGGACGGATATCCCCGTTACGGAGGAAGCCATTAAAGTATAATGCAGGGTGGTACCGCGATCTCGCCCCTGTCCCATAGTGGACAGGGGCTTTTTGATACCGTACCCGCTGCTGGCAGAGTATAAATGCAAGGTGGTACCACGCGACGCGTCCTTGCCCGGTTCGGGTGAGGGCGTTTTTTGTTGGTACAAGTTACTCAGGATGCTCAAGCTGCTAAGGTTTCTCAATTGTGCCGATAGCCGCTAGCGTTATCATCTCATTCGGGGAACCTGAGTAACCTGAGAAACTTGAGCCACCTGAGAATCCTCTCTATATGTAGATGGTGAGTGATAAACCGGAGTGGTACCGCGCGAAGCGCCTCTGTCTGATGTGAATCAGATGGAGGCGCTTTTATGATGGTGACTGGTGACTGGAAAAACATATTTCTAGTCACCAGTCACTAGTCACCGAGCCACAATGATAACGGTATGATTAAAAAATGAAGAGTGACGCATACACTCATGTGCTATTTCAAAAATGAGGAGAAAACAAAATGGAAATGAAGAAAATGATGAAAAGAGCAGGTTTGGGATTGATGTTGGCAGCTGCTATGGCAGGACTGGCAGGTTGCGGTGGAAATAAGGATGCGTCCGGTGCGAAACCGGCCGAAGGGGCGAAAGTAGCCAAGATCGGCTTTATCAATGGCGTCACCGGCGGCGTGGCTTCCTACGGCCTGGCAGAAAAAGAAGGCTTCGATATGGCCGTGGAAGAAGTCAATAAGGAAGGCAAAATCCACATCGAAGCGGAAATGGTAGATACCAAAGGCAACGTGCAGCAGGCTGTCAGCGCCGCACAGAAACTGATTGCAGCGAAGAAAGTCCTGGTGGTGGGACCACTGATTTCTGGGGAATACAAAGCCGTAGGACCGCTGTTCCAGCAGGCAAAAATTCCGCTTCTGGGTGTTGCTACCACTGCGGAAGGTCTTATCGAAATCGGGGATTACATGTTCAGAAACTGCGTGCCTGAATCCCAGAACATTCCACAGACCGTGCAGAAAACCCATAAACTCTTGGGTTACAAGAATGTGGCCGTTCTGTACTCCAACAACAACGAACACCAGGTGTCCGCTTACAAAACGTTCGTGAAAGCCCTGGAAAAAGAAGGGGTCAACATCGTAGCCACCGAAACCTTCGCTGATAAAGACACCGACTTCAGCGCCCAGCTGACCAAAGTACACAACGCCAACCCAGACGCCGTTGTCGTAGCCGGTTACTATCAGGAAGGGGGCCTCATCCTGAAGAAGATGAGAGAAATGGGCATGAACCAGCCGGTTCTTGGCGATAACGGCTTCGTTTCCCCAGAACTCATCAAAATCGCAGGCCCGGCGGCAGACAATGTATACGTATCCTCCATGTGGTCTGCCGATAGAAATAGCGAAGCCACCAAGAAATTCGTGAAAGACTTCAAAGCCAAATACAATCACGACCCGGACAACTTCGCTGCTTGCGCTTACGTTTCTGTGAAACTGGCTGCCAAAGCCATGGAAGACGCTGGCACCACCACAGACTCCAAGAAAGTCAGAGATGCTCTGGCCAATGTAAAGAACTTTGAAAGTGCCGTAGGTCCGATGAACTTCAACAACTCCGGTGATCCAGAAGTAGACCTGGTATTGCTGAAAGTTGAAGGTGGGAAATATGTGACGCTGAACTGATGTGTACCACTGGAGACAAGTTTCACGTGAAACTTTGTCGAAAAGGGTAGCCCTTCGGGCAGGTTATTATTCTGCTGATTTCATTTGTTTCATAAAAAGAAAATACCGCTAGCATCTAGGTTATAAAAGGTTATGCGCTTACGTAATAACCCTTTATAACCTAGATGCTGGCGGTATTTTTCTTTGTTAGATGGAGAAATGCTGTAGAATCATACCCCTTTGGTGAGCCGTATGAATTCTATGTTTCCCTAGCGAAATTATTGAGGATAACCCTGTAAGAAATGGGAAAGTACTCTTATAGTTGTACCGTTATCATGACCTCTGTTCCAATCGCTTCTCCGTCTGGGTTCTGAGCTGCCGAGAAGGTCCAGGTTTTGACGCAGGTTTCTGCGTATTTCGCTAACACTTTGAAATCAGAGGCACTCATGGCTTCCGGCTTTTCTGCTTCCGGTTTCCCTTCCAGAGCTCCGGCGGCATTGATGTACACTTTCACCGACAGTTCCGGATGGTTATTTCTTTCCGCTGCTTCTCTGACATCGTCGGACATATCTTTCATCGGTTCATTGGTGGGCACCGCCGGGGTGGCAATCATGGTGGACACGAAACGAATCGGCACGGAGACGGTCATAGAAATAGCCTTTTCGCCCAACTTGGCGGGCCGGAAGTTCCAAGAATTGACGGACTCCATGGCGTATTGGTCCAAAATGATGGAACCGGAACTTTGAATCACTTCTGGATCTTTCGCATTGCCATCTTCCGTGACGGTGAGACGCAGCACGGTGCTGGTGGAATGGGGCAGCGCCGCCATGGCTTCATGAACCGCCTGGGTCTGTGGCGCCATCTTCGCCGATTTCACCGCCGGCGGTGTCTGCTGCTCCTGGGTGAGAGGTGCTCCGTCTTTTCCGAGATAGTACCCTTCCTGCGGAACCGCGGCAGAAGCGGAACCACAAAGAGCGAGGGATAATGCCAAAGCGAGCCATGTTTTTTTCATAGGGGAATCCTTTCTTTTTATAATAGCGGTAAGCGTTAGAGACAACTGGTCGATATTCGCTGGGAGTTACAGGTTTCTTAGGTTGCTCAAGGTTCTAAGGGTTCTTAGGTTTCTCGAACGTGCTCATAAACGTTAGCGGCATTATCTCGTTTGGGGAACGTAAGAACCTTCAGAACCCTTTGAACCTTTTTGAAATCACTATATTTCTTACGGGAATATAATCATTTACTTATTCATTTTAATGAAATACTCGCTGGATTGCAATAGGGAAGATGGAGTGACTGGTGGTTGGTTAGTATTCTATGTAAAAGTTTTCACTATATTGGCATTTTAGTGAAAACTTTTTGCGAAATGCGAAAAGGTTTTCAGTAGGAATAAAAGTGATTATAACTATCTGTTTTACTCATTCATATCGCTCGTCGGGAAAACAGATGGCTCTGTCGTTATTTCGTTATTTTCCAAGAAAAAATCAAATAGATTCTGATGGATGATGCCATTGTCTGTGAGGGAGATGGGATCCATGGTAATCAGGTACTTGGGGTAATTGTCATTAATTTTATAAAACGGAGCAACTTCTCGTTGTAATACTTTTTCGTCCATGACAGACAAAGAGACTTGGTAATAGCGGATATCGGCGCCTTTGGTAGCAATGAAATCTACTTCTAAAGAATTATAAAGACCTGTAGAGATGGTATATCCGCGACGTAATAGTTCTAGAAATACTAAATTCTCAATGACGTGTCCCATATTTCCTTTTCTGAAACCAATGAGCTGATTTCTAAGACCCAGGTCAGCCACGTAGTATTTGCCGTTGGTACGAAGTCTTTCTTTCCCACGGATGTCGTACCGTTCGCATTGGTAGAGGACGAAGGCGTTGACCATTTGTGTGAGGTAGTTGTCTACGGTATCGGCAGATACGGAGGAACCTTGAGACTTCAGTGTTTTTGCAATGGAATTGGCCGATAGGGGATTGCCTATATTTTCTATGATAAATTTGGCAACTTTGAGAAATATGCCTTCATTTCGGATGCCACCGCGAATAATAATATCTCTGGCAAAAATAGAATCAAAAAGGCCGCTGTTGATGGTATCTATAAGAGCCGGGTCTTTGGTTAAAGCTACGGCCGGGAAAGAACCGATTTGCAAATATTCCTGAAAGGCTTGCTCTTTTTGCGTTGCATCATACCCGCGGAAGGTCATAAATTCAGAAAGAGACAGCGGATAGACTTTGATTTCTATGTAACGGCCGGTGATATAGGTCAGGTATTCGCCGGAAAATAATCGAGAATTGGAACCGGTGACATAAATATCCAATGGAAAGGTATTTTTGAGGCCATTGATGACTTTGGCCCATTCTTCCAATTCCTGTACTTCGTCTATGAGCAAGTAGTATGTTTCTGTTGGATTTTTTATTTGTTCTTTGATGTAGGTGTAGAGAGCCGATGCTTTTTCAAGCGGATAAGACGTAATTTTTTCATAGCTGATGTGGAGAATGTGGTCAGGAGAAATACCATCCTTTAAAAGTGCATTTTTGAACAGTTGAAGTAACGTGGACTTCCCTGAGCGGCGAATACCGGTGATAATTTTGATGAAATCGGTATGTCTGGCTTTCCAAAGCTGATTGAGATAATACGGGCGATTGATCATGGGTACCTCCTTGTACTACTTTTTTTCATATTATACACTGAAAAAGTCTCCAAAATCAAAA
>DBLC01000020.1:12634-15720 GCA_002297935.1 Dialister sp. UBA734
TTTTGATTTTGGAGACTTTTTCGAGTATAGGTGGTAAAAGTTGTATCACCATATCGGTGACTGGTGACTGGGAATTAGGGATTAGTAGCTAGGCCCTAGGGATTAGGCTTGAAGAACATTCATGCGGACGTGGCTAAGATGCGAAAGGAAAGGTATAAAAAACAGGCGCCATGGGGGGCGGTCCCCATGACGCTTATGGAAAGAGGCAGATTCGACGAACCTGAGCAACCTGAGAACCTTGAGAAACCTGAATATCCTGAGTAACCTATACCCACTACCAGATTCTTGCCAACTATCGCAAACCCTTACCTGCCCACAGAGAATCCATAATCCAGAAGTGCTGCGGCTTCCGAGAAACGGGTATCGAAATCTTTGGAATGCATGATCACTACGATGAGGGTTTTGTTATTCCTAGTAGCGGCGGCTGTGAGGCAGCCTTGGGCGGCCCGGGTGTAGCCGGTTTTCACGCCGATGCATCCGGGGTAGGTGTAGAGCAGTTCATTGGTGTTTTCGCAATACAGATTTTTCCCTGGTCGTTCATAGTGGACCTGTTTGGCTTGGGTGGAAACAATATCCCGGAATTTCTTATTTTTCAGTCCGTACTGGGCGATCTTTGCCATATCTTCGGCGGTGGAATAGTGATTTTCGTCAGGCATGCCATTGGCATTGACGAAATGGGTGCCGGTGCAGCCGATGGATTTGGCTTTTTCGTTCATCATGTTGGCAAAATGGTTCACATTGCCGCCGATGGCTTCGGCGATGGCCGTGGCGGCCCCGTTGTCAGAGATGAGCATCATCTGGTAGGTGAGGTCTCCCAACCGAATCCATTCACCGCCGTACAGGGCGGTGGATTCCACATTGGCCGCGTTGGCACTGATGGTGACCATATGGTACGGGTCGCCTTTTTCCAGGGCGAGGATACAGGTCATCATTTTTGTCATGCTGGCAGGGTATTCTCTTTTATTTCCATTCTTCTCATAGAGAATCTTCCCACTCTTGGCATCCATCACAAGTGCTGCATCGGCGGTGATTTCCGGCGGGGCGGCGTAGGAAAAGGAAATACTGGAAAGAAGAAATAAAAACAGTAGAAAAATTTTGCGTATCATAGAAAGGACTCCTTCTTTTAGAGTGCGTAATGCGAAGTGCGTAGTGCGTAATGGTGGAAGGGGCGCATCCATTCATAAAGCGCCCCAATACTCCATTTATAATAAAGGTTACTATTCTGCTGATTTCTTTTGTGGAACATTATCTGTTATCGCAAGCGTCAGGGTTAAAAGGGGGATAAAAGGTTATGGGAATACCTTTGGTGCATAACCTTCTACTTCCTATGAAAATCGGCGAGCTATATAAAAAGAAATCATGCTGTTTGAATTCCATCGGTATAAGAGCAATGCGAGTGCTCGCCGCCACCATTACGCACTTCGCATTACGCATTTAAATAAAAGAGCCCACACCGGATAGCATGGGCTCTTTCGTTGCAGTAACTGATAGACCAGTCACTAGTCACCAGTCACGAGTCACCAATCATAAGAAAATGTATTTCAAAATGAATACCACGGTCAGGCCCATCATGAGGGGGCTGACTTTTTCTCGTTTTCCTGCGATGAGGTTGATGATGGTGTAGGAAATAACGCCGAATGCGATGCCTTCTGCGATGGAGTAAGCGAATGGCATAGCAATGACAGCCAAGTAGCACGGAATGGCTTCGGTCATATCATTGAAGTCAATGCCGGCTACGGCGGTGAACATCAGGAACCCTACGGTGATCAGTGCCGGTGCGGTAGCAAAGGCAGGAATGGCCATGAAGAATGGGGAGAAGAAGAGAGACAGCAGGAACAGCACTGCTACGGTGACCGCGGTGAGACCGGTACGGCCTCCTTCGGAAACGCCGGCCGCACTTTCTACATAGGTGGTAGTGGTAGAAACGCCCAGCACAGAACCGATGGAAGTGGCTACGGCGTCGGCCATGAGAGCGCCTTTGATACGAGGCAGTTTGCCTTCTGCATCGAGCATATTGGCTTTAGAAGATACGCCAATCAAGGTGCCCAGGGTATCGAAGATATCAACAAAGAGGAAAGCCAAGAGAACCACAACGAAGTTGAATGTAGCGACTTGGGAGAAATCCAGTTCCATAAAGAGAGGAGACAGGCTGGCGGGGGTGAAAGAAGCCAGACCGTTGGACAGGTTTGGCAGCGTGCTGAAGGCGCCTTTGGACGGATCCGGTACATAGAGTCCAGACACTTCACAAAGAATGCCCAGAATCCAGGTGAAAAGAATACCCCAGAGGATATTTCCTTTCACTCGCTTCACCATCAGGATGCCGGTGAAAAGAACGCCCAGGATAGCCAGTACCACGGTGATACCGGTGGTCTGGAAGGTACCGGACAGCATAGCCTGTTTGAAAGAGAAAAGAGAAATTTTGGTTGCTGGGTTTGCCACAATGATCTGAGCGCCGCAGAGACCGATGAAAGCGATGAAAAGACCAATGCCGGCAGAAACAGCTCGTTTCAGATTCAGCGGGATGGCGTTGAAAATAGCTTCACGGACATTGGTGAGGGACAGAATGATGAAAATCATTCCTTCTACAAATACCGCAGCCAAGGCCATTTCCCAGGTGTAGCCCATCTGCTGCACCACCGTGAAAGCGAAGAAGGCGTTCAGCCCCATGCCCGGTGCCAAAGCAAATGGATAATTGGCGAAAGCCGCCATGAGTATGGTGCCGATGAAGCCAGCGATAGCGGTGGCTGTCAATACGGCCCCCTTGTCCATGCCGGTGGTGCTCATGATACTGGGGTTGACCGCCAGAATGTACGCCATGGTCATAAATGTGGTAATACCTGCCATTATTTCCGTTTTCACGGAAGTACCGTTTTCGCTAAGGTGGAAAACTCGCTCCAAAAGACCCGAATCCTTTTCCATAACAAACTCCTTTCAAAAATAATGGAACGGAAAACGTTGAAATCATTCCTATTATATGATTTTTGAAAAATAGTAGCAAGAAGAAATGAGGAGAAACAGAGTGAGGTGGATATGTGCTTATAAAGGGTATGATTCTGCTGTTTACTATTTCTAGGGAAACACTGATT
>DBLC01000041.1:0-266 GCA_002297935.1 Dialister sp. UBA734
GCAGAATAATAACCTTTTTTATCATACGGTTTAGCTATATGAATTGAACCACCTTCACTCTTTAAAAGTGATAATTCAACCCAATCCCTACGCCGCCTTCGTTCTTCACATCGTCTCGGTCGTAGTAGGTATAGTTCAGATCCACATCAAACGCCGTCGGTACCAGGTCCAACTGCAGGCCGGCTTTGTATTCGATTTCTTCGCTGGATACTTTGAGCCCTGCATAGGCGTCCAGTGGTCCCAATACATTGGTTCTTCCTTCTACT
>DBLC01000041.1:310-663 GCA_002297935.1 Dialister sp. UBA734
GATTGCCCAGTCCTACATAGAGCTGACCGATTTTGTATTTCCCATAAATATCGGTTTCATTGCCCCCATGGTTCCAATGGCGCGCTTCGGCACCGACAGTGAGTTTCGGAATCGGTGTGATAGCCACATGGACCTGATGAATCCCGTCCTTTGCTGTATTGTATCCATAGCCTGCTTCGATATCCATGCCCGGCACCAGCGCATACGCAGTCAAGCCGCCGGAAAGCAGGGCCAAAGCCGCCGCCATTCCCATCATTTTTTTCATATGTCATCGCTCCTTTTTCTATCAACAAATAAAGATTTTGAGTTAATAGGTATGCTTTTCATAGAGATTATAGGTTTCTCAAGGTTCT
>DBLC01000041.1:761-1465 GCA_002297935.1 Dialister sp. UBA734
AAGAAAATCCTTACATAGCTCGAGAAACAATCTTTGCGTAATTCTCTTAGCCTAATACCATTGATATTTCCTTTTCTATTATATGAGATTTGCTGAAATAAGGAAAGTGTGTATAAAAAACTGAATTGTTTAGTGTGAGACGCCCATAAAAGTTCATTTCCAATACTCTATCACGCCGGTGTCCCTAATCCCTAGGGCCTANNAGCTACTAGTCACTAGTCACCATTATTTCACAAAAGCCTTGACAACCCGGGCCAGATAGAGTATTCTTTCATTCGATAGGTGTCCTGCTGTTGTTTCAGGGATATCTCTTTGAGAGTCCTAAGAAATCTCCGCAGTGTGCCTTTCTTTGACGGAACGAGCTTTATCGAGCAGTATCAGCTGAGCTGTATCGACGTATCTCTTCACAAGGAACCGTGCCGCACACCTCTAATTTTATATCGCTTGGATTGTCAAAACCGAGACGAATGCAGAGATTTCACACTGTAATGCATCCCTGGGGGATGTGTTTTTTATTGCTATTCTAGTAGCTAGTGACTAGTGACNNCTAGTGACTGGTGACTGGGAATCATTTCGATACCCAATCATCCAAAACGCATTCTTTTTGGAATGCGTTTTTTTATTATGCAAATCAGTCATTTGTCACTGGATGATCTGTAATAAGGAAGATGTAGTACTCAAAATTTCCCAGTCACGAGTCACCA
>DBLC01000041.1:1486-2444 GCA_002297935.1 Dialister sp. UBA734
TCACCAGTCTACCAGTCACCTGCTCCTCTGCCTTCCAAGCATTCTGCGAAAGGAAGTATTTCCATGAAAGTCATCCACACCATCAAAGAATTAAAAGAAATCGTTCATCAGTGCAAAAAAGCCGGCCAGTCCATCGGTCTGGTAACCACCATGGGCGCCCTCCATGAAGGCCATGCATCCCTCATCCAGGCGGCTCGCAAGGAAAATGATTTCGTCATCACCACGGTGTTTGTCAACCCCACCCAGTTCGGCCCCAACGAAGACTATGAAGCCTATCCGAGAACCTTGGACGCCGATGCGAAAGTGGCAGAAGCCGCTGGGGCTGACCTTCTCTTCGCACCAAGCCCGGCAGAAATGTATCCTCACAAAGATATGACCTGGGTCGAAGTAACCGGTCCGATCACCAAAGTCCTCTGCGGCCGCACCCGTCCGATTCATTTCCGCGGTGTCGCTACGGTATGCACCAAATTCTTCAACCTCACCGAATGTGACCGTGCGTACTACGGCCTGAAAGATGCCCAGCAGACCCAGGTGCTGCAGCGTATGGTAGAAGATCTGTTCATGAATGTAGAACTGCGCCTCATGCCAATCGTCCGCGAAGCTGATGGCCTGGCAAAGAGCTCCAGAAATGTCTACCTCTCTCAGGAAGAACGCACCGCTGCCCTGGTTCTCTCCAGAAGTCTGAAACATGCCAAAGAAGCCTTTGATGCTGGCGAAAGAAATAAACAGAAACTGATTGATCAAGTGACCAAAGAAATTCAGACAGAACCGATGAGTGATATCGACTACGTAGAAATGTACGGTATGCCTGGCCTTCCAGAAGTGGGCGAAACCATTGAAGGCAAAGTTCTCCTGGCCCTGGCTGTCAAATTCGGCAAAACCAGACTGATTGATAACGTGGTACTTGGATAAAACAGAGTGCTGAAATAATGCGTGGTGCGTAGTGGTATTAGTCCCA
>DBLC01000041.1:2531-4167 GCA_002297935.1 Dialister sp. UBA734
GCACAATTCATATAGCGCCCCAATACCTTTTTTATAGGTTATTATTTTGCTGACTCCCTTGTCAAACACAATGATATACCGCTATAACCAAGGTTACATAGGGTTATATTAGGTTATGCAATTTCGACAGTCTCATAATCTTATATACTTGCGACACTATATAAGTTGTGTGCCGCCACCACCATTTCTCACTTCTAACTTCTCACTTCTAACTACGTCTTCCCTGTTCTAACAGATATGTTCCGCTTTTCGTTAAAGGAGAACTTCATGATTCAATCTATCATTCGTTTCTGTACGAAATACATGTCCATCGGCGTGGTGCTCATCGGGATTTTCAGTATTTTCTGGCCCGATGTGATGAAGCCTTTCGCTCCGAAGATTCCAACCCTTTTGGGTATCATTATGTTTGGCATGGGCATGAGTCTGACGCCTGGTGATTTCAAAAACGTATTCAAACAGCCGAAGAACGTAGCCATCGGCACGGTGCTGCAGTTTGTCATCATGCCAGCCGCTGCTTTTGCGTTGGTGAAATTGTTCGACCTGCCGCCGGCCATTGCGATCGGCGTGGTGCTGGTAGGCTGCTGCCCTGGGGGCACCGCTTCCAACGTCATTTCTTACATTGCCAAAGCAGACGTAGCCCTCTCTGTTTCCATGACCATGGTGAATACCATCCTGGCTCCCTTTGTGACTCCTTTCCTGGTTTGGCTCATCGCTGGTGCCTGGGTGGATATTGATTTCATGTCCATGATGATGTCCATTGTGAAAATGGTGCTCCTGCCTCTCATCGTCGGTGTTGGCATCAATTATTTCTTCCCGAAACAGGTCAAAAAGGTCAATACCTTCATGCCTATGTTCTCTGCCCTGGTGGTGATCATCACCGTAGGCTGCGTGGTCTCCCTCTCCGGCCGTACCATCCTGGACAACGGACTGGTCATCTTGGCGGTTGTGATTCTCCATAACTTGTGCGGCATGCTGCTGGGCAACTTCTGCGCTAAGAAAATTGGTATGAACAAAGCCCAGACCCGCGCCATGACCATCGAAGTAGGCATGCAGAACTCCGGCCTGGCTTCCACCTTGGCTCTCATGTACTTCACCGCCGCTGGCGGCATCGCTGGCGCCATCTTCTCCGTATGGCACAACGTCTCCGGCTCCCTCTTCGCCTCCTACTGCGTAGGCCAGGACGAAGAAGCAGAAAAAGAAGCCGACGTAGTCACTACGGCCAGTGCGAAATAAGGGACTGGTGACTGGTGACTGGTGACTCGTGACTGGTGACTCGTGACTCGTGATTCGTAAAATAAAAGGATTCATCTCAAATCAAAAGAGATGAATCCTTTTTTCGTGGCTGGTTGTTCATTTACTTTGTTAATAGCAAGTAAATGGATGAGCGATTGTTGGTTGTTGGTTATTAGGCTCCAAACAACTAACAACCAACAACAAACAACAAATGAGGACAAAGGTATTTGCAGGATGGTGCTTATTTCCATGAGACTGACCACCTACTATAAAAAGGCAATGTTGTTAAGTTAAGGATTTGCATTAGTCGGTATGATTTCTCTGGAAGTTAAAGGTTCTGAAGGTTCTAAGGGTTCTTAGGTTTCTCAAATGAGCCTATAAACGCTAGTGTTATCATCTCATT
>DBLC01000041.1:4211-5232 GCA_002297935.1 Dialister sp. UBA734
ATCATCACATATTTCGCTTAACAGCATTGCTATCAAAAATGGTATTGGGGCGCTTCCAAATAATGTGCGCCCCTTCCACCACTCCTCACTCCTAATTCCTAACTCCTAACTGTTTTTCATAAAAACCGAAGCACCCGCCTACCATCTTCCATGTCACTCAAATGCATCAGGAAGAAACGAGCAATCACACCAGTAATGAGAGCAGAAATAATGGTTCCTTCTCGGACACCTTCAATCTCACCCATGGCACCATAGGAAAGGAGCACTGCCAAAGAGACTAGAAGCACATCATTGGCGGTTTTCACTTTTCCGAAATCAAAATGGTAGGTATCGGAAATCACATAGACGATCCCATCGCCGGGGAGTTTCAGCACATCCGCAATGCCTTGCAGGGAAATGCCCAAAGAAACCAAGGACGCGCCAATCAGCAGAACCACCATTTTCCACAAGTAGAAATCCGGTGCCACCGACTGGAACAGGTGCATAAAGAAATCGATAAAAGCGGCAAAAAATAACGTAGCCGGAATTTGCAGGGCGTGCAGTTTGGTGAATTTCTTTTTCAGAATCAAGAACTGCCCCAGCACAAAGAGCATATTCACCGCAAACGTGGTCTCGCCCAACGTAAAGGGAAAAGTAAAACTCATCACATAGGGCAGACTAGAAATCGGGGACGTGCCGAGAAAACTTTTCACCACCAGCGCAATACCTGACGATTGAATCACCACGGCAATCAGAAATAAAACCCAACGTTTCGTATTTGACATTCCACGTTCCTCCTTCGGGAATAACGAAATTCATTATAGGACGAATGGAAATGAATGTCAAATAGCTAGGTTTCACAGGTAACTCAGGTCGCTCAAGTTACTCAGGTTTCTCAGGTTTTCCCCCATTAATGATTCCCTTCCTATGGAAGGGGATAGGACTTAAGCGCAGCGAAAAGTCCAGGGGATAGCTTGCTATAGCGATAGGAGCACCGTTTCCCTCTACTCACTTAGGCGTCCTCTCTAGGGAAACGCTGATT
>DBLC01000104.1 GCA_002297935.1 Dialister sp. UBA734
CTAACGCAACTCCTTAACTTAACAATATTGGAGGAAGGGGGGTAAATCGCTGGTGGTTTTTTCGGTAGAGGAACATTCAGGCGAAGTACTGCTGCATGAGGGATTTTTTGAGGGTTTCCAGGTCGTCCAAGCTCTTTTGGATGGCTGTTTTTGATTTGTCGGTGGAGTTTACGAAATCAGCAAATTCATTTTGTAATTCTATTGGCGGAATTGATATTTTATAATTTTCTAAAAATTTAGTTGGCACTCTACGTTGCCCTGCACTACCTGTCATATGATTAGTAGCATCAAGTCTAAACTTCGGCATCACTGTCATCATATATAGCCATTCGGCATTAGTCTTACCTTCAATTGGCCGTAAAACATGAAATTCTGTCGAACCAAATCCTATTCCATTATTCAAATTTCTGGCTATAGCACCTTTACCATTTTCCATACATGGTGTAATTTTGGCAAACAAAACATCTCTATTAGCAAAATAAGTAAATCCTGATTTAACCTCTTTATATGGTTTGACCTCATTTGCGTCTATTTGACCATCTTCAGATATAGCTACCATTGGAACAAAAGAAACAATTAGATCATCACGAAGCCTATTATCTAATCTTTTTAATGGATTAATTACACAACCTTGCTTTAATACTGTTTTCCCCCAGCCAAATGTATCAGTACCCAATTCTCCAAACATCTCTATAAAGCGGGATTTGACCAGTTCATCCAATTTAAGCATTTGCTTTTTACGACCATCAATAATACCATCAATTTTCTTCAATACGCCCACAACGTGTTGTTGCATTTCCAATGTAGGACATGGAATAGATAATTTTTTTAATTCAGTGACTGTAAAACTAGCTTGGTTGACTGATTTTTTTGTTATACGTGGAAGCTGAAATAAAAATGCTCGAGAATTAAAAAAATAGTTTGCATACTCAGGATTCATTACATTCTTAATTGCTCTAAGTCCCAGTAAATTCATCCCATGGATAATTGTTTCGTTAGGAAGGGAATGATAGATAGCGGTTTTCCCTAAATGCTGTACGCTGTTGATATGTGACATCAAGATATCACCATCTTGCAAAACGTAAGAATCATATTTCCCGATACTATCAATATCGGCATATCCCATCTTTTCTCTATCTACAAATCGTTCAGCAATTGTCTCAATACGAGTAATAGGAATTCCGCCTGCCCCATCAAACTGCTTAATTGAAGCACCATTTCGAATAACACTAAAAGCTTCTTCTATTCTCATAACATCTTCTCCAGTCCATCCAATCCCTGATGAATCTCTGTTTCTAGTTGCCGCAGGTCTGCCAGGATGTCTTTGGTGGGCGGGTATGTTACAGGGACGTATTCTATTTCCTTGTACTTATTGATGGACAGGTCATAGTCGTTGTCTACAATGTCCTGTTTGGGCACGAAGAAGCTCTGGTCAGTCCGTTTCCTATTTCCTTCTTCATCTAAGTGGTGGAAGCGGTGAATCAGGTCGGGGATGTCGTTTTCTTTGACGGGATTTCTTTTATCATCCAGGGAGAAGCCATCGGCTTTCATGTCGTAGAACCACACGTTGTCAGTGCCGCCGGCGCCGGTTTTGGTGAAGACCAGCACCGCCGTGGAGACGCCGGCGTAGGGTTTGAAGACACCGGAGGGCATGGAAATCACGGCCTGGAGCTGGTGGTTTTCCACCAATTCTTTGCGAATGGCTTTATGGGCTTTGCTGCTGCCGAAGAGGACGCCATCGGGAACGATGCAGGCGCAGCGACCGCCTTTCTGAAGAATCCGAAGGAAAAGGGCCAGGAAGAGCAGTTCTGTTTTCTTCGTATTGGTGATAGCTTTTAGGTCGTCGTTGATGCTTTCGGCGTCGATGGTGCCTTTGAATGGCGGATTGGCCAGGCACAGGGTGTAGGCGTAGGCGATCTGGTTCTGCTTAGACAGGCTATCTTTGTAGGCCACGTGGGGATGGTCGATGCTGTGGAGCATCAGGTTCATGGCAGAAATACGGAGCATGGTCTGGTCCATGTCGAAGCCGTTGAACATGTCGCTCTTGTAGTGGTTCCATTCCTCATTGGTCATGGTGTCTCCGTAGTGGTCGTGGATGTATTCGGCGGAAGAAATGAGGAATCCCGCGGTGCCGCAGGCGGGGTCGCAGATGCGGTCTTTCGGGGTGGGCCGAAGGAGCTGAACCATCATTTCCCGGATGTGCTTCGGGGTGCGGAATTGTCCATTCTGGCCGGCGGTGGAGAGTTTCCCCAGCATGTATTCATACAGGTCGCCCTGCATGTCTTTGTCTTCCAGGTCGTGAGTGTACAGTTCTTCCAGGCCGGTGATGATTTTTTCCAATACTTGCGGGGTAGGAATCATGAAAGTGGCATCGGCCATGTAGGTGGAGAAGACGTTCTCTTCCCCCTGCCCTATTTCTTCTGGCAGTGGAATCAATTTGCCGGTGCTGTCGAAGTCTGGCAGATGTCCTTTTTTCATGGCTTTGATGGCAGGAAATACGTAATCTCTCACGATGCGGAAGATGTCGTCGGGATTCTTGTCTTTGAAATGACTCCACCGCATGGCCTGGCCGATCGGAGAGGATGGGAAGATGTGATCCCCTTTGAATCCCATGGCGTTTTCCATTTTCTCCGTGTTCGTTTCTTTTACGTCCAGAGAACGAATAAACATGAGATAGGTCAGCTGCTCGATCACCGTCAGAGGATTCGTGATCCCTCCGGCCCAGATATTCGTCCAAATCTGATCGACTTTGTTTTTTACGGTTCCTGTTATCATGATGTACTCCTTGTATAAAAAGTGCGTAGTGTTGGTGCTTTAAACCGCCTGGAGCGGGTAGCACCGAGTACGCTTGCGATGTTCATTGCGAAATATACCGCCTGCGCTGCCCATCTTCGCTTCGCTCGAAATGGCGTCTCACTATATCCCTGCGTCGCTTCGCTCCTAGCGATATAGTTCGCTTGCGCTGTTGCCTTCGGCAGCTCCCCCCACAGGGGAGCCGAGACGCTAGAGAAGCAATCGGTAAGAGTCATATTTCTCTTTTCCTATAGCGTCCAAAGATCCCCTTCCTTTGGAAGGGGACAGGACTTGAGCGGAGCGATAAGTCCCAGGGGATAGCTCGCTGTGGCGGGGTACCTCTTGTGTCACTCTTCATTTAAGCGTTCTGCTCTAGCGGCTTGT
>DBLC01000143.1:0-14722 GCA_002297935.1 Dialister sp. UBA734
GCTTAATGAACAGTGACGACATTCATAACTCCGCTGGTAGTATCGAATCACCTTTATTTGTGCTGGAATATAAACCACTTCATCACGCACATGGTCAGCACCTATAGAATGTAACAACTCTCCACATCGTTTGCAGGTCTTTTCATCTTCTGGGAGATCAATATATCTATTTTCAATATTTTCTCTCGGCAATAACTCAAGTAATTTTTTCACAGAGGTCTTACCCTTAGAAGATTTCTTGCGCTTATGGGATTTAACCACTGTTTCTTCTTCCAGAGCAGGTTCCTTGACACTCTGCTTCGCTTCTACCTCAACTTCATCAAAAAGGCTCATTTCTACATCTGGATATACAGTCATCTTCTTTTCTGTTTTGGGACCAAAATGGAGCTTTTTCAGTGTAGCAAGTTGCTGTTTCAACTGCTGATTTTCCATTTTCAGTTCATCGATTTCTTTCTGCATTTCCAGCTCATGAGTAGTTTTCATAGGTAGGACCTTTCATTTATTACATTGAAAATTATAGATATATAATACAGCAAAAAGCATGAAATTACAAGTGTTTATCGGTGATTTCATGCTTTTTATGATGCAATTTTTTAGATGCTGCAACTAGGTTGAATGGTCTTTACTGCTTTGGGCTGATAAATAGCAAGACCCTCCATGAGCCAGCGATATTGCTGAGGAGTTAGCTTTGTAAGTTCATGATTTTCACGAGGCCATTGAAATTTCCCGTTTTCAAGGCGTTTGTAAAGAAGAATAAAACCATCACCTTGCCAAAGAAGAATTTTCAGACGATCTTTTTTGCGACCGCAGAAGAGAAATAGAGACGAACTAAAAAGATTGGCTTTAAATTGTTGGGAAATGATACAGGAAAGACCGTCAATAGACTTTCGCATGTCCGTATAGCCACCTACCAAGAAAATATGATTGGCCGAGAATTGAATGTTCATGTTAAATACCTCCAGTTGATTGATCTGGAGGTATTGTCGCATATATGAAGCTGTTTGAATATCCACGGAATCTCTGACGCTTACAATGTTATTAAGTATTGCTCAAGATTTTTCCGGTTTCTCGAATGTGTTTATCAATACTAGACGTATCATTTCATTTGAGAAACGTCAGAATCGATAGAACCATCAGAATCTTTTACACGAAAGTATGCATCACCTATTTCACTTAACGTAACAGAATTAGGCCCTAGCATTCCGTTCGAGAAACCTTAGTAACCTGAGAAACTTGAGCAACCTATAATTGCTATCCGAATCTTGTCAACTGCCTCTAAAACCTTTCTTATGCAACTAATGCATAATTAAATGATAAAAAGCATAAACTTTCTATTGACGACTCTCGCTTTTTACACTATCATTATTCTTAATAGATAAGCTATAAAAGGGGGAGTGTCTCTCTTTTTACGCACTATAAAAGGAGGAGTTACTATGATTCAAGTATTAGTCAATGGCGCTGCTGGCAGAATGGGAAGCGAAGTCGTTCGTTCTGTTATGGCAGAAGAAGGTTTGGAAATTTGTGGCGCTGTAGATCCCGGTGCTGCAGGAAAAGATTTGGGAGAAGTGGTAGGAAAGGCAGCCAATGGTATTTCCATTTGTGCGTCCCTGGAAGAAGCCTTTGCTAAAGGGAAACCGGATGTAGTAGTAGATTTCACCAGCCCGAAGGTGATTTATGCCAATGCGAAATATGTGCTGGAACAGGGCGTGAATATCGTCATCGGAACCACCGGTCTTACTGCAGAACAGAGAGAAGAACTGTCTGGTATCGCTGATGCCCATGGGGCCAATGGTCTGGTGGCACCGAATTTCTCTTTAGGTGCTGTACTTCTTATGAAGGTCTCTGCAGAAATTTCTAAATACATGCCCAATGCTGAAATCATTGAACTCCATCATAACCATAAATACGATGCTCCTTCTGGAACCGCCAAGCTGACTGCTGAAAAAATGGCAGCTGCTCGCACCCAGGAACCGGAAGCTGATGCAACCAAAGAAAGCCTGCCGGGCGTTCGTGGCGGCAAGTATGAAGGCATCACCATTCATTCCGTCCGTCTGCCTGGGTATGTAGCCCATCAGGAAGTCCTCTTTGGTGGCTACGGCGAAATCCTGACGCTCCGTCACGATTCTCTGGATCGCAAATCCTTCATGCCTGGTGTCATGCTGGCTTGCAAGAAAGCCATGACTGTCAAAGGCTTTGTATATGGACTTGAAAATTATTTGGATTAAGAGAGGTTGAGAACTATGAGTAAACTCCCACGCGTCGCTGTCCTTGGTGCTACCGGTGCTGTAGGACAGGAATTTATCCGTCTTTTCGAAGAAAGAAATTTCAAATTTGCTTCCTTGAAGCTGCTGGCTTCCAAACGCAGTGCAGGCAAAAAACTCATGGTGTGCGGTAAAGAATATACCGTAGAAGAAGCAAAACCGGAATCTTTTGAAAATATCGACGTGGCTCTTTTTGCTGGTGGCAGTATCAGTAAGACCTTGGCTCCAGAAGCAGCGAAGAGAGGGGCTGTGGTCATCGATAATTCCTCCACCTTCCGTATGGATCCAGAAGTGCCGCTGGTCATTCCGGAAATCAATCCTGAAGATATCGCTAAACACAAAGGCATCATTGCCAATCCAAACTGCTCTACCATTATCATGCTGATGGCATTGAAACCGATTTATGACCTGTCCCGTATCAAACGGATTGTGGTCAGCACCTATCAGGCTGTTTCCGGTGCCGGTAAAGAAGGTATTGACGAACTGTACGATGAAGCGGCTGCCTTTGCCAAAGGAGAACACTACGAACCGAAGATTCTTCCGTCCGCCAGTCTGCCGAAACATTATCAGATTGCGTACAACCTGATTCCGCAGATTGACGTCTTCCTGGACAACGATTACACCAAGGAAGAAATGAAGATGGTGAACGAAACCCATAAAATCATGCACGACGATGCTATCGGCATCACACCCACTGCCGTTCGTGTGCCTGTAGCAAGAAGCCATGCAGAATCCATCTACGTAGAAACCGAAGAACCACTCACCGTAGAACAGGTGAAGAAAGCCATTGAAGGATTCAAAGGGGCCGAACTGGTGGATGATGTCAAGAATATGATTTATCCTATGCCGCTGGACACCTCCGACAAGACCGATGTAGCCGTAGGCCGCATTAGAAAAGACCTGGTCAATCCGAACGGCATCAACCTGTGGGTATCGGGCGACCAGATTCGCAAAGGCGCTGCTCTCAATACCTTGCAGATTGCAGAATACATGATTGCCCATGATATGCTGTAAGGGGCATGTACCGCTGAAAATCACTATGTATTAAAATCGATAACTATCGGTGACTGGTGACTCGTGACTGGTGACTAGGAAATATAATCATATAATCCCAGTCACTAGTCACCAGTCTACCAGTCACCAAAATATTTAATAAAAGGAGAAATAAAAATGGCAACAGCACAATTCGGCCGCGTCATTACGGCTATGATTACTCCATTCACAGAAGACGGTGCCGTCGATTATGAAAGCGCAGTCGCATTAGCAAAACACCTGGTAGCTCACGGCTCCGAAGGGATCCTCGTTGGCGGTACTACTGGCGAAGGTGCTACCATGACCGCTGAAGAAAAACTGAAACTGTACAAACTCATCGTGGATGCAGTGGGTAAAAATGCACCTGGTAAAAAAGTACCGGTTATGGGAAATATCGGCACCATCAGCACCGCTGATACTATTGCTTTTGGCAACAAAGCCAAAGAAACTGGCATTGACTGTGCCTTGGTCATCGTTCCTTTCTATGTGAAACCAAACCAGGAAGGTATGTACCAGCACTTCACCACCGTTGCTAAAGGCGTAGACCTGCCTCTGGTCCTGTACAATGTACCAGGCAGAACCGGCGTCTCCATTCAGCCAGAAACCATCAAGAGAATCGTTGATGAATGCCCGAACGTAGTAGGCATCAAAGACGCAACCGGTAATTGGGACCAGGTCACCAAAGAAAAAGCTCTTCTGCCAGACAGCTTCATGATCTATAGCGGTGATGACGCATTCACCCTTCCAGTTCTCCTGGCCGGCGGCGTAGGCATTATTTCCGTATCTAGCCATGTTATCGGCGATGACATGCTTGCTATGGTAGATGCCTTTGAAAAAGGCGACCTGGAAAAAGCCAGAGCACTCCATCTCAAGACCTATCCAATCAACAAAGGCATGTTCTTCACCGCCAGCCCAACTCCGGTTAAGACCGCTGTCAACCTGGTAGGTCAGCCAGGCGGCCATTTCCGTCTGCCTATGGTTGAACCGTCCGATGCAGAAAAAGAAACCGTTCGTAAAATGCTCGAGGCTTACGGCGGATTGCTGTAAGTTCATACTCATCGATAGTTCATCACTAAGTAGGAAAATGGATGTTATCGGTGACTGGTAGACTGGTGACTAGTGACTAGTCATTACATTCTATCTTCATAGCAAGAAAAAACCTTCTGAAAACTCGCATGAGTTTCAGAAGGTTTTTTCATTCTCTAAAAGGTGGAGTTATTTGATTTTATTTAACAACGCTGCCAAATCATCTGCAGAAGGGTCTCCATTCATTGGGGTGATGATGGCTTGGTTTCCTAATTTGACAGTCCCATTGTCATTGATAGCGGTTTCTTTGTTTTGCTTGTGGTCATAGGCAGCAGCCAAGTTACCCATGACGAAATATTTGCGTTCTGCCTGGGTCATGCCAGCTGCAGCGGCAGGGGTGACGAAGTCTTTCCCATTGATCTGCACGGTGTCAGTACCTTTTTTTATGGTTACATGTTTTCCGGACAGTTCAGAAATTTTCTTTTCGTAATTATCTCTTCGCTGCGTGTTGGAAGGATGGTCCGATGGACTGAAAATTTCACCGACGAAATTAGAGGAGTTATCTCCCTGCATATCGATGACTCGTTGCCAAATAGCAGCAGTGGCACCGGGATTATAGCCGCCGTGATAAATATAATCAAAAGAAAGGTTATCCGCTTCCCATTCATCTTTTCGACCGATTTGGACGGTGTCAATCTGGTTGACTACGACAGCTAATAAATTTTCTTTTAGGGCATCACCAGACAAGGAGCCAGCCACTATGGCAGCCCCTAAGGCGGTTACTGCTTTCTTCTTTAAGGCATGGGCCACATGGCTTTTTTGACCATGTCCCATTTCATGGCCTAACACAACGGCAATTTCATCTATATTATTGGTGAGGGAGAAAGTACCGACATTGACATACATGACATGCCCAAAACTACAAGCTGCATTAAATGTAGGATCTGGTGTCAAGTAATAAAGATATGGTTTGTCATAAATAGATGGATCTGTTGCTGCGATACCTTCCGTTAGTCGAGCCATGATATCGTCTAATTGCTCTTCTCGCTCTGGATTATATACCACGCCAGTTTTTGTTTTGTATTCCTGAAAGAGTTCTTGTCTCCCTTCTTCTGTTTCATTGTAATAATGAATTTGTTCGTTTAATTCTTTGTAGGCTTTGGCTTCATTAGCAATACCACTGACACCGTCCAAAATAGAACCCAAGCTGATAGCCTCTGTTGGTAGAGGCATTGCAAAACTTACTGTGGCAGCCATAGTTAAAGCACAAACCATTTGTAACCATTTCCGTTGTTTCATTGTATTCCACCTTTCTAGAAAACATTGTCTGTTTATTTCTATATTTTCTATGATAGCGTAAATGAGCCGATATTTCCTATATCGATTTTAGATATGTAACTAGAAAAACTTTCCAATAATGTCATAGGTCCATATGATTTTGCTATGATACGTTTTTGTATAAATGAATACTATGTATAAATAGGAGAATTTCAAAGAAATGTGGATATCTACAATAGAACTTTAGCGTGGATAATGTGATTTTTGAGCCAAATCGACCTTGTTACGATTTATATGGAGTTTTAAAATAATATATGATTTATTTGCATAAGAAACAGTTTATTTATAATAAAAATGAATTTGACGAAATAAATTTATGAGCGGTATGATGTAATCAATTAGGAGAAAATGAATTATTATACATAGGGGAATGTATTATTTCGTTAGGAGGAAACTTATATGAACAAACAAATTGCAGCTATGCTGATTGCCATTACCGCCGCTACTACCGTATGCACCACTGCCGATGCCAGCTGGCTCGGAAATATTTTGAAAAACTTGCCATCCAGTGGATCCAGTACCACAGCTTCTTCATCTAGCTCTTCTTCTCCCACTCGCGCGGCTCGTTGGAGTAAAGTGTATTCCACAGATAACTATACCATTTACATTGATACCAGTTCGATGAAAGCTTCTGGACAAGCTCAGAGCAGAGAGATTACCGCTTGGTTTAAACGCGAATTTTCGCCTGTAGGGTCTCAGTGGCTAGGAGATAATAGTAATGGCCGTGTTAAACCTGATGTAATTACTCATTCAGTTTATCAGGCAGTGTATCGTGTTAATCGTTCGTATTATTGGGCAAATACATGCAATTATTATGATGCAAACAATCATCTGATTTATAAAAGCGCTTCTTTAGCAGATATGCATGATGAAGTTGGCTTTGGTGATTATGTTCCAGACAGCCCGAACGAACAAATCAAAGATATCCTTTTCAATGCGGTAGGTTGGAATTACTGATCAAGCAGGAATGTACCATGCCGGCCACTTGGATTCTTGGTGGACCCTATGTATTTGAAGAATACAGTGACAGCACACTGGAAAAAATGCAGAAGAAAAGCCAGGAAATCATAAAAAGGATTACGGGGATACAGTGAAGTTTTATAACCAAAATAAGAAATAAGTTGTGATTAGGAAAGGGGGACCGTTTACAGGAATGGTCTCCCTTTTTGTACCATATCATTACGTTAAGCGAAACAGGTACGGATTCCTTCTGGTATACAGGTTTCTCAGGTTACCCAAGTGACTCAGGTCTCTCGAACGAGCTAATAATGCTAGCGTCTATAAGCACATTCGGAGAACCTGAGCAGCCTTAGCAATTTGAGCAACCTGAGTCACTTGTAACCACAAGCGGAACCATATCTACTGACTCAAATTCTTAACTTAACAGTATTACCTTTTTTGCAAAGGAGAATCCAATGAGAAAAACATGGATGGCATGTATATTGACAGGCATGATGTCCCTGGTGGCTTATCCTGCCCATGCACTGGTGGATACCAGTGATTTGGTGCTTGGTGGCGTGACCCTGGGGGAAGCCTATGAAGATGTGGAAGCACTCTACGGACCACCGACCAGTCGTCGGATTGGCGGCTATTGGTATGGTGTCATCAACTATGGCGATTCGGTGCATATGACAATTTAACCGGATAGGGACAATCCTGACCAGTTTTATATTTATGGTGTGGTCTCCGATGGGGCCAATGGGTTGGCTACCCCGAAAGGGATTACTGTAGGTTCTACAGTGGATGAATTGCTGGAAGCCTATGGGGCTCCTGATAGAAGTGGCTTTGATCGCAGTGATGGCGGAGAATACTATATGTACTACGATAACGAAAACCAGCGACGTGGTTCTTATCTGTGGTGTAATATCAAAAACGGGGTGGTAACAAAAATTACTATCCATGTCAATACAGGAGAGTGATGGTCATGGATAGAAGAAATACATGGATGTGTGTTTTGGCTGTTACCGCAGCGATTTCTTTTTCTGGATGTGGAAATGAGCCGAAACCGGGGCAGATTGTCATTGGGGATCCCAATGTGGTACAAAATATTTCTAAACAGGTGAAAATTACCTCTCAGTTGGAAACGCCTATCGATGTATGGGGCCAGGCGCCGGCACTTCCACCCAATATGAGAAGAGGACTCTTAGCTCTGAGCAGTCCGTATCACAATAGCAATAAAATTTTTGGATTGAACGGACAATGGATTGAATTCCGGTCTACTGCAGATGGATTCTCTTTGGTAGGTAGCAACAATTCCTATGAGGGGAAAAGTTTGACCAGCGGAAGAAATTTCCGTGCCTATCCGCTTACCACGTCCAATCCGGGACTTCGCCTGTGGCTCATTGAAGGGCCTAATATTCTTCCTTCTGAAATCTGGGTTATTGGTGAAACCGAAGAAGGGCTGCAGTGCTATGTGACGCCGGAGGATTTCAAAAATGCAGGCATTTCTGTGGAGAATCCGGGGAAAGAACATATTTCTGTGGAAATCAAAGATGGCAGCCTAGTGATTGGCAAGTCCCATATGGACCAAGTCACACAATCGGAAGGTGGACAGGGAAAAGCAAGGAAACCGGCCAAAGTAACTTGGAAACAGGATAAGAGCGTCACCGTAGGCTGGGATGATAGCAGCCAGACTTTCAAAATTGGCAGTGCGGCGAGTTCTTCTTCCGGCGGATTCATGGATTCTATTTCTGCTTTCTTCAGCGGCTCCAGTATTTCTGAGAACAAAATCGAATCCATTGAAAAGGAAGAACGTATCATCCGGGCATTGCCAACCGATACAAAGAGTTGTGATTATACCGTTGAAACGTCTAATGGGAAGAAAATCGTTTTCAGCGCCTATAGAAATTATTTCCGCGTACTCAGTGAAGATGGAAGCACCGCTTACTATACCAGTGAACCGCGAACCGATGCGTATGGTCGCTTCTTGATTTCTGAAATTAAAGTATCTGACCCAGATACCAGGCTTTGGTCGGTCACCTTTGATACTGGTGGAACCACCCGATCCTACAGCGGCTATTGGCTCATTGGGGAACACAAAGGGGTACTGAAGGTGTATCTCACGGCAGAAGATATGGATGCGGCGGGCTTGCCTTTGGCGGATAGTAAAAATACAATGAAGCGCAAAGGCGCCCACGTGATATATCTAAAGACTGTGGATGGAAAGATTCAGGGCGATTATGCGTACGAGTATTGGCCTTCCAACGTTTCTCACGCGGCAGCCAAAACCATTTTGGACAAGACCTTCACTATCGCTTGGGATAAGAAGGCCCAATCTTTCCAGGTGATGGATGTGAAAGAATCGGAGCCAATGTATATTCCGCGAGGAAAAGATCCTTCTGAAGTGGAATGGACGCCTTTGGAAGAAAATGATCTGAAACGTTTGAAACAAGCATTGAAATTTAAATAGATTGAAAGGAATGATCATTCATGATTTCTAAAAAATGGAAACTTTCTTTAGCTGCTTTGGCTATGGGCTTGGTTTGTGTGGCTTGCCCTGTGGACACTTATCCTGCACTGGCTGCGGATCCGCCGGTCAACGTGGGACTCATTCATAATGGAATCAAAGAAGCTGACTTCATCCAGTTGCTGCTCCGTAATGGCTGGACCCCTGTAGAAGGAGCAGAAGGAAATCTGTATGAAGATGTATCCACCAAGGCGAAGGATGCAAAGTCTTTTGAAAACTATGTTTCCTATGAAACAGAAAATGGATTGGTTAAGCAGCTCAATGTGATATTCAAAAATGGCAATAAGGGAGCCGCTGAAAAGAAATTCAAACAGCTTTCTTCTGATTTGGAGAAACAGGTGGGACACTGGACCAATGATGGCCTGATTGGCGGCAGTAAGGATATTGCTTGTAAATATAATATGTGGTCTGTGCCTGATGTGGGGATTGTTGTGAAAATTTCATGGAGCCGCGATTTTGATCATTCATTCCACGGTTCTTCTACCACTGAAACGGTAACTTACATGCTTGCTAACTATTGAGGAGAGATGGAATGATGAAACTTTACAAAACAATGGCGTTGGCCGCTTTGGCTGCTGGAATCTTTGGAAGTACGGCGTTGGCTTCTAATATGGTGGAAGTTTCTCAGGGAGATGTGATGCTCTCTTTGACAAATGCCAGAAATGAATTGGTCTTCAGTGAGAATGGAAAAGAAATCCGATTCATGCTCAATCGAAATGATGATAACTGGTATGAACTGCAGATGGCCAATAAAGGAAATTTCTTATCCTATGGCCTGTATTGGCGTATTCGAGAAGAAGCCCTCGGCGGACTGGTGCAGAGATGTCATATCACCCAGTATCAGGAACAGGATAGTGGCCGCTATTTCTATGGCGTGGATATCTATTCCGATGTCAATGACACTTATCATAGCTACTTGGTCGGACGGGATGCCAATGATGCCGCTCATGAATATGTAGATTCCTATTATTTCGCAGGAAAGAGAATCCAGCATCCACATATCTGGGCAGAGAATGGTTTCCTCTACATTGGTCACAATGGTCCAGAGGATGAATCCAATCCAAGCTATGAGTTGTATTGGTCCCAAGATAGCCAGTGGTTTGGATATAACGCTTTGTAAAAGAAGGTGATTTGTTTGAATCGAGAATATGACTCATGGAGAAATGGTTGGTCTTATAAAGATGATGAGGAAAATGAAGTTTCTTTTACCCCATTTCCTAAAACGCAAGAAAAAAAGAAGAAACACAGCAGTGGCAATGCCATTAGTGGAATGGGAGTGCTGTTTATCATCGCTTTTATTTTTGCTTTGATTCAAATGTTTCTGACGCAGCCGCTTCTTTTCATTATTCCTGCTGTTCTGTACTTTATCTATCGCAGATATAGATATGATCAAGGAACCATGGGATTGGTGGCTAAAGGAATCAAATATATCTTCTTGGCATTTATCGTTTTTGAAGTGGGACAATTAGTTTTCAGTTTTATTTTTTAAAGATATATCATATGGAAATACTGGTTGTTATGTTTGATTTCAACCAGTATTTTTTATTGCGTTATAAAAAACGAATCTGCTAGTTGAAAATATTTCTCTACTTCATTCTGATATGCTATAATAGAAAAGGATTTTTGCATTCCAAAAGTAAAAAATAAGGAAGTGTATCTATGAAAATTACGACTGAAGAAGCTCAGAAAATCGCTCTTCTTTCCCGTCTGGAATTTGCGCCAGATGATTTGGAAAAGATGAGAGACTCCATGAACAGTATTTTGACGTACATGGAAGAACTGAACCAATACGATACGACGGACGTTGCGCCTACGGTCCATGCGGTAGAGCAGTACAATGTCATGAGGGAAGATGTTCCTCATCAGTCTTTTACCAATGAAGAAGCACTGTTGAATGCGCCGGAAAAAGAAGACGGCTATTTCAAAGTGCCGAAGATTATTTAAGGAGGCGGCAGAGTGAAATACACGATTCATGATCTCCATGAACAGCTGGTGAATAAGGAAATCTCCGCTGTCGAATTGACTAAGAAAATCATCGCTCATCGTGACAGTGTAGAAGGGGACATTCATGCCTTCCTGTCTACATCCGATGACAGTGCTTTGGCACAGGCTGCCAAAGTGGATGCGAAAATCGCAGCGGGAGAGGCGATTCCTGACCTGGCAGGGATTCCAGGGGCTATCAAAGATAACATGTGCATTAAGGGTGAAGTGTGCACCGCCGCTTCCAAGATGCTGGAACACTGGGTATCTCCTTATGATGCGACAGTGATTGAAATGCTGAAGCAGCAGGATTTCGTTTCTTTGGGCAAGACAAACATGGATGAATTCGCCATGGGTTCTTCTACGGAACGGTCTGCTTTTGGTGCGACCCACAATCCGTGGAACACAGACTATGTACCAGGCGGTTCTTCCGGCGGTTCTGCAGCCGCTGTAGCAGCGACGGAAGCCATTTGGTCTTTGGGCTCTGATACGGGCGGATCCATTCGCCAGCCAGCGTCTTTCAATGGGATCGTTGGTCTGAAACCGACCTATGGCCTGGTATCTCGCTAT
This sequence comes from Dialister sp. UBA734, assembly GCA_002297935.1. GTDB lineage: Bacteria > Bacillota > Negativicutes > Veillonellales > Dialisteraceae > Dialister. Next base: position 11,674 of record DBLC01000143.1, read on the forward strand.
GGTCTTTTGGCCTTTGCTTCTTCTCTGGACCAGATCGGACCTCTGACCAAGGATGTCACCGATGCGGCTATCGTGCTGAATGCCATCGCTGGTCATGATGCTAGAGATTCTACGTCTATTCCACAGGAAAAGAAGGATTACAAGAAGGCTCTGGTTCGTGATGTGAAGGGCATGCGTGTAGGTGTACCGAAGGAATTCTTTGGTCAGGGTATCAAGGAAGAAACCAAAGCGGCTATCGATGCGGCACTGGCTTTCTATGAAAAAGAAGGTGCTACCATCGTTCCGGTTTCTATTCCGCACATCACCAGTGGCGTTTCTGTGTATTACATTATCGCTCCAGCAGAAGCTAGCTCCAACTTGGCTCGGTATGATGGGGTTTCTTATGGTTTCCGTGCGCCTGGCAAGGATATCATCGATATGTACATCAAGACCAGAAGCCAGGGCTTCGGCGAAGAAGTTAAGCGTCGTATCATGCTGGGGAATTACGTTCTCTCCGCTGGGTACTACGATGCATACTATCTGAAAGCATTGAAGGTTCGTACCCTGCTGAAGCAGGAATTTGATGAAGCATTCAAACAGTGTGATGTCATTGTGGGACCATCCGCGTCTGGCACATCCTTCAAGTTCGGTGCGTTCTCTGACCCGTTGGCACTGTACATGGAAGATATTTGCACCGTACCGGTCAACCTCATTGGTGCACCGTCTATTTCCATTCCGGTTGGCTTCACCAATGGTATGCCTCTGGGCATGCAGCTCATCGGAAAGCCGCTGGGTGAAGAAACAATTCTGCAGGCAGCCTATACTTTTGAACAGGCTCATCCTGAATTTACCAAAACCGCACCAAAAGGAGAGATTAAGGAATGAAATATGAAGTAGTCATCGGTCTGGAAGTTCATACCGAACTGCAGACGAAAACCAAAATCTTCTGCAACTGCAAGACTTCTTTCGGTGCAGATCCCAATACCAATGTATGTCCTGTCTGCTTGGGCCTTCCAGGGGTTCTTCCAGTGCTGAATAAAAAGGTTCTGGAATATGCTGTCAGAGCAGGACTGGCTCTCAATTGTGAAATTTCCCGGTTCAGCAAGTTTGACCGTAAAAACTATTATTACCCAGACCTGCCAAAGAATTTCCAGACATCCCAGTTTGACCTGCCGATTTGCGAACATGGTTACCTGGATGTAGAAGTGGATGGCAAGGTAAAGCGTCTTCGCATCACCCGTGCGCATATGGAAGAAGATGCAGGGAAATTGGTTCACCACGGCACATCCATCACCGATTCCGATTATTCCCTGGTAGATTACAACCGTACCGGTACGCCGCTTTTGGAAATCGTTTCTGAACCAGATATGCGTTCTGCCAAAGAAGCGGTGGCATACATGGAAAAAATGCGTGCCATTCTGCAGTATGTAGGTATTTCCGATTGTCGTATGGAAGAAGGCAGCCTGCGCTGCGATGCCAATGTCTCTGTTCGTCCGGTAGGCCAGAAGGAACTGGGCACCAAGACAGAAATCAAGAACATCAATTCTTTCAAAGGCGTAGAACGGGCTATCGAATACGAAGCCATGCGTCAGGCAGAATTGCTGGAAGATGGCGGCAAGGTGGTACAGGAAACCAGAACTTGGGATGAAAAAGAAGGAATCACCAAGTCCATGCGTACCAAGGAAGAAGCCAACGATTATCGTTACTTCCCAGAACCAGACCTGGTACCGTTCACTGTGAGCGATGAATATATCGAAAACATCAGAAAATCGCTGCCGGAACTGCCGGATGCTAGAAAAGCCAGATACATGAAAGAATTTGGCCTGTCCGATGAAGATGCAGTATTTATGACCAATGATAAGAACACCGCTGATTACTTTGAAGCCGCTGTAGCTGCTGGAGCAGACCCGAAAGCCACAGTAAATTGGCTCATGGGTGAATTTGCCAGCCAGCTCTCTACCGATGGCATTGAAATCGCCAAGGCACCGGTAACGGCTGAAAACTTGGCAGGACTGCTGCAGCTGATTTCTAAGGGCACCATTTCTGGCAAGATTGCAAAGAAAGTCTTTGCTACCATGTGGAAAGACGGCGGCAAGGCAGAAGATATCGTCAAGGCCCAGGGACTGGTACAGATTTCTGATACCGGTGCGCTGCAGGAACTGGTGGATAAAGTAGTTTCTGAAAATCCAAAGGCTGTTGAAGATTTCAAAGCTGGCAAGAAGAAAGCCGTAGGTGCTCTGGTAGGTCAGATCATGAAAGCCACCAAGGGCAAAGCCAATCCGAAAGTGATCAATGAACTTTTGAATAAGAAACTGGCTTCGTTGTGATCATTCGTTGTTATTTGTCTGTTGTTGGTTGTTGGTTATTGGTTTACATCCCATGTCCATTTGTGTCAGTTTGCATACATGGAAATTACCATTGGTTTAGGGTTTCAGGTTTGTTATTGATTAAACCTGAAACCAGTGACGTCATGTATTTGTGCGAATGAAATATAATGAACTCGGTAGATAAACCTCAAACCAACAACGAACAACCCTCAATAAAAATCCATTTATGATAAACGAAAAGAACGAAACGGAAAAAACAACCGTCCATGAAGAACCTCGTCGTATGTCCGATGAAGATGTACGAGAGTACCATGGACTCACGCTGAATGAACAGGGAGAAGAGGAACGGAAAGAAGAACCTCATGAGAGCATTCATATCGAATTTGTAGATATCAAAACCATTCCCTGGTGGAAAAAAGCTCTCTACATCGCAGGCATTGTGGCCTTCTTGGCGCTGGTGCTGGCGGTGGCCTGGTTCTTTGTCGTCTGGGGTGCTCTGATTTTCCTGGCAGGGGCTGTGGTGTACCTGCTGAAGAAATACGTATTCTGAGTTCATGACGGCATAGCACAATTTGATATGTATCCACACATAAAAAGGTGACTGGTAGCTCGTGACTGGTGACTGGGATATTCACATCCCTGGTCATTGGGCATGGGTGTGCTGGTCGCCTTTTATTATGGGAAAGGTTCTAAGGGTTCTAAGGGTTCTAAGGGTTCTAAGGGTTCTCGCTCCGGTACATTTT
>DBLC01000143.1:14739-18771 GCA_002297935.1 Dialister sp. UBA734
AAAATGTACCGGAGCGAGAACCAGTCACCAGTCACCAGTCACCAGTCACCAGTCACCAGTCACCAGTCACCAGTCACCAGTCACTGGTCACCAAATTTCCTAAAAGAAATCTCTCCTTTCCTATGTTATAATCAAAGCCAGAAAAGGAGAGAATACCTATGACTTTTACTCGAATTGATCTGGAGCATTGGAAACGAAGAGAGCATTATGAATTCTTTCTTCATGAAGCACCATGTAGTTACTCCATGACTGTGCAACTGGATGTGACGCCTATTTTTGAGCGAGGAGAGCGGCTGCAGGTGGCCATGCTCTTTTATTTGTCCTATGTAGCCAATCATCATAAGGAATTTCGGATGCATATCGATGAAGAGGGCTGCCCGGGATACTTTGATTACTTGGTACCGCAGTACACCATATTTCATAAAGAAAATCATACCTTTTCTGGCATGTGGACGGAGTATAAAAACACTTACAAGGCCTTTGAAAAGGAATATGATAGGGATCAGAAATTATATGGCCATCATCTAGGGGCTTTTGCGAAGCCCCATCGTCCGCCGAATATTTTATATATTTCCACCATTCCCTGGGTGGCCTTTGACAGTTTGAATCTGAATTTCCAAAAGGCCTATGGCGAACTTCTTCCTATGCTGACCATGGGGGAGTGTCAGGAAAAGGATGGTAAGAAATGGCTTCCTTTGGCCGTACAGGTCCACCACTCGGCTTGTGATGGCTATCACGTAGGGCGGTTCTTGAAGGAGCTGCGAGACGTGATTTCGCATGGGGTAGCTGGTGACTAGTGACTGGTGACTAGTAGACTGGTGACTAGTAGACTGGTGACTGGGATTATGCTGTTTGGGATTAGAAGTAGTAGGAATGATTCTTGATAAGGATATTGACTATTGTGCAAATTCCTGTGCATTCATTGTTGTTAGTTGTTGGTTGTCTGTTGTTAGGGTTCAAACAACAGACAACCAACAACTAACAACAATCTCTAATCCCTGAACCCTAGCCACCAGTCATTCTAACAATAACGAGGCATGAACATGACAACCTTACAGATATTACAAGTATTGATGGACAAAGGGCTTCTATCTGAAACGGATACGTATACAGTGATTCGTGGCAGGGAGAGTGGGGCTATTTCTATCCACTTGCCTCATCCATTGATTATTTCTGAAATGAATGAGGAGGAGAAGGCTCATCTGGCTGCTCGGCTGCTTCGGGTATATAGCCCAGAAACGTCGATTCTTTGTATTTCTTCTAATGGAAATATTCTTAAAATGTCCATAGAAGAATTCAATAATCAGCCTTGGCAGGGAAATGACATTCTTCTCTTTGATGGGCGGAAGGCGATGGTTCTCCCTGTAACGCCCTTTAGTTTGGCATCGATTGAAAAGACGGTGAAACGGCTTTTGGCTCCCGGTGGTTGCCCGTGGGACAGGGCGCAGGATCATCGGTCGCTCCGCACTTATTTCCTGCAGGAAGTGTACGAAGTCATCGATGCTATCGACAAAAATGACATGGTGAATTTGGAGGAAGAACTGGGGGATGTGCTGCTCCAGATTGTCTTCCATGCGTCACTGGCGGAAGAAGAGGGCTATTTCACCATGCAGGATGTGGTGGATGGAATCACCGATAAAATGGTGCGCCGTCATCCGTTTGTTTTTGGAAATATGACGGTGGAAGAGACGAAAAGTGTGCTCGGAGACTGGGAAAAGCGGAAAAGATTGGAAAAAAACCGAAAATATCTGCTTTCTGGGGTCTCTAGGGACTTGCCAAGCCTGCTGTTAGCGTGTATAATTCAGAAGAAAGTTAGTTCCAATGGAGGAGAAAATATCTTCTTTGCAGAGGATATCCATAAGGAAATTCGAGATGTGGTGTCTCGGATTTTGTCTGAGGGAACGGCTCAGGATAAAGAATCGCGGATAGGTGAATTTCTTCTTGTCGTAGACCGTGTAATTAGTCAGGAAGGAATAGAGCCGGAATTGGCTCTGCACAAAGCTTGTATCCAGTATATGGATCGGTGGCATCAATTTGAAATCGAATTGGAGCACCAAGGAAAGCGCCTGTTGGATTTGACTCCTGACGAGACCTTGACATATTGGCAGGCATTTAGTCAAAAGCACTAAACTGTCTATCCATAGGAGCTGGGAAGTTGTCCTATCGGATGGCTTCAAAAGGCGGTTTGTCCGCTACATTATTAAAGGAGGATGTTTAGTTATGAACAAAACAGAACTCATCACAGCAGTTGCTCAGGAAGCAGAAATGACAAAGAAAGACGCTGAAAAGGCTGTCAAAGCCGTTATCGACGTCGTATCTCAGGCTCTGGTTAAGGGCGAAAAAGTACAGCTCATCGGCTTTGGTACTTTTGAAGTTCGTGAACGTAAAGCTCGCGTTGGTCACAACCCATCTACCCAGGCTGAAATCAAGATCCCGGCTTCCAAGACCCCGGCTTTCCGCGTATCTAAACAGCTGAAAGAAAAAGTCAATGTAAAAAAAGCTAAAGCTAAAAAAGCAAAAGCAAAGAAATAAGAAATACGAAAAAGAGCCTTGACGGAATGAGTTACATTTCGTCAAGGCTCTTTTTGCATTATAGGTTATTATTCTGCTATATTCTTTTTGAATAACAAGCAGCATATACGTTGTATCAAAGGGTTAAAAAGGTTATAAAAAGGTTATGAGATTATCGATAATCCCATAACCTTTTTATAACCCTTTAGATTTAGATTGATTCAACTTGTTAGTTAGAAGATATTAGGAAATAATAACCTGCCCGAAGAGCTAACCTTTTATGTATTCGGCATCATACCAACTGTCTCAAAAGAATTAACCTACAATAAACGGAACCGCATCGATATCTTTTACCGGCATGAGGTGAGCCCCTGCGGCGTGGATGTCACGGAGGGCCTGGACCAGTTCTTTGGAAATAGCGAGACCTGTTTCGCGGCCGCCGGTTTCCATTTGTTCCAGCACTTTCTTTGGAATGGTGATGCCTGGTACTTTATCATTCAGGTAGTTTGCCATTTTGAAGCTCTTCAGCGGGACGATACCGAAGAGGATCGGGAGGTCCAGGTCTTTCGCAGCGGCGAGGAAGTCTTCTGCCTGTTTGATATCGTAAATTGGCTGGGTCTGGATGAACTGGGCACCGGCTTTTTTCTTGCCTTCCAGACGGCGGATTTCTGTATCTAAATCATCGGTCCCTGGATTGCCGGTGGTGCCGATATAGAAATCGGTGGGAACGGTCAGTTCGTGACCTTCTAAGTCATGGCCTTCGTTCAGGCAACGAGCAATTTCAATGAGGCCGGTGGAGTCTACTTCAAAGACCCCTTTGGCATTGGGATGATCACCGATTTTGGGCGGATCCCCGGTGAGGGTCAGAATGTTGTGTACCCCAAGGGCAGCAGCGCCTAAGAGTTCTGCCTGGAGGCCAATGACATTTCTATCTCGGCAGGTTAGGTGGAAAATGGATTCTACGTTGTATTTTTGCTGAATAATGCAGGACAGAGCGATAGGGCTCATACGCAGTTTTGCCATCGGGCAGTCAGCAATATTGACGGCATCTACGTAAGGTGCGACTTTCAGGACCTGTTCTTCTGTGGAAGCAGAGGAAGCACTTTTCGGTGGGTCCAGTTCTGTGGTGATGGTGAAGATATGTTGTTGATTCTTTTCTTTTAATGTGGACATAGGGTACCTCGATTCTGTTTTATAATTTAGTGACTGGTGATTCGTGGATGGGTATTCGTATTTATTGAAAAGTGCGTAATGCGAAGTGCGTAGTGCGTAATGGAGGAAGGGACGCATCAAATTATATAGCGCCCCAATACCCCTTTTAATATAAAGCAGGTAGTTTACAGATTTTCTTTTCTTACTTTGAATTAAATTCAAAAATAAATTTCAAACCATAATTGAATTAATATTTCTCTGGCTAATTACTAGTAAATCATTCATGCATCTTGATAGTTGGTTAGCAGTAGACCTTAAAAGATACTACTAACTGCTTATTACATGCATTATATAAAAAGGGGTATTGGG
>DBLC01000143.1:18817-21506 GCA_002297935.1 Dialister sp. UBA734
CGCACTACGCACTACGCACTTCGCATTACGCACTCTTTAACGACGCAGTAAGCTATTTCCCCATCAATCGATCCGCTTCGCTGATGGCGGCGATACCGTCTTTGCAGTAGGAGTCGGCACCAATGCTGTCGGCGTAGTCTTTGGTGACTACGGCGCCACCGACCATGATGGAAATGGTGGGGTGTTTTTCTTTGACCAACTGCACGGTCTTTTCCAGTTCTGGCAGGGTGGTGGTCATGAGAGAGCAAAGACCAATAAGATCGGCCTGGTGTTCTTCGATGGCGGAAAGGAAGGTTTCTGGAGAAACGTCTTTTCCTAAGTCAATGACATGGTATCCGCTGTTTTCCAACAGGGCGGACACGATATTTTTTCCTAAATCATGGATATCTCCGGCTACGGTACCGAGGACCAATGTACCTTTTGCTTGGGCGGCACTGGCAGGGAGCAGTTCCTTGATGACAGCAAAGGCAGCTTGCATGGCTTCCGCGCTCATCATAACCTGGGGGAGGAAGACGGTGCCATTGCCATAGCCGACGCCGATTTCTGTCATGGCGGCGGTGAGTCCTTCTTTGATGATGGTTTCAGAAGGAATCTGGGCCTCAATGGCGGCTTTGGTCGCAGCGGCGGCTTCATCTTTTTCGCCTTGCTTGACAGCCCCTTTGATTTGTTCTACCGGGGAGAGGTTGGATTTCACTTCTGGAGCGGTAACCGGGGCGGCGGTATCCTGGGCAGCGGCTTTGATAAATTCATTGGCCCCTTTATCGAAGCCTAAGAGCAATTTCGCATTGACAAAAGCATCTTTGACGCCCTGGTCCAGTGGATTCACGATGGGGGCATTCATGCCACAAGCCAATGCCATGGTGAGGAACGCCGCGTTGATTCGCGGACGAGCAGGGAGACCAAAAGATACATTGCTGGTCCCCATAACGCAGGGGAAGCCAAATTCCTTTTTATAGAGGCGAATGGTTCGAAGGGTTTCTTTGGCACCATTATCGCCAGACCCAACGGTGAGGACCAAGGGGTCTAAGAGCAAATCTTCCTTGCGAAGGCCGGCGGATAGGGCTTTCTTTTCTAAATAACGAATGATGCGGACTCGTTCTTCGGCGGTCTTTGGCAGATTTCCTTTTTCAATAGGAAGGCACAGGAGAGCGGCCCCATATTTCTTAGCCAAGTGCAAAATGGCATCCAGTCGTTCTTCGTTTTCTGCATTGGCAGAATTGATGAGCGGACGACCAGGATAGATTTTCAGTGCTTTTTCCAACACTTCTGGGGCGGTGCTGTCAATGGAGAACGGAACCGGGCAAAGCATAGACAGCTGGGAAATGGCGGTTTCCATCAAGGCTTTCTGGTCGGCCCCTGGAACGCCCATATTGACATCCAGCACATCGGCACCGGCAGCCATTTCCTGAAGGGCTTCTTTCTTGACAGAAACAAAGCTGCCGCTCTTCAGATCTTCTCTCATTTTCTTCCGGCCTGTGGGGTTGATTCGTTCGCCGATTTTAACCGGTGCATAGTCATCGCCAATGAAAACGGTTTGGGTACGGCTGGTGAGTGCAGTGAATGGTTTCACCGGTGTTTTGGCAGGGGCAGTGACGCCGTCCAAGGCTTCTACCAAAGCGTGAATGTGTTCCGGTGTGGTGCCGCAGCAGCCACCCAGGTAGGAAACGCCGGCTTTGGCAAATTCGGGAGCAATTTTTCCAAAATCTGCGGGAGAAAGTGGGAAATGGGTTTCTCCGTTTTCCAGCACCGGCATCCCTGCGTTTGGTTGGATGATAATGGGTTTGTTGGTGTACGGAACCATCTGCTTGGCTGCTTCTAAGAGTTTATCCGGGCCTACGGAACAGTTGGCTCCAATGATATCGGCACCCATGGCATCCAAAAGAATCACAGCGGCTTTCGGATCTGTACCGGTGATGGTACGACCATCTTCCGCATAGGTCATCTGGCAAATCACCGGAAGGCGGCATGCAGTTTTGGCTGCGAGAAGGGCTGCTTTCATTTCCTGGATATCAATGATGGTTTCGATGATGAGACAATCGGCCCCTGCATCGGCTAAGGCTTTTGCCAGGCGGTAATAGTTTTCACAAGCCTGGTCAAAGGATAAATCACCCAAAGGGCTGATGAATTTCCCTGTAGGGCCCATATCGCCAGCCACTTTCACTCGGTCCCCGCAAGCGGTCCGTACATTTCGTACTGCTGCCTGGGCGATGGCTTCCACTTTGTCTTCCAAATCGTAATCTTTCAGTTTCAATGGGGAAGAACCAAACGTATTGGTGGTGATATAGTTACTGCCTGCATCGGCGTATTCTTTGTGAATCCGCTGTACGATGTCTGCGTGAGTGATGTTGTAATAATCCGGGCAGTCTCCTGTGGTGAGACCGTAACGCTGCAGCATGGTTCCCATTCCGCCGTCAAAAAATATCATAGTCAATCTCCTTTGCTATCTTTTATTATTGTTATGAAATATATTATACCTATTATAGGGATTAGTAGCTAGGCCCTAGGGGTTAGGAAATATGTAATACATTTTCTTTGATTAAATCGTTGTTTCTTCTAAAACTTACAGGTTGCTTAAGGTTCTGAAGGTTCTAAGGGTTCTTAGGTTTCTCGAATGTGCCGCTAAACGCTAGGGAAACGCTGATTTAATCAAAGAGTTTGAAATTATAAGAATTTTTATCCAAAGCATCGT
>DBLC01000173.1:0-12115 GCA_002297935.1 Dialister sp. UBA734
GATTTTCTCTCCTCGCTTTGAATAAAAACTCAAGAATAATTTCAAACCATGATTAAATCAGTGTTTCCCTAGCGATACTGAGGCCAGATGAAATGACGAATACGTGTAAAGGCACATTTGAGAAACCTTTAGAACCCTTAGAACCCTTTGCCACTTTACAAATCTCACCAGCTGACACAACTGCTTATCACACCATCCTGCACGTAAAACACAAATGGTCCGTGTAGCCCACCCATGTGTCTCCCTCTTTTTCCAAATATACCTTTTCTCCTGCATAGATGGAAGAATGAAATCGGATTTTCATTGATGTTACCGTTTCATTTTTTCTCAATTCCATTAACAGCTGGAAGCCGCTCACAATGGGATGGTTTCCTTGATGAATTTCGTTATGATCCCCCAAGTCCGAGCTAAACTGCCGAACCTCCTGCGGCGCAAATATTTTCCAAAAGCCCCCTGCTTGTTCCGCTTTGTCCGGGTGAACTTTTCTTTTCGCTGGCAATAACAACATCCGTACCTTCTCGCCAGTTTCTCCATAAGAGGCCATGATCTTCACCAACCGCCCCTCTTTCACCTGTATCTTCAAAGGAGCCCTTCGTTCTCCCGCTTCATACTCCAATTCCGCCATCACCATCCCCTGCCACTCAGGCTTCCAGATCTGACAAAGAGAGCGGAATATTTCTATATTTTCATGCATCCTATCACCTCTTATATATAGCGTCATAAAAAGTTTCATAAGATTCTAAAGGTGAAAAGGGTTCTCAAGTTTCTATATTAAGCTGATGGACGCTTGGCTACTCTCGCATTCAAGCACCTTAGAACCTTCAGAACCTTCAGAACCTTCAGAACCTTCAGAACCTTTTCTGTAAAAGGAATCATTGCATATTTCCTAATCCCTAGGGCCTAGCTACTAACTATAAAAAATAGCCGTAGTACCTTTTCAGTCACTACGGCTATTATATCATTTCATTAAAATTGTCCGACCAATTTTCTGCGGTACTTGCTTACCAAGAAAGAAGCCAAAACAATCTTTGCCAAATCTCCAGGAAGGAAGGGGAACATGCACATCACCATGGCCGGCCAAATGCCTGTGCCAGTGAGGAACATGAACCACGCCAGCCCCATGGCATAGCACACCGCGGTGCCCAGCACCGTAGCCAGCAGCATATTCTTGAACGAATCGCCCCACTTTTCCATCACCAAGCCCACTACAAACGCCATGGGCGCAAAGCCAATGATGAATCCGCCAGACGGGCCTGCCAATACAGAGAAACCAGCCCGCATCATAGAGAACACCGGCACCCCTGCCATGCCAAGAATCAGATAAATCACCAAAGAAATCAGACCATACCGCTTTCCTAAGAACCCACCGGCCATCAAAGCCGCAAAAGTTCCCAGCGTAATCGGCACTGGCTGGATCGGAATGGTCAGCTGCGAACATACCGCACACACCGCGGCAAATAGAGCACACAACACTTGCATGCGAACGGAATTGTTATTATTCATGATAACCTCCTGTTGACGATTGATGTGTTTATTATAAGCGGGATAGTGCGTTATGTCAACTGGATTCACTTAGTGGTTAACATAGTTGATATAGATGGCTTAGGGGTATAGATGATACCATTGAAAAGCATGGAGTGGAAAGGTTATGATTCTGCTGAATGCTTTTGTGAAACATTTCCTGTTATCGCCAATGACAAGGTTATAAAAGGTTATAAAAGGTTATTGGAATACCCTATGTACATAACCCTTTATAACCTTTTTAACCCTGTCACTTGCCTATACCGTTCTATGTTAGAAATAGCATATGGGCAGAATCATAACCTTTCCATACAAGCTCCACATGAAACATATCACTTTCCAAATCCCCCCAATCCCTAGGGCCTAGCTACTAATCACTAGCTACCAGTCACGAGTCACCAGTCACCAGCCCCCATTTTCCCCATTCCCCATTTGTGCTATAATATGTCCCTTCTTGAACGCTTATGTTAGCATGAATTAAATAGCCTTATATATCACGATAACAAAATAGCATTTCATCCGATAAATACTACATATTCTCACCATAATAGATTATATTGCGTTATAGTGTAGTGCTGAATGAATAACTTCATATGGTGTATGAATTGGCGTATAAAATGGCGTATACGCCAAGGCATTATAAAAGCCGTCATGGGGGCGTAACCTCTGACGGCTTTATTTTACATTGCTGATTCTTTTTTGTCGGTGGTGAACGAACAAGTGACTAGGTTATTCATAGCCGTTGATTTATCGTCTATGCTGATATGAGAATACAAGTCCATAGTCATGGCGTAGCTTTCATGCCCCATGATTTCCTTTAATATGTTTGCGGGCATTCCTGCACGATAGGCACGGCTCGCAAATGTATCTCTAAAGGCATGTGAGGCGAAATGTGAGAAAGTGATCCCTGCTTTATTGATTCGTTTCAATATGTTTCTAATTGTGGTATTTAACTTTGTCACATCACTGAATGAACCATCTTCACGTGGAAATACAGGGGCTTTTAAGTTGAATTCGTTGTGAGTGGCGTTATAGATGGCTAGTTGTGAATCGAGAATAGCCTTTATTGCTCCATTGATAGGGATATCACGTTTACCCGCTCTTGTTTTGGTGGTCTTGCCTACTATATAGCCTTGTCCTAGTTTTCCCTGTGTCATGGTTCGTCTGATATGAATCACGTTTGCACCAATATCGCACCATTGCAACGCTAGACACTCGCCCGCTCTTACCCCTGTATTCAACATGAAGAGGAAGGCGGGGCGGTATATAGATTTCTTGCAATACTCGAAGAAGGTTTTTATTTCCTGCTCTGTCAATTCTCTATGAATCGTATCACGTGCGGTGCTTTTCTCTACCTTTATCAGTGGGATATCTTGTGCCACGTTGCGGGAAACAATTTCATTCTGCAATGCATATTTTAAGAGTGTGAAAATTAACCCCTTACAACGGTTCGCCAATGCGTCACTATGCTTATTAGCTACCTTCCTCATAAATTGCACGATTTGACGGCGTTCAATGGCTCTTACTTTCTTCTTTCCGAACTCGCCTTTGATGTAATGATTATAATTGATTTCGCTTATTCTAAGTGACGAACTTTTCACGTTCTTTTCTTTTTCTGCTTTCCATTCTTCAAACAGTTGGTTTAATGTAATATTGGCGTTGGTGCTATACAGTCCCTCGCTAATTTCCTTTCTTTTCCGCTCTTCATTCTCCGCCAGTTCATTGAGAGTATGCCCATATACACTGTAACGCTTGCCATTAACGGTAAACCGCTTTTGATACAGTCCATCTTTGCGTCTAGTTACACCCGCCGGAAGTCTTGCCATGATAGTATTCCTTTCTTGTAAAATAATCGCCCTATGTAGTTTATCCTTTGCATACTGGAACGGCTACACAAGGCGTTTAAATGCGTCTATGATGATGTTTAAAGGCTATGTGCGTGCCTGCTTTCAACTACATGCCCCATGATAAACAGGTCGCCCCGCTTTACTTCTTCATTGGTGTAGAACGTTGGGGGATAGTCCCAGTTAGCGAACGAAAGAAACAAGCCTGCATTCACCTTTGTCACACGCCCTATCACAATGTGTGAGATATCACCAATAGCGACGGCATAGAGACGGTTGCTTTCTACCTGTTCTACTTCTGTGAGAATGAGTTCATCGCCCTTTTGAATAATAGGGGTCATTCTATCGTCGTTCATCTTAAAGTGTCTTACCATCTTATTCATTGTTGTTACCTTCCTTTTCTTCATAATCGCCTTGCATGGTTGCCATGTGTCCGTTCACATACCCGCAATAATACGCACGCTCTAGGGCTTTAGCTACTGTATCAAAGGTGTAGTGCCCATCGAATTTGCTTGAATCAATCAAGGTGGGGAACTCTTGCCTGTCCCATGTCAGCATGTATTTGAATGGGATTGAATCATGTACCTTGCTTACATTCTCTTGTATCGTGCCTATCAAGGTATCACTCCTTTCTTGAACCTGTCCCCATAATACAGAAGTCCTATAATAATAGCTATGGTAGTAGGTGCTAATTAAACAGGGGAAAATAGGGGTATTTAATCATTTTCTAAAAATTGACTTTGACCCGCTATTTTCTTTTAGCACCTGCTGATAAATAAAAGATTCATAAAATATTTCCGTTTAACTTTTATGATTCATTTATCACTACCATTTCCGGCGGGTAACTGGTATAATATAGCCATGTCCATTGATTCCCGCCGGAAGTAATGGATTAAGCCCTTATAACTACCTAACAAGAAGTTCCGTCTATAATAACTTATTGTTAGTGGGGCATGTGATGTTTGACGGTAAACACTCACATGCTCCCCCGAGTTATGAGGGCTTTTTTATTGCTTGCCCCTTTTTATAGGCGTCAACAACTCTAAGCATATATAGAATTTCCATCTCGCTTACTGCGTATCTATAAATCTCGATGTTTCCTGGAAATAGTGAATATAAGGCTAGTAGGGTAACGTGATTTCTACGTTGTCTACTAGCCTTTTATTTCTGCATAGTTTCAGACAAGGGTATATATTAATAGATTCCTTACCTATGGGAACCCATTTCACGTCCCCACCACCTACATAGAAATAGAATTCCTACCACCCTTTTTCTACTGGCTCGCTCTGTTGTAGTGTCTGCTCTGCTCTCAATCCGTTCAAAATGATTCAAGTACACCGCAAAATCAATGCAACTAGAGAGAGAAAGTAGTCGAAGGTATGATTTATCATGTAGAGGATAGGGAACGCATAGAAACGCTTTTAAGTGCGTCTATCATGGTTCGTCATATCTGATAGCCTATACCATATCTTGTAATGCTAGGCGAGTGATCGCCCGCTCTTGAATACAAGATGTGGTATGTTGGCTACTCTTCTTCGCTTTTTGCTTGTGTCGTGTTGCGTTTCACCAGTCGAAAGTCCCATAGAGGGCATTTAGTATGCTTGCACTTTCTGACCAAGTAAGCAGAACCGCCGGAACAGTCCTTGCAATGAAGGCGAATAGCTTTACCTCTTGTGAGTTTGCCTTCTCTTCTAAGTCTCTCCACTTCCTGTTCAATATCCTTTTGTGTCATAACTGCTTTCATAGTTGTATTCCTCCATATCAATCTATAACAACACTAGCGAGTTAGGGGCGTCCCACGCCCCACTTATGTAACTAGCATGCGGGGAAGTATCCCCGCCACCCCTCTGTCATCAACTCCAACTCTACAGGGGAATGTATTTCTCTTTCTCCACTGTTTTTTCTTGCCAGTGTTTCGCCTATTCAACATGGTAGTGATGGCTATATATATAAATAGGGTCGGTTTTGACGACTAGAAAACAGATGTACTTCAAAATGCTAGTTCAGCTAGATAATATCGCACTTCTTTAGACTTTTGGGGTAGTCGTATATCACGACTACTTAACATAGAGTTTCTAGTGATTTTCCTGTTAAGTAGTCGTTGTTTACGACTAGATGTAGTCGTCATTTACCCGCCTAGTTTTTTAATTTGCGTTCTAGCTTCTTTGTCATTCGTTCCTGTCGTTCTTCTTGTTTAAGGCGTTTCACATCAGCGTCCGTTATATTCTGCCAACGGTTTGACATTCTATACACTGACATAATATGTGAAGTGGTTTCACCGCCATCAATAATACAGTCAAGAAAGCCAAGCCTAACAAGCCATTTGCGGGCGTTATAGAATGATTCACGTTGATTATCGGTAACCAGTTGACAGTCTTTACTCTTTGCCTTTTCGATATTGGCGAAGAAGTCTGTTGCACGTATACGGCTATCCTCTGACCATTTATCTCTAGGGTAGTATATATGGTTGGGCTTTTCCCTTGCCCCTGCTTCATACGTCCATTGCATGCACCAGTTCAATAAGTCGGTTTGTAGCTTGTTTAAGGCTTTATAGGCGGGCGACTTTCGCATGGAAATAGAAAGCCTGTTGTAGGGTTCATATGGTTGCTTTGCTTGCCAAGTAGGGAAAGGTTGTCCCTTTTTCCTACCTTTACCGCCCATTTATAACTTCCTTGCCTGCTTTGTATTCTGCTAACGCCCGCCGGAAAGGTCTCACCGCCAATGCTCTTTGCTTGAACCCATTTTCTAGTATCGCCTTTTGTGTCTCTATCTCTTCGATGGTAGCAGGCAAGTAGTAACCGCCACGCCCCGACGTGGTGGAACAAATCAAAGCTCCATTGGCACGTTCTTCTAGTACCCGCTTGACCACGGTTCTTTCTCCGATGGCTAGGGCTTTGACTATGGTATCAGTGAGAACAACGTTTTCACGCCCGATAGCGTGGCATTCTTTGAGATACTTTTCTATCTGTCCTACTTTTCTTTCTTCTTTTCTGTCCATATGCGTTACTTCGTCCATATGCTTTCCCGCCTTTCTCATTCATCACTATCATTGGCGTGCAATTCGTCAATGGCTTTATCAACGATCACTCTATCAAACAACAGACGGCGTCCGATTCTCTTCTCTGCTCCGATAGCCTTACCCCATGCGGTAGCGGTTGATTTCCCCATTCCGATATATTCCTGCAATTCAGCTACATTCAGTAATCTCTTGTTATCCATGTTACTTCTCCTTTGATTTCAATTACTCTTGTCGAGTGGTGTTGTTTAGATTCATACAAGCCTTGTATGGTATAATGGTAACAAGAAAGCATGATGTAAACCATTGACAATAACGGTTTATGATATGCCTATTTTGTCATATTCAATATGATGAGTTTGTCATATTTTCCGGCGGGGGTATTATGGACGACTTAAAAGACAAATGCTCTGATGAGGCGATTAGAAAACGGATTAAACAGTTAATAAAAAAATTAGGAATCACGCAAGAAAAATTAGGGGCGATTATGGAACCGTCTGCACCTGTAGACAAAAGTTCTGTAAATAGAATGTTATCGGGGTCAGGTTCTATACCAACTGATAACGCACGTCTTGCACGCATAGCAAGGGCGGGCGGTGTGTCATTGGATTGGCTTTTGACAGGGGAAGAAATGACTTCCAAGAGTAAAGAATCACGCACACTCCGTGAGTGGTGTGAGATTCTATTCGTTGATATGCCAAGCGACTTCTGCACACGTTGGGAATTTGCGGGGGATGATGTTATGGGGCGTCTATTTAAGGGCGAACCTTGTGAAATAACCGTTCATATTCCCATTCCTTACAGACCTAATCTGAACTCTGATACAGGTGGTAGTTTTTATGAGTTAGGGCGTCAATTTGTCAGATGTGCCCTAAACATTAACGAAATTAACTATTCTACGGCATTAGGATATAATGACAAGAAGAATAGCATAGAGTGGAACATTAAAGGTGTTGATGATTCTTCTAAGTGGCATGAAAGATGGTTTCCCGATATTCCATTCTAAACATGACTAAAAAGGGCGGGGCTTTATTGCTCCGTCCTTTTGAAGTGGGGTAAATAAGTGAATTTGGCGTATAAAGTGGCGTATAAAAAGAAATTCATATATTTTATAGCCTGTTTCCTCCGTGTTTATCGTACTTTCTAAAAAATTGTGCTATAATATGTCCCATCACAAATGAGTATTTATCATAAGAAAGAGGAAATACGATGACTTTAAGACAATGGTTGCCCCTGTTGGGCATCACTTTATCGGCTTTTATTTTCAACACGTCTGAATTCATGCCCATCGGCCTTTTGACAGACATTGCCAAGGACTTTCAAATGACCGAATCCGGCGCTGGCTCGCTGATCACCATCTATGCCTATGTGGTGATGGCCATGTCGCTGCCGCTGATGATGATTTTCTCCCGCTGCCCCCTGCGGCCGTTGCTGCTGGGTGTGATCACCCTTTTCGCCGTTTGCCAAGTTCTTTCGGGCATCGCCACTGGGTACTACACTTTGCTGGCCTCCCGTATCGGCGTGGCTTGTGCCCATTCTATCTTCTGGTCCATCGCAGCGCCTGTGGCCGTTCGTATCGTTCCAGAGAAATACCAAGCCACCGCTATGGGCATGGTGGTCACCGGCACCTCCATTGCCATGATTTTCGGACTGCCCCTGGGCCGTTCCATCGGCCTTTTAGCAGGCTGGCGCAGTACCTTCCTCTGCCTCGCCGTGGTATCCTTCGTAGCCCTGGCCTACTTGGCAGTTTTGCTTCCTAAAGTGTCCGGCAACGCGCCATTTAATATTTCCGATCTTCCCCAAATTTACAAGAACCCAGTTCTTCCCGGTTTATTCCTCCTGAGCCTTCTCATCCCCACCGCCTACTTCACCACCTACAGTTACATCGAACCATTCCTGCTGCAAGTGGGCCATTACCCGGACAACTGGGTCACGGTGATTCTCACCATTTTCGGTGCCGCCGGACTGCTGGGAAGCTACCTCTTTTCCCACCTCTATAACGCCCACCGCTACAGCTTCCTGCCTATGTCCATTGGCCTCATCATGGCGTCCCTGTTCCTTCTGCTTCCGGCCAGCGGCTCCCTTTACACCATCATTCCCCTTTCCATCCTCTGGGGCATTTCAGTCACAGCGTTCAACGTCACCGGCCAAGCGGAAGTGATCCAATCCACCGACAGTGCCACCGCGCCGGTCGCCATGTCTATCCTTTCAGGCATTTACAACCTGGGCATCGGCAGCGGCACCTGGCTAGGCGGTTCCATTTGCACCTACTTTTCCATCGCCTACATCGGCTACGTAGGCGCCGCCCTGGCCTTCCTCTCCCTTCTCTATTGCCTGTTCTGCATGATTCCAGCAATGAAGAAATATAAGCGATGATTCCGCTAGAGGCATGTTTCTTTTATAGGATTGGCAGAAAGGTTATGATTCTGCACATTTCGTTATTTCACAAATAAAAAATACCGCTAGCTTCTGGGTTATGAAGGGTTATTCCATCTTATTTGAAATAACTTTTTATAACTTTGAAACTAGCGGTATTTTTATTTTGTTAGATGACGACAACAGCAGAATAATCCCCTTTTGACAATCCGCATCTTGTCAATTTAGACAAGCGAAATCATCCTATTCCTGATAATGAAATACAGGAATCAGAAAGCGTAAGAAGCCTGTACGGTCCAGGTATGGCTATCGGTGGTGCTGCCATTCTGGTAAGTATATCCTACACCGAAGGAGTAGTCTCCTTTCGAAGCAGACAGGCCCAATTTTCCAAGGAAGCTGCCAGCATCGCTGATATCATAGGCGAATCCATCGGTGGCTGTGCCATAGGTCACAGTCTGGTTGGCATTTCTATCGCCCATGGTCCAAATATAGCTGAGGCCAGCGTATGGTTTGAGTATCCAGCTGCCACGGTTCATCTGGAGCGAATAATCGACTCCCACGGGCAGGAGGCAGAGATCCTGGGTTTCTTTGTCGTAAGAAAGACTCGCACTGGATGTATATTTGTCGGTGGTGAGACGGAGATACCGCAGTCCTACGTACGGAGTGAGCAGTCCCTGTCCCACGGTATAGTCCTTCATGGCTTTCACACCCAAAGTCCATGCTTCTGTATCTGGTTTAGCCGTGATGACCTGACCATTATTATACTGGGTAATATCATGGCTGCCGCCTACATAGGAGAGGTCAGCGACTAGACGATAAGAGCCCAAGTCTTTCAAACCATACAAGGAAGCACCTACATAGGTGGCATCATTCTTTGTATAAACGCCTCCATTGGAAGAGCTGATATTCCCATCTGCATAGGTGAGAGCTACTCCAGCGGTGGTATGTTCATTCTGGTATACGTCCATCCCTACGACGGTACCATTGTACTGGGTATCCAAAGAGAGGGCGCCGCCAGCAAAGCCAAGGCCATCAATGTTTTCTTTGCTATGGAAACCTTTGGCCCAAAGATCCTTGACCGGTGTATTGTCATGGTCAGACAGGGCGTCAGTGAAAAGTCCGGTCACTGCATAGGTGCTATGCTGGATACCAGCAGCCTGGCCGATACTAAGAGCCCCATTATAGGATTCCTTCCCACTTTTAATCAAAGATGTCATCTTTTCATCATTATTCTTTGTAGCAGCAACAGCTACGCCAGAAGCCGCATAACCAGCAATGGCTTCTTTATTGGCATCGGTGATACCAGCCTCTACTTTGCCATCCTTAAGACACTGGAATGGATTGTCAAAGCTAGTTGTCTTCCAGAAATCAATATTTTGCTTTGTATCATATAAAGTAGTTCCTGTATTGGCACCTTTAACAATGAGTTTAGCACCCTCTTCCGCTGTGAAGGTTCCGCCAGATACAGAAACAAGAGAATTTCCTTTTAAAGAAGATGCATCTACCACAGTGGTTGTTTTACCCGCTACTGTGACAGTACCGCCATCAGATATTTTGATCTGTCCATTAAGCATAACGGTATTATCATAGGTGTTACCATCTTTATCTTTACCAATTACCAGAGACGCATTATTTTCCTTTACAGCACTGTTTCCTACCTCAGCAGCTGTACCATTCCCACCAGAAATCGTAATCGTCCCTTTGTCCTTAGCCGCTAATGTCGCCGAAGCATTTGACCATAATAAAATAGCCTGCCTATTCTGACTCACTAAATTGATATTAGCACCGTATAAATTGATATTTGATGCAGCTTTACCATCACTACTTGCATAAGAGGAACCAGAAAAAATAGCTTGATCTGTTGACTGAATAGATACATCACCATCAGAAGATGTAATCTCTATATCTCCTTGATTATTCTGTCCTTGAAGATAAGAGTAAATTCCAATACCATTATCATTAACAAGCTGGACGCCTTTGTCACCAGAAATATCGATGTTCGCATTTCCTTTTCCACTTAGACTATCATAAAAATAAACAACACCAACATTCGATTTTACCGCATGAAGATATATGTTATTTGTTGCATGAATCGTGTTAGTAGCCATGTTATTAGGTGTATTTTGGAATATCCCCGCTGCCACAAGTCCACCATTCTGACCAGTCAAGTTGACATCCTTAGCTTCTACATTCAATGTACCATTATGACTTCCCCAACTTTGGGACATGAAACCATTGCCAGTGACATTGCCAGTAATCGTATCCGCATTGATAGTCAGATCACCGCCAGCCGCATGAATACCTTGATCGGAATTCAGTGCTTGGTCTTCAGTGCCAAATTGGATAGTACCTATTTTGTTAGCTTCCGTACCAATCTTAACAATTGTCCCCTCTGCAGCCCATACTGTAGAACCTGCCGGTTTTGTCGCATCTTTATCACCTAAAAATTTCAGATGGTCAAAATTCTGAATAGTCAATTTACCCGGATTATTCTTATCCTGTGTATTTTCGACCTTGATAAGGCTACTATTATTATCTACTCCTTGGGAAGTAAAGGTTTCATTTTTTGCATCATACTGTCCATTTACAGTAACATTGTTCTGCTCAATACAATGTTCTTTATCTGTCAATAAATTATCAGCAGCGTATACCCCCCGAAAATTGGAGTGAGTAAGGCAGCCATGACGGCCATGGTGAGTACTGTTTGTTTTCTTTTCATCATAGATTCCTCCCCTTGGATGATTTACCCAATATAGAAACATGTTATCCAATCTCCCATATGACATAGATAGCGTGCTTTCTAACTTATTTTCTAATATATACTCATATAATTCTTTCGTCAATAGAACATAGGGTATTTTACCATATAATGACATACACGATACAAAGCCATGCATTCCCCTTCCGCTTATTCATTAGCCTTGTACGTGGACGCCCCAGACGCTACGGCTCATTTTAATTCTTTACTTTCATTGTCCTTTTACGAATAACGCAAAGATCCTTCGACTTCGCTCAGGATGACCTGCAAAAACGGCTTATGTCATAAGCAAGACTAAAGCTTACCAGTTAACCTCATATGAGATTCTTATCCCTGTCATATTTTCTTGCATCACGCCCCCACTACATGACACTCCCCGTTCTTCGTCATCCCAAGCTTGCCTACGGATCTTTGTATTGTTCTCTTTCCTTCATAGTGAAACTATCCTATAGGGTGAGGCTTAGCATCCCGGGCTTCTCTCATAGGACTAATAATGCAGATAAACACCATTTGAGACTAATACTGTTCATACCGGAATTTCCCCTATCCACCGTTCCGCGGTCCCTCTTCCCTACCAAGGGAAGGCTTCGCATTTTCCGT
>DBLC01000173.1:12175-17474 GCA_002297935.1 Dialister sp. UBA734
GCCTTCCCCTTTGGGGAAGGTGACCCTCTAGGGGTCGGATAGGGATTCTCCCGGTAAGAATGCCTGCTTGAGAGAATCCTATTGAGATTTCTCTAGAAATAAACATACTAGAATGTATCTCCCTCGACTGCTTTCCCTCGCCTACAACTCTTCCCTTTCCCCGTCATGAGGGGCGTAGCCGAGGGATCTTTGGGTTATGCGCTCTCATGACAAGTAAAACTAGCCAATAAAGTGCCCTTTCCGTCTGGGGCGTCTCTTCTGGGGCTAATGATACGGATAAATACTATTTGAGGCTAATACTTTTCATACCGCCAATCCCCCTATCCACCGCTCCGCGGTCCCCCTTCCCCATCAGGGGAAGGCTTCGCATTTTCCGTCTGCACCACATTTCATTTTTTCCATGCACAATAAAAAGCACTATTTTGTGAGTTATGATTCTCACAAGATAGTGCTTTTCCCTTAGGGGCTAATCTGTATTATACCAACTTACTGAAATCGCCCCAGTGTTTAAAGAGAGCAAGGGTCTTTAGGAGCTGGGAGATGCGGTTGTTCTTTACTGCTTCGTCATCTACCATGACCATCACGTTATCCAGGTATTCGTTGATCGGCTGGGTCAGTTCTTTTAGAGCTGGCAGGGCTTCCCCATACTGGTACGCAGCAAAGAGAGGCAGGGCTTTGGAAGCCGCCTGTTCGTAAGCGTCCTGGAGTTTCTTTTCCACATCTTCCAGGAAGAGGGATGGGTCCACGTCGCCGCCGGATTTGCCTTTGGTGATGTTGGACAGACGGGTCACAGCCTGACGGAGGTCGGCTTCGTCTTTCAGATGGCTGGCTGCCATGGAGCGGGCTTTCAGGAAGAGGGCGTACACGTCATCCACCGGACCAGCGAGGACGGCATCAATGATGTCGTAAGCAATGCCTTCGTCCAGCATGATGGCTTTGATACGCTGACGGAAGAAGTCTTCAATCTGGGAAGCGGCGGTGTTCTTGGCGTCTTCTTCGCCGGGAAGGAGGGCCAGGGCTGCGGCAATGCCTTTGCGGATATCCCAGTGAATCTGTCCATCGGTCAGGATATTCACGGCGCCGATGGTCTGGCGACGAAGAGCGAATGGATCCTGGGAGCCGGTTGGAATGAGTCCACGCAGGAAGGTGGCAGCCAGGTTATCCAGTTTGTCAGCCAGAGAGAGCGCACGGCCAATGTTCTGCTGCGGCAGGATATCGCCGGCAAATCTTGGCATGTACTGTTCAAAAATGGCCTGGGCTACATTGGCTTTTTCGCCATCCAAGAGAGCGTATTCCTTGCCCATTTCGCCCTGCAGTTCGGTGAATTCGGTGACCATGCCAGTTGCCAAGTCAGATTTGGAAAGGTAAGCCGCTCTATCAGCGTCTGCCTTTTCTTCGTCAGTGAAATGCCAATCGGCGCCAATGGCAGCGGTCAGTTTCTGCAGACGGTCCGCTTTGTCTCGCATATCGCCCATGCCTTCCTGGTAGTTGATGCGGGTCAGGTCATCTCTGTGACCTTCCAAGGATTTCTTGCGGTCGTTTTCAAAGAAGAATTTCGCATCGTCCAAACGGGCACGCAGCACTTTTTCATTGCCGTGCTGTACGTTTTCCAGCGCTTTGGTTCCCCCATTTCTGACAGTCAGGAAATAAGGCATCAAAGAGCCATCTTCATTTCTTACCGGATAGTATCTCTGGTGGTCTCTCATCGGAGTGACCACAGCCGGTACGGGCAGTTTCAGGAATTCGTCATCGATGCGGCCATAGAGCGGGGTCGGGTATTCTACCAAGTAGTTGATTTCTTCCAGCAGGTCCGCATTGTGCCATACATGACCGCCCAGTTCATCAGCCACTTTGAGAAGGCCGGTACGAATCAGTTCGCGACGTTCATCCTGGTCTACAATAACGAAAGCGTCTCTCATGGTTTCTTTGTAAGACAGCGGGTCTGTGATGGTCACGTCGTGTTTGCACAGGAAACGATGGCCGCGAGATGTATTTCCACTCTTCACATGAGCGAATTCTACCGGAATGATTTCCTTATCGCAAAGGGCCACAATCCAGCGAACCGGACGAATGAAATGGGCTTCTTCATCGGCCCAACGCATGGAGCGGGTGAAGTTCAGACCGGTGATGAGGGACAGGAACAATTCCGGCAATACGTCTTCTACTTTCTTGCCTTCGTTTTTCACATAAGCCCAGGTGTAGTCTCCTTCTTTGACCAGGTCAGCCGGGTCGATGTGCTGTCCACGAGCAAAGCCCTGGGCTGCACGGGTCGGGTTGCCGTCCGCATCAAAAGCGGCTTTGATGGACGGGCCCCGTTTCTTCACTTCTTCGTCAGGCTGGCGATCTGCGGCGCCGGTGGCAATGACTGCCAAACGTCTTGGGGTCGCATAGACCGTGATGTTTTCTGTGGAAATACGATGTTCTTCAAACTGGGAAGCAGCCAGAGTTTTCAGCTGGTCTACTACGCCAGACATAATATTGGCCGGCATTTCTTCTGTGCCGATTTCTAAAAGCAGATTTTTACTCATTTGGCTTCGCCTCCTTTAAGCATAGGGAATCCCAATTCTTTGCGCTTCTTCAGCCAAGCCTTGGCGCACATACGAGCCAGGTTTCTGACACGGGAAATATATTCCGTACGTTCCGACAAGGAAATAGCCCCTGCTGCATCGAGCAGGTTGAAAGAATGGGAGCATTTCAATACATAATCATAGGCAGGCAGAACCAATCCGGCTTTGACCACTTTCTTGGCTTCTGCTTCATACATGTCAAACAGCTTGAACAGCATGTCATGGTCAGACAATTCATAGCTGTATACGGACTGTTCGTATTCATTCTGGTGCCAGATGTCGCCGTAAGTGACACCGTCGGTCCAAACCAAGTCGTATACATTGTCCACTTCCTGGATGTACATGGCAATACGTTCCAACCCATAGGTGATTTCTACGGAAACAGGATGTTCATCGATGCCGCCGACCTGCTGGAAATAGGTGAACTGGGTGATTTCCATGCCGTCGAGCCAAACTTCCCAACCGATGCCCCAGGCACCCAGTGTCGGGGATTCCCAGTTATCTTCTACGAAACGAATATCATGTTCTTCCGGATCGATGCCCAGTTCTTTCAAAGATTCCAGGTAGGTCTCCTGGATGTTGTTCGGAGACGGTTTCATAATCACCTGGAACTGGTGATGCTGGTACAAACGGTTCGGGTTGTCCCCGTAACGGCCGTCATCTGGACGACGAGACGGTTCCATATAGGCTACATTCCACGGTTCCGGTCCGATGGTTCTCAGGAATGTAGCAGGGTTCATAGTGCCGGCGCCTTTTTCTGTATCATAAGCTTCGCCGAGCACACAGCCCTGCTTAGACCAGAATTTCTGGAGCGCTAAAACGATCTGCTGAAAAGTCATAGTTCCTCCTACTTTGTCAAGGGGTGACTGGTGACTCGTGATGGGTGACTGGAAATATACGATACTTCGCTAGTGTCACAGCAGCATTCTCGAATTTCCCAGTCACTAGTCACCAGTCACGAGTCACCTCTACGCAAATAAAAAATCCCTGTAACATAAACGTTACAGGGACGAGTTACAGGGATTCTTAACCCGCGGTTCCACCCTTATTGGCCTCTTGCGAAGCCCACCTTGATTGCATTTTCATTTCCAGCTCCAAAACGCCTTCCCCGTCCTGCCAGTCTCTCACCACCACCGGCTCGCTGCTTCACAGGTACTCCTTTTCTTCCTTGCTGTATGGAAGTATTTTAGCAAAATAGAGCGGAAATGTAAAGAGGAAATGGTGCATTGGCAGTTGGCGGATAACGGTTGACGGTTGACGGTTGACCGTTGACGGTTGACCGTTGACCGTTGACCGTTGACCGTTGACCGTTGTCAGTTGTCAGTTGTCAGTTGTCAGTTAACAGTCAACCACTTTCCCTAATTCCTAAAGTTTCCATCGTGTCTATTGGCCATTTAACAGGCTAGAAAGTTAATTAACGAGTAGCCACAAATATAAAAGGGGTATTGGGGCCCTATATGAATTGTGGGCCCCTTCCATCACTCCGCACTACGCACTCCTCACTACGCACTGCTTTTCCAAGCACAAAAAGCACACCCTCTTGTAAAAGAAGATGTGCTTTTTATCTCTTATGAAATTGCCTTTCGGCCAATTCTCCTTTCCATGGAAAGGAGAGGGGTGAACGGGCAAGAAAAATGAATCATTACCATGGTAATGGGATTTTGGAAAAGGTTATTATTCTGCTAAAATCGTAAGAAACTATAGGCATACTACCGCTAGCACCAAGGTTATACAGGTTATATAGGGTTATGTGAATCCGCCAGTTTTACATAACCCTGTATACCCTTTTTAACCTTTATGATGGTGGTATCTTACTTCTTAATATCCATCGAAATCAGTAGAATCATACCCCGTTTAGATACTCGTCACCATACCGCAATATAGCAAACTTTGAACGATCACGCCCTGTTGCATCGGAAGAGCGGTACTTACGTGTCATGCTTAAGATGAGGCCAAGGTGAATGCGGCACCACGCAGCTTCTGCTTCCCCTAACCGTCAGAGACGGTAGTGAAGAGTGGCGTACGGTTCTCGTCAGCAAGGCAGTCACTAGCTAATGGATCAGACACCTACTTTTCCGCAAGGCATTTTGACGTCCACAGTTTACTTTATGCAGTTGGCTTGTTTTTCAGGTGACTGGTGACTCGTGACGGGTGACTAGGAAATTGAAGATTCCGCTAGTGTCACAGCTACTGGCTACTAGCTTCTAGCCACTAGCCAGCCAGAAGCCAGCAGCTAAGAGCTAACAGCTGTGTCACTAGCAAAGTCTCCTTTTTTCCCAGTCACCAGTCACTAGTCTACCAGTCACCATAACGCAGACACTTGCGCACGGCATCTGCCAGTCCATATCCTATGCATACCGATTCCATTTTCTCCGTCATTTTCCCTCTGCAGCGAAAAAACGACAAAGATCCTGTCTCGGCCCGGATGATTTGGAAATACCGGAGGCTTTTCACCTCCATGATACGCACCAACGATGATTTCTGATGCGTATCATGGAATTGAAAAACGATTCTGTTAGTTAGGAGTGAGAAATTAGGAGTGAGGAGTGGTATTAGTCCCGCTAGGGATAGAATAACATTTGTATGCATTCTGCTAGAGCTGCCCCCTCTGCCTTCGGCATCTCCCCCAATGGGGGCGATAAATAAAGGATAAACTCACTTAGCGGCGCACAGCTTATAAAGCGCCGCAAATATATAAGGTTAT
Organism: Dialister sp. UBA734; assembly: GCA_002297935.1. Lineage (GTDB taxonomy): Bacteria > Bacillota > Negativicutes > Veillonellales > Dialisteraceae > Dialister. The sequence goes on from DBLC01000173.1 coordinate 17,447, forward strand.
TGTTCTATGAAATACATCTTTCTAACAA
>DBLC01000056.1:0-3849 GCA_002297935.1 Dialister sp. UBA734
GTAAACTTACTTACCGCTAGGGTGGATGTCACCGTGTTCTCTTGATGTGTTCATAGTGAAGTATACCGCCTGAGCATCCCCCTCTTGTGTTCTCCCCCGACGGGGGAGATAAAGCGCTATAGCCACGACCGTTTATATCACTTGCCATGAAATCCGTCTATTCGTTAGCCTTGCCCCCGCCACTACCGTTCTTTTCTTCCCTCTAGCGTTATTTTCTCTATCGGTCATCCTGAGCCGCCCGTAGGGCGAAGTCGAAGGTAAGTAAGTTTACTCCTTATTTTAGTGCCCCCTTGGGGGAAAGGTGGTAGACTTGTCTACCAAAGGGGGCAGCTCTAGCCGAATGAAACACTATGTTCCTCTACTTCCCCGGTGATGCCCGCTCCTAGCGGTAAACGAGTGTCATTAGCATTTTACCACTTGAAATGAGGCTTCCCGTTTTAGTATACCCACAACTGACTCCAGCAATCCCAACCCCTAGGGCCTAGCTACGAATCCCTAAAAATAAAAAAGCAGGGCGCTATATAAGTTGTGCGCCCCACCTTCATTCCTCATTCCTAATTTCTCATTCCTAATTGCCTTTACAGTACTTGTGACAAGAAAGCCTTGGTTCTTTCTTCCTTGGTATGTTCAAATACATCTTCCGGTTTGCCTTCTTCTACGATGACGCCGCCATCGATGAAGAGAACCCGGTCGCCCACTTCTCTAGCGAAGCCCATTTCATGGGTCACCACCACCATGGTCATCCCTTCTTCGGCCACTTCTTTCATGACGTCCAGTACTTCATGGACCATTTCCGGGTCCAACGCAGACGTCGGTTCATCGAAAAGAAGAGCCTTCGGCTTCATAGCCAGTGCGCGGGCGATAGCCACACGCTGCTGCTGTCCGCCGGAGAGCTGCGGTGGTTTGTAATCTGCCTTGTCTTCCAGACCGACTTTTTTCAGCAAAGCCATACCTCTGTCATAGGCTTCTTTCTTAGAAATCTTTCGTACCTTCATAGGCGCCAGCATCAGATTCTGGATCACCGTCATATGAGGAAATAGGTTGAACCGCTGGAACACCATGCCCACTTCGGTGCGCACTTCATTGATATTCTTTTCCCCATCCACTTTCATGCCATCAAAGGTAATGGTCCCCGTGGTGGGTGTTTCCAACCCATTGATGCAGCGAAGCATGGTACTTTTCCCGGAACCGGACGGTCCGATGATAACCACCACTTCTTTTTCCTTCACCTTGACGCTGATGTCTTTCAACACCGTCAAGTCGCCAAATTTCTTACTGATATGATTGATATCAATTAAAATTTTATCTTCCGCCATATTATCTCTTCTCCAGCCAAGCAACCACACGAGAAATCGCCAGTGTCATAATGAGGTACAGTACCGCCACGGTAGACCAGATTTCAAAAGAACCATAGGTTTGGGCAATAATCAACTGTCCTCTACGGGTCAATTCTTCAAAGCCGATGACCGATACCAAAGAAGAATCCTTCAGCATGGCAATAAATTCATTTCCCAGAGGCGGCAGGATATTCCGAATCGCCTGGGGCAAAATGATGTAATACATGGTCTGCCACCAAGTGAGCCCCAAAGAACGACCTGCTTCCATCTGTCCCTGGTCGATAGCCTGGATGCCAGCACGGAAAATTTCCGACACATAAGCGCCACTATTGATCCCGCAAGCCGCCACGGCAGCCACAAACGGTTCCACCCGGTGACCCGTTACAATCGGCAAGGCAAAGTAAATCAAGAAAATCTGTACCAAAAGCGGCGTCCCGCGGATGCAGTCCGCATAAATAGCCGCAATGATACGGAGAATCTTCACCTGGGAAATACGGGCAATCCCCACAAATAGCCCAATGCAGAACCCGATAAATACACTGACAGCCGTAATTTCGATGGTCACCCCTGCCCCCAAAAGCAGAATCGGCAACGCATGTTGAATCAGTTCAAAATCCATTTTTACGCTCCTTACTATATAATCTTGTAACATTATACAATTCTGGTGCATAAAAGGCAATAGGATTATCTGGTGACTGGGGGACTAGTAGCTAGGGATGAGTGGCTAGGCCCTAGGAATTTGGTTCTGGGTTCGGCATCATCATCTTTCATATAAAAAGGTTATAAAGGGGGTATAAGGGGTATAAGGGGTATAAGGGGTATAAAGGGTTATAAAGGGTTATGCCACTAGCGATGTTTTCTTTTTCTCTAGCGATGCTTGCCTCTTTCGTCATTTCGACCGATGGGATTTGTGCTGGATGACTATACAGTGTAGTCCGATTCTATGTTAGATTGAAGTGGAGAAATCCAAAAGCAGTAGCGGCAACGGTACTAGCTGAACCCATCCCGTTACGGCTCCATGCAACTAAATGAAATCTAGCTAATGGCATAACCATTTATAACCCTTTTAACCTTTCTCTCTTAGTTTTACATACCAGGTCATCATAACGGACATAGGGCCTAATCCCTAGGGCCTAGCTACTAATCCCTAACTTCTCACTTCTAACTGCCCATCCAGTCGATCCATCCCCAATTCCTCTTCCACCGTCGTAAATACCCGCAAATGCATCGGATTTTCTTCAAATCCAAACAAGCAAGGATAGGAAATATTTCCGTCTTTGAAATCATCTACAGTCCAATCGGAAATCTCTTTCATCTTCTGCGCCGCCAGTTCTCGCAAGTCTTCACTCGACCGAATGGGCAGCACGCCTGTCACGGTAGACACTTCCCGAACATAATCAATCGCCCAGTGTTTCTGTTTCCTCATCCGCCGGTGATAGTTCATCCGCTTGGTCAGTTCCTCCTGGGCCGCTCCCACATAGACGTAGTACCCTTTCGGCACATGAATCGTCCCCTGGGCCCCTATTGTTACATCTTCTTCATCCTCTACATGAAGCACCAGGAAATAAATCCCCCGGTCTCCCATTTCCTTTTCTAATACTTTTCGAGATGTCGGAACCAACCGCGTGGTTTCTGGCATTACAAAGTCCGGTGTCCACGAAAGCACCGCCGCCTTCCAATCGATATAGGGCAAGTTGTCACAAAAGGCCTTCGCAAAATCGGGGTCGGTATGGAAATCCGGCAAAAACCACTGGGCCCGGCCATAGTGAACCAGCACCAGCAGCCCCGCATGGCCCCCTTCTTTCCCGATAGATGCCAAGTGAAGAAGATGTTTCGTTCCTCGCTCTGTCGGTGCGTCAGGAAACATGGCTCCCTTCCGCCCCGCCAAGCTGCAGGATTTCACTTCCACCGGAAATACTTCCCCACTTTCCGGGTCCCCTAAGAGCAAATCGAACCGAGAATCTCCCATGGTCACCTCCCGCCGGAGCAACACATAGTTCTCCCACCCCGGTATCATCCGATGTTGCACCATGTACGCCGCCACATCATTGCACCGTCCGGTATCCAAGTAGAAAATATCCTTTCCCTTCTCTACGCCGATCACTCCATAGGGCGTGCGAGCCTTCGAATTTCTATGAGGCGTCACATACACCGTAACCCCAGGAAATAAAAGCTCCCGCATCCGCCCCGGATTGGGCATGTGACAAGTCTCCACCTTCCCCTGAATTTCCACATGGGCAATAAACCGATTGGGCCGGTCAATGAACCGCCCTTTGATAATGGTGTCGTAGAGTTTGGTAGACATAATGGCTCCTTTCTATTTTTGGTGACTCGTGACTCGTGACTAGTAGCTAGGGATTAGTAGCTAGGCCTTAGGAATTTGAACCTGGGTTCGGTATCATCACTTTACATTTAAAACAAAACGAAAAGGTTAAAAAGGGTATAAGGGTTATTCATAGGTTATGACACCAGCGCTGTTTACCTCCAGCACCTTGGCTCCCCTGTCGGGGGA
>DBLC01000056.1:3887-12922 GCA_002297935.1 Dialister sp. UBA734
CGAAGGCTGAGGGGGCAGCGCAAGCGGTATACTTCGCCATGAACATCTCACGCGATCCCGGTGATACCCGCTCCAAACGGTAAATGCGAAGTCACTAGTCATTTTTATCACTACGGTGTATGTCACCGAGTTCGCGTGATATGTTCATGGTGAAGTATACCGCTAGAGCATCCCCCTCTTGTGTTCTCCCCCGACGGGGGAGATAAAACGCTATAGCTGATACGGCTTGCAACATTTACCATGTTTCCACAAGTCTGTTAGCCTCGATTCTGCTACCAGCGTTCTTTTCTCTAGCGTTGGCCTCTCTATCAGTCATCCTGAGCCGCCCGTAGGGCGATGTCGAAGGTAAATAAACTTACACCTTATTTAGTGCCCCCTTTTGGGGAAAGGTGGTAGACTTGTCTACCAAAAGGGGCAGCTCTAGCGGAATGAAACACCATGTTCCTCTACTCCCCCAATGATACCCGCTCCTAGCGGTGAACAGGTGTCATTAGCGGTTTTTCCCGCTTGAAATGAGACTTTCCGTTTTAGTATACTCTCAATTGACTCCAATAATACTAATCCCTAGCCACTTACCCCTAATTCTTTTTTTAAAAGCATAGCGTTTACCATAAAAATAAGGATTAGCAGCCAGAGAGTAGAAAACATCCTAATCCCTAGCTACTAATCCCTAGTTACTCAATGCAATTACACATTAAATCTAAAGTACGCAATATCTCCGTCCTGGATGATATAGTCTTTTCCTTCCACCCGGAGCAAGCCTTTTTCACGAACGGTGGCATAGGAACCGCAAGCCATCAGGTCTTTGTAAGACACGATTTCGGCGCGAATGAAGCCACGTTCGATATCGCTGTGAATCTTACCAGCGGCCTTCGGTGCCTTGGTGCCAGCTCTGACGGTCCAGGAGCGGCATTCATCAGGACCTACGGTGAAGAAATTGATCAGCCCCAGCATGGAGTAAGCGGTGCGAATCAGCCGATTGAGGCCCGGTTCTTCTTCGCCCAAATCTTCCAAGAAGGCTTTCGCTTCTTCTGGGTCCAGTTCGGATACTTCCTGTTCAATTTCTGCAGAAATCGGTACCCACTTAGCCCCTTCTTTTTCAGCCTGGGCCGCAGCGGCCTGCACATATGGGTTAGCCGTCGGGTCAGAAATATCATCTTCTGCCACGTTCAGTACATACAGCACAGGCTTCAAGGTAATCAGGTTCAATTCCTTCAGAATCGCCAAATCATCTTCCGACAGGTCCAGTGCTCTAGCAGGAGTTCCTTCCTGCAGGGCATTGTACACCTTTTCCAATACAGGCAAGTCCGCCTTGGCTTCCTTGATTCCTGCCTGGGCCAGTTTGGCAGTCTTTGTCTTTTTCTTGTCTACGCTTTCCAAATCAGCCAGACAAAGTTCTGTATTGATGATATCCATATCACGGACTGGGTCAATATTTCCTTCTACATGGGTGATGTCATCATTAACAAAACAACGAACCACATGGGCAATGGCATCGGTTTCACGGATATGGCTCAGGAACTGATTTCCCAACCCTTCGCCCTTGGACGCACCGGCCACCAGGCCAGCGATATCAACGAAACGAGTGAATGCCGGTGTGGTCTTCTTCGGTTGGAACATGTCCGCCAGATCATAAATGCGATGGTCCGGTACTTCCACCACGCCTACGTTCGGTTCAATGGTGCAGAAAGGAAAATTCGCCGCCTCTGCTCCGGCTTTGGTGATGGCATTGAACAACGTACTCTTCCCCACATTCGGAAGACCCACAATGCCGATCTGTAAATTTGTACTCATATTATCCTCGATTTTCTCGCTTATCTTACATAGTCATAAAACGGATACGTAAAGGGTTATAACTTTGAGCTTAGGCTTATCAAACAATGCTATGCAACCCGTATCAAAAGGTTAGCCCTTCGGGCAGGTTATTTTCCACAATCGCCTTACTTCCATAGATTTCAGGTTCTTCTTTACATCGAGAATCACTTGTCATATTCATCCCCAGCTTACGAATCATTTGATTAATAAGCCATTGTACCAAACCGATTCTCTTCAATGCACTCGTAAGTACCGTATCTTGTGGCAAATGTAAATCCAAGCAATACAAAAGTTGCGTATCCAATTCATAAGCAGAACCACGGGCGATGTAAAGAAAATGAAGATAATCCTTTACCGTTCCCCGCCCTTGTCCTTCTGCAATATTTGCGCCAATAGATGCAACGGAACGCCTCATCTGGTCACAAAGATTATATTTTTCATATGGCGGAAGCCTATCAGCTATTTGGTATACCTCAGAAACTAATATCCTAGCCTCTTGCCATACTCGTAAATCCCGATAACTAGCCATATATGTACCTCATGCCAAATGATATAACCTTTTATACCCCTTATAACCTTGTACCAAGCGTATTACATCTCATTGTTTGCCATGCTTTATCTGCTCAATTATAACCTTTTAATCTCTATCTTTATCCCACTACAAGCCGCTACAGGAAAAACGCTATTTCCGTTCTGCTAATGCTTTCTTCATTCTTTCCACCGCTTCTTTGGTCAGTTCTGGGGTATTGAAAGAAGTGAGACGGACGTATCCTTCGCCGCAAGGACCGAAGCCGGAGCCTGGTGTGCAGATGATTTCTGCTTCATTCAAAAGGAAATCAAAGAAATCCCAGCTGGTCATACCTTCCGGTACAGTGAGCCATACATAAGGGCTGTTCACGCCGCCGCAAGCCGAGAGACCTGCTTCTTTGGCTCCTTCCAGAATGACTTTCGCATTATTTCTATAAATATCCAAAGTCGCCTGGATCTGTTTCTGGCCTTCTTCGGTATAAATAGCTTCTGCCCCGCGCTGCACAATGTAAGAGCAGCCGTTGAACTTGGTGCACTGGCGGCGATCCCACAGAGAATTAGCAGATACCTTTTCGCCCTTCTTGGTTTCCAGCATCAATTCCTTCGGCACTACGCAGTAACCGCAGCGAACACCGGTGAAGCCAGCGGTCTTGGAATAGGACCGGAATTCGATAGCCACTTCCTTAGCCCCTTCGATTTCATAAATGCTGTGCGGCACGTCATCTTCGGTGATGAACGCTTCATAAGCGGCATCAAAGAAAATCACAGAACCAGTCTGCTTCGCATACCGAACCCACATGGTGAGATCCTTCTTATTCATAGCCGCACCGGTCGGGTTGTTCGGGGAGCACAGATAAATAATCATCGGGTCATGAGACGGCAGATTGGCCTTGAAACCACATTCTTCATAACATGGCAAATATTCGAACCGTTCATACGCACCGCGAACAAACTTCCCACTTCTGCCAGCCATGACATTGCTGTCCACATACACCGGATACACTGGGTCAGTGATAGCTACGATATCGGATTCCGCAAAAATTTCCTGCATATTTCCTACATCGCACTTCGCGCCGTCGCTGACGAAAATTTCATCGGCAGAAATATCACAGCCTCTGTCCTGGAAATCATGCTTCGCAATGGCTTCGCGGAGAAACAGATACCCCTGCTCCGGACCATACCCGCGGAACGTTTCCACATGTCCCATTTCCTCCACAGCCTTCTTCATGGCTTCGATGACCACCGGAGCCAAAGGCTGGGTCACGTCGCCGATGCCGAGGGAAATAATATTCGCATCCGGATGAGCTGCCTTGTACGCATCCTGCTTCTTACGAACTTCAGCAAACAGATACGCACCCTGAAGATTTAAATAGTTTTCATTGCAATGAGCCATAATAATCGCCTCTCGTTATAAATTTTTGTACCTTAGGAAATAGATGCTGATAGACTGGTGACTTGTGACTGGTGACTAGAAATATCACGGAATACCGCTAACGCCAAAGCTGCTCGCTTTTGGCTACTAGCCGGATACAGACAATTCGCTAAAACGAAGTCCTGCGTTATCAGTCTATCCTTTCCAGTCACCAGTCTACCAGTCACGAGTCACCACATATCTATCATTTTCACGGATAGTGATGCACAAGTGTGCCTGATATTTCCTAAGTAAACCTAGACTTATTTATTTTAACATAAGAAAGAATGGTTCTCAAGGTCGATTAAACATACAGAAATATTCCATAATAAAAAGCGGTGCTCTCCAATTATGATGCACCGCTACTACCATTCTGAAAGGAATTGTATTTTATATAAAAAAGGTATGGGACGCCTCCAAATTTGTGCGTCCCTAAGTAAGTTTACACCACTGTCTCGGCTCCCCTGTCGGGGGAGCTGCCGAAGGCTGAGGGGGCAGCTCTAGCGATATAAAACACCCACGGTACGACAATCCGTTATGGAACTAATATCACTTCTAACTCCTCACTACTCACTTCTCCCTGTCTTTTATGTATTTCATCACATAGTACAGTGCCTTCTCCGCCGCCCCATAGCGGACGCTTTTTCTGGAACCCATGAAGTGTTCTTCATAAACTTCTGTGCCATGGGTCCCTGACACGCCGATATAGACTAAGCCGGGCTGTTCGCCTCGTTCGCCCAATCCGGGACCGGCGTAGCCGGTAGTGGAAACAGCGATATCTGTTTCGTAGAGTTTCCGGCTACCTTCTGCCATTTGCTTGGCTACGTTGGCACTGACAGCGGTGTATTTCGCAAGGGTATCTGCTTGGACCCCCAGCACTGCTTCTTTGGCTTCGTTCCAATAGGTCACGGCACTGCCTTTGAAATAGTTGGAGCTCCCCGGCAGGTCGGTCATCAGTTTCCCGATGAGCCCACCGGTGCAGGATTCGGCGGTGCTCATTGTCAGATGCTTTTCTTCCAGTAATTGTACCAGGTCTTTTCTCACATTTTGCTCGATGTGATAGTCTGATACGGGAAGTCGTTTTTTAATTTCTTCTATCATTGGCGTCAAGAGAGACAAAGCCTGTTCTCCATTGTCTGCCTTGGCAGTCACACGAAGGGCGATGTATCCCGGTCTGGCCAGCATGGCTAAAGTGGGATTGGTCTGGGTCTTGATGAGATCCATGATTTTCTCTTCGATTTCTGCTTCTGTCATATTTGGAATGGGACAAATTACGGAGCGAATCACCCCTTGCGTTCCCAGTGCTTTTTCCAGGTAAGGCATCATGTAGGTTTCTGCCATGGTTTTCATTTCAAAAGGCGGCCCCGGCAGATGGACCAGCCATTTACCACCTTTGTGAATCACTGCCCCACTGGCGGAGCCGGCATCGTTGGGAAGAAGGTGTGAGCCTTCGGCAAACCAGGCTTGCCGTGCTAAAGAAGGTAGATAGGTCCTTCCCTTTTCTTTATAATAGGCTTCCAACCGATTCGATTCTTCTTGGTCTAAAAGAAACGGAACGCCCAGTGCGTCCGCCCCGGCTTTCTTGGTGATGTCTCCCTGGGTGGAACCCAGTCCCCCGGAGGTAATTACCAGGTCCGCTCTCCGAAGGGCCGTTTCAAAGGCATCTTTCATCCGCATGGGATTGTCGCCTACGGTGGTCATGTAGGCCACAGTAAATCCATGTTCGTTCAAAAATTGTGCCAACCATTGGCTATTTTCATTGCCGATTTCTCCCAAGAGCAGTTCCGTGCCGGTGGTAATGATTTCAGTGATCATGGTGTATTCCTCCTTTTATATGACAAGGTTCTCAAATGGGATGATTGACGCTAAATAAATAATCCCCTTCCGTTGGAAGGGGATAGGACTTAAGCGTAGCGAAAAGTCCAGGGGATAGCTCGATGTAGCGATATGAAAACCTTTTACCTCTACGCATTTAACCGTCCTTTCTAGCGGCTAGTCTAACAAAGTTTCTTCGTCTTCCTATCCCCCCTGCCCCCTTCCTAAGGAAGGGGGTAGATAGCAATAATTTCGCTAGCGTCACTTGTTTTTTTATTTAAGCAATGACTATTAGGAAAATATCGCTAGGAGCGGGCAGCACCGAATCGGATTGTCGTACCATTAGTGTTTCATACCGCTTGCGCTGCCCCCTCAGCCTTTGGCAGCTCCCCCGACAGGGGAGCCAAGTCGCTAGCGAAGAAATTAATTTCAGTCACTTGATATGACATCGCTTGTCAGTTAACCTTACGGGACTCCTATTTCCTAATCCCTAGGGCCTAGCTACTAATCTCCAATTCTCTCCGCAATCAAATCATAAGCGTAGCCGTCTACGATATGTACTTTCACGAAGTCTCCTGGCTTGAGGTCCCCTGGGTTATCGATGTACACGTTGCCGTCCACTTCTGGGGCCTGGAAGGAGGCACGGCCTTTGGCTTGCAGGTGGCCTTCTCCATCGTCAATGATTTCTTCCACCAATACTTCCGCATCGGTGTCGATGAGGTTTTCATTATTTTCTTCCGAAATGCCTGCCTGGATCGCCATGAGCTGGTGGTAGCGATCTTCTTTGACGTCTTCGTCAATCTGGTCTGGCATACGAGCGGCCGGTGTGCCGTCCTGGGGCGAGAATTTGAAGGCTCCCATGTCGTCAAACTTGATTTCTTTGATGAAATCGCAAAGTTCCTGGAAATCTTTGTCGGTTTCCCCTGGGAAGCCGACCATCAAGGTGGTGCGGATGGTCATTCTGGGGCTAGCGGCGCGGAGTTTTCGGAGCAGGGTCTTGATGCTTTCCGAGGAATCTCTCCGATGCATACGCTGCAGAACGCTGTCGCTGATATGCTGCAGTGGGATATCCACATATTTACAAATCTTATCTTCCTTCAGAATCACGTCCAGCAATTCGTCATCGAAATAGGTCGGATACAGGTAGAAGAGACGAATCCATTTCACTCCTTCAATCTTCACCAGTTCGCGGAGAAGGGCGGCCAAGGTGGTGCCATTTTTCAAATCTCTTCCGTAGCAGGACAGGTCCTGGGCGATCAGGTTAAATTCTCGTACCCCTTCCGCTGCCAGGCGGCGCACTTCGTGGACCACCGATGGAATCGGGCGGCTTCTCATGGGGCCGCGGACGTAAGGAATGTAGCAGAAGGTGCAGCCATTGCTGCAACCTTCGGCAATTTTCACGTAAGCCATGTACTTAGGAGTCAAGGTCTGCCGAGGCACCAGTTCTTCATTGGCACACGGCGTGGTATCGAAGCGATAGACTTTTTCTCCTTCATTGCGATAGGATTCTTCCACGGCGTCCAAGATATCCTGCCAGGAATCGGTGCCCAGGAAAATATCAATTTCCGGGATTTCTTTTCCCAAAGACTGCTTGTACTGCTGGGTCAGGCAGCCAGCGGCTACGAGACGTTCACATTTGCCGGTCTTTTTATATTCGGCAGCTTCCAAAATGGTCTGGATAGATTCATCCTTTGCGGGATCAATGAATGTGCAGGTATTGATGATGATGACCTGCGCTTCCGCCAAGTCTTCGGTGATTTCATAGCCCGCCTTTTCCAGGATACCTACCATCATTTCTGTATCCACCAAATTTTTGGAACATCCCAAACTGATAAATCCTAATTTTTTTGCACTCAACTTCCTGTACCTCCAAATCGAACTTTTTCTCCCCACTGATTGAGCAAATCTTTTTTGCCTTCTTCAAAATATTTCTTTTCTAAATCCCACAACTGTAAAGCATTGCCTGCGGCATCGGGACGCTCACTTTCATCATTGACATACATGAAATAGTAATGGTTTTTCTCCATCACCGCTTTATATTTCCCTGGCGTGAGCAGCCAGTCCATCAGCATTTGTCCCCGATCGGGATGCAAACTGTCCGCAGCCAGTCCCACCCCATAGAGATACCAGGGGCTCCCATCTTCGGGATAAATAATCGCCACAGGCATTTTTTCCTGCTTCGTCCGTAGGGCTTCATTGAGGCCGGAAATGCCCACATCACACTTTCCCATGGCGGCCATGCGAGACGGGGTGGACAAATATTTCCCGTATTGCACCAAGTGCTGCTGCGCCCTGGCTAGAATGCGGAAGGTGTCTTCGATACCGAAATGTTCCGCTAGGCACATGAGCATATCCTTCGCCATGTCAGCCGCAATGAAATCGGTCATGGAAAGACGGACGGACTGCCGATTCAGCACCTCATCCCAAGTATACTGAAAAGCCGGGTGTTTCGCAATGAAATCCTGGTTCACAGCAAAAACAATGGGATCCACCCAAAGCCCAGTCCAGTAAGAATCTTCATCCCGAAGCAATGCCAAGGTGGTGTCCGTCTGGGACGACGAATAGGGCGTCAGGGCTTTATTTTCTTTCAGGTAAAGCAGTGTATCCTGAGACGTCAGAAATACATCGGCCGGTTTGTCCTCTGCTACTTTCTTCTTCCGGAGCTGGTCGGTGGTGACGTAGGAAATATCTAACTGAATGCCCGTCTCATTATAAAAGAGCGGGTTCAGCTCTTCCAAAATGCCCGACTGTAAATCAGTGTAAATCACCACTTTTTGCACCGGATAGGCTTCCTGCTGTTTTATTTCTTCATGCTTCCTGGCATAGTGAAGAATGCCAGCAAAAGCCCCGCCAGCCAGCAAAAGAAATAGCAACACCGCCATCAGTCGCTTCATAGGATACACCTCCCTTTTTGTTGTGTCATCAAGTTAAGAGAACCATATGATGATTCCTGCTGATATAAAAGTTTCTTAGGTTGCTAAGGTTACTTAAGTTTCTCAGGTTGCTCGAATGTGCTACTAAACGCTAGACTCATAATCCCCTTCCTTTGGAAGGGGACAGGACGTGAGCGAAGCGAAACGTCCCAGGGGATAGCTTGCTCTTGCGGTATAAAATGCCTTCTTTGCTCTACTCGTTTAGGCGTTCTACCCTAGCGGCTAATCTAACAACTCTTCTTCATCTTCCTATCCCCCTGCCCCCTTCCTGAGGAAGGGGGGTAAATATCGATGATATCCCTAGTTCCCTAATGTCATTAAGTTAAGGGAACCTCTAAAAATACCCTTTCAAAATCCCTGTATTTTCAAAATCGAATTTTTTTGTAAGTCTATGTATAAATATACTCATTACTAACCTCTATCTTTATAAAAACACAAAAAACGCCCTGATTTTATCGTACTTTTCCCGATTTCGAGCATGCTAAATCAAGCACCCACGTTTCGGGTACTGCACAAAAACTCATATCGGCATA
>DBLC01000090.1:0-13382 GCA_002297935.1 Dialister sp. UBA734
AAAATAAAACATATTTTGCGGTAATTAATTTTCAAAAAGCATAGTACGCTATATGGCGTTCAAGTTGCACTTGCAATTTAGGATTATATTACGTCGGATATGTATGAATATTTATATGCACATCGGGTAAATGGAGGTATTTGTTCTTGCGGATATATTGAAGTGGATGAAAGTGCACGTAAAAATAAAAAAGAAGATAAAAAACATTTTCCAATCGCAAATGAGTATGATTTTTCGGGGGGGGGGTAAGGCTATATCTACACGATGAAATAGGACAGGGATTTTATAGGAGATCTTTAACATTAGGCAGTTACGCTTGGAACAAATTATATGATCGATCCGTGTTTAATAATGTACGATTTCCTAAAGGCCAAAACTATGAGGATGTGTTTATTATTCTTGCATTGTTACATAACGCAAAAAGTTTTAAAACATTATCAGAGTGTAAATATTATTATGTACAAAGAGAAGATAGCATTACACATGTATCTGGTAAAGTTGCTATAGATATTTTAAAAGCGAGAAAGAGACAGTTATCTCTAGTTAAGAAGTATAAGTTAGAGAGTGAATTAATAGTGATGGCGGAGATGTTAGTGGTTAAAGCATATTATGATGTGTATAAAACCATACTACGTCTTCCTGAATCAAAGAGAAGGGAATATCTAGCATTAATAGAAGAATGCAAAAAAGTAGTGCACAGTGAGGCATTCGCAATGCTACCCTTTTCTTTCAAACGTCGCTTTTGGTGGAAAATATGGGGTGCTCCATTGTATAAAGCTTTTTGGAACTTGAAAAGGAAATAGTATATCTAACCGAGAATGTTTCACGCGAAACATTTTGTGTTAGAAAAAACTGCAAATCACTAACTGCTCACTGCCAACCAAAAATCCCTCAGATGTGAATTGACATCTGGGGGATTTTTCTGTATTATCCTAATGGGTACTACGTAAACGGTAGGCGGCCGATTCTAGCCCCTGAAAGGGGGCCATCATATGAATAAGTACGATTTTTTTATATTTATGGTACTTCTGTTAGCCCTCGTGTTAGCGATTCGTATGTAGTAAATGAAAAATCCGCCTGCAGCTACCAACTCTAGGCGGATTTTCCATATTCCAATTAGTCGGGGCTGGCCGCTTATCAGTGGTGCCCTTTTTCTATTGTTATTATAGCAAATGGAACTTAACGTAGCAAGAAGATTTAATAGGTTTCACGGGAAACATTTTATAAAAGGTTATAGTTGTTCTGATGACTGTAGAGATATTTCTGTTGGAAACGCTTGCGACCAGGGGTATAGGGGTATACGCTGTGAATTGGTTGTTTTAACATAGTGATAATGACAAAGAGGCCAGGTTAAAAAGGGTTATATAAGGCTATGATATATTTCATAACCTTATATAACCCTTTTTAACCTTGTCGTAAGCGGGAGTTTTGGTATGTTAAAAGATAGTACTTGGCAGAATGATAACCCTTCCCTATTATGGAATTTCCACTTTGTGATATCATGCGGTTCCAGAGCCATACTGCCCTTACAGCATATTCTTCTTCCAAAGAATAAATGTGACGATCAGAGTGAGCAGGATGCCGATGAGGATGACGGAGACGAAGCCGAAGGGGGATTCGGCGAAGGGGACCGGGACGTTGATGCCCCACAGGCTGTAAATCAAGGTGGGGATCGCCAGGATAATGGTGACCGAGGTGAGGAATTTCATGATTTGGGACAGCCGGTTGGAAATAATGGAGGAAAAGGAGTCCATCATGGACATCAAAATGTTGGTGTAAATTTCCGCCATTTCCAATGCCTGCTTATTTTCGATGATGACGTCTTCCAAGAGGTCTTCGTCTTCTTCATACATCTTGAGCAGCGAGTGAAGCGGGCTATTTCTCAGACGCATGAGACGTTCCATCACATTTTCGTTGGCGTGTAAGGCGAAGTTGAAGTAGGTCAGAGATTTTTGCAGTTCCAACATGCGGAACAGTTCTTTGTTCTGCAGGGACTTTCTGACCCGGGTTTCGATGACGTCGGTTTGTTTATAAATTTGCTGCAGGAAATACAGGAAGGAAGAAGAAGCCTGGGACAGGATTTGGAACAGGAACCGGGTCTTCTTGTAGGTGTGGAAGGAATTGAAGGAATTGTTCAGGAATTTCTGAATCACTGTGTTTGTTTCCAGACAGACGGTGATGAAATATTGCCGGGTGATGAAGATGCCCAGCGGCAACGCATCGTAGGCGTCGGTTTCCAATACCACTGGGGTATTGACAACTACGAAGATGTAGTCGTCTTCCAATTCTACGTGGGACCGTTCTTCTCTATCCAGTGCGGTCTGCAGGGAATCCACCGGGATGCCGGTCAGTTCGTTGAGATGTACCAATTCTTCTTCTGTGGGGGCGGCTGCGTTGATCCAGGAGCCTTTTTCCAGCTGCTCTAGTGGCACACTCATCAATATGTGGTTTTCGTTGTGTTTGTATGCTTGTATCATGGCCGCGCCCTCCTCTCGTGTGTACCACTTAACTATAGTCAGAAATTGGGATTCTGTCAATAAAAAACAGTGAGGGTTCTGGGGGAGTGAGTATGGATAGAGGGGCAATGGGATGAAACCGCTGTCAAAAGGTTCTATTGGAACGATTATGGCGAGAGGAACAATGAGATATGATCGCTATTAAAAGGTTCTGTTGGAATGATTACGGCGAGAGGCGTAATGAGACATGACCGCTGTTATAAGGTTCTACTGACGAGATTTGAATAGAGTCATGTTTCCCGTGAAACTTAATCATAAAGGTTATTATTCTGCTGATTTCTTTTGTAAAACATTTCTTGTTATCGCAAGCGTTAAGGTTAAAAAGGTTATATAGGGTTATGCGGAAACGGTAGTCTCATAACCTTGTATAACCCTTTTAACCCAGTCACTAACCAATGTCGTTCTATGTTAGAAATAGAAATCAGCAGAATAATAACCCATATCATCACGTTTCCCGTGAAACATGACTCTACCCGTTGATCGCTATCCGCCTTCCTCCTTGTTCCTGATACAGTCTATGGGAAATAGAAATGACAGTGCGGTGTTTCGAGGCTTGCCTGAGGGCGGTGAGGACTTCTTTTTCGGTATGGGCGTCCAGGTTGGCGGTGATTTCGTCTAGGAGCAGCAGGGACGGATTCATCACGATGGCGCGAGCGATAGAGAGGAGTTGCTTCTGTCCTTGGGAGAAGAGGGACGCCGTATAGGGTGTGTCCAGTTGGTTTGGCAGGCTCTCGCACAGGGCAGAAAGACCCACGGTGTGCAGGGCGTCCCAAATGGCGGCGGTGGAAATACGGGGATCCTGCAGGCTGATTTGGTCGCCTATGGTGCCCGGGACGGGGCGGAAGGATTGTTCTACAATGCCGAAGAGAGGACGTCGTTCTGCTTCAGAAATGGCCGCTGGATTTTGGCCGAATAGAGAAATCATTCCTTTTTGCGGGATGTACAATCCGCAAAGCAATTTGAATAGGGTACTCTTCCCGATGCCCGTGCGGCCTGTCAGGGTGATCATGTCGCCTTTGGGAATGGTGAGGCTGAAATCTTGGAAAATGGGATGGCTTGGCTCATAGCCGAAGGTGATGTGGTCGATCACAATGGATGATGTATCTGCGGAGGGGGTGGATACAGGAATGGCTATTTCCTTTTCTTCTAAAAAAGTAGAAATCCGTTCCATCCCCGCCAGAGCAGACTGGATATGTTCGATTTCCATGCCGATACTTTCCAAGGGTGAAAAGATGCGGTTCACGTAAGCCATGAGGGCCACTACGGTTCCGGCGGTCATGCCGAAGAGGGACTGCCAGGTGCTTTCTGCCACCGATAGGCTGACCATGAGGGCAATCAGGAGCGAACTGGTGGTGATGATAATAGGGGAATAAATGGAATCGTAAAAATTACTCCGGTCCATGGCGTGGAAACTGTCTTCCATGGTCTGCTGGTATCGGCGCTTCATAAAAGGCACGCCGCGGAAGAGACGGATGGCCCGGCAATTGCGGATGGTTTCCGGAATGAGTCCATTGGCCGCCGCCAGGGCTTGGCGATAGGCCAACTGGGCAGACAGCATTCGTTTCTGAAAACACCGGGTCAGAAGAAATAGGAGCGGCAACGCCAAAAGGAGTAATCCAAACAATCCGGGGCTCAGCAGGTACACCACGAAAAGAATACTGAAAATTTGAAAACTGTCAGAAATCATGCTGATGATGCCCGAATCAAATAAGTCCTCGATGGTGTCCACATCATTGACGAAGAGAGACGTGGTTTGTCCGTTGGGGTGGGTCACGAAATAAGACGCCGGGAGACGACACAACTTCGCCGCCAGAGTAGAACGGATTTCGTGGGTGGTCCGCTGGCCGAATAGGGTGATCAGCGTTTCCTTTCCCGCTTCCGTGAGATTTGACAGGGCCACGATGGCGAAGTAAGAGAGCGCCCAAAGGAGCCATGTTTCACGTGAAACATGAGTAGCAGAAAGACCATCGATGACCTGCTGGAGCACCAAAGGGGGCAGAATACTGATGCCAATGGATAGGACGATGGAACATAGCAGGAGCAGCGACGTGAATTTGTTGCGCCGGAGCGTTTGGAGAAATACGGAAAGTGTGGGTTTCATGGAGTAGCCTTCTTGGTGACTGGTGACTGGTGACTGGTGACTGGGGGTATGGGGGGATGGGTAAAACGGGTGGAGGTATGTTTCACGGGAAAATGAATGCAAAGGTTCTGATGGAGCGAGAATGGATTGAGGAACAATGGAATGTAACCGCAATCAAAGGGTTCTGTTGGGACGCTTATGGTTAGAGAAACAATGAGATATAACCGCTATCAAAAGGTTCTGTTGGAACAATTATGGCTAGAGGAGTAACGAGACATGACCGCTGTTATAAGGTTCTATTGATGAGATGGGGTTAGTGTCGTGTTTCCCGTGAAACGTGGGAGAATCAGAAACGAGACTTCAGGACCCTAAGACAGCATTTCACGTGAAATGTGGGGCAAATGGAAACGGGAAGCCAGAACCCTAAGACCGCGTTTCATGTGAAACATGAGGCAAGTGAAAACGGGAAACCAGAACCCTGAGAACCTTGTAATCGCTAGTGCTTTTTTACAGATTGTTGTAAATCGGTATTAGTAGTTCCCGTAGTATAGAGTCTTCGGTATTCCGCCACTGTTTCCATCAGTGTCTCATGAGTGGACACAATCGGCGTTTTCCCGTTTTCCATCCAAATGACTTGGTCGAAGGTGGGGAAGGCGGAGAGGCGGTGGGAAAGGAAGAGAATGATGCTGTCTCCTTGCAGGGCCCGGAGGCGGGAGAGGACGATGGATTCGGTGCGGGCGTCCAGGGCGGCCAGGGGATCGTCCAGAATCAGCAGGGGCCGTTTGTGATAAAGCAGTCGCGCCAGGGCGATTCGGGCTTGTTGGCCGCCGGAGAGTTTGAGGCCTCCTTCGCCGATGGGACTGTGAATGCCTTCGGGGAAGGTGGAAATATCTTGTTCCATATCGACGGCGTGCAGCACAGGAAAAATATTTCCTTCTTGCCCCAGTTGAATGTTTTCTTCTATGGTGCCGGAGAAAAGTTCGGTCTGGTGCCCCATGTATCCCACCAATCCTTCGGGCTGCCAGTGGGTATTTCCACCCCACGTGATATTTCCTTTATAGGGAAATTCCTGTAAAAACAAGCGGCCCAAGGTGGATTTCCCGCTGGCAATTTCGCCGGTGACGCCGATGATAGTGCCTGGCTGGGCCGTAAAGGAAAGGTTGGTGAAAATCGGCTCCGCACTGCCTGGATAGGTGACGCTTACGTGAGAAACTATGAGTGGCTGAGCCGGTTGGCTTGGCGGAGAAGAAAGGGGCTGCGCCGACAAATAGGGCTGGATGCGCTGCCAGGACACTTTGGCTTTTTGCACCGCGTTGAACAATTTGGCCGCGTGGGACGCTTTGATGGACAGCCGGGTAAAGCAGGCCAGATAGGCAGAAAAGGCGGCAATGTCCCAAGTGGTCCAGCCGGCTCCCTCTACGTTTTGACTGCCAAAGTACAAAATGAAAATGGCCCCGGTCATGGCGATGATTTCGTAGGTCGGTCCCATGACGGCATTCCAAAGATTGGCCCGGACAGTTTTCTTTTCGTAGTCCGACAGGTAGGTTTCGTAGATTTCATTCTGCCGGGATTCTTCCCCGTAGAGACGGTAGGTCAATCCTTGGCCGATGCGATCCATGGTGCGGCTCGACAGGCGGCTGCTGGACACTTTCGCTGCGGCACTGCAGCGGGTGACGTATCCCTTCAGCCGCTCCGCCAGCAGGTAGGCTATGGGCGGAAATAGAGAGACCAGCAAGGTGAGTTTCCAATCGTAGTACAATAGAAGAATCGTATAAGAAATCATCACCACGCCGGTGTCGAAAATTTCGGTGGTGAATTTTCGCATTCCCTCTACGCAGGCATCCACATCGGAAATTACACGGGTCATGAATGCTCCCTGATCGGTTTGGCGAATGGCGGCGGGCTTCTCCGCCAGCAAATGATGGTAAAGCAGGCTTTTCATGGTGAGACTGATGTGGTTCGCAAATTTCCGGACGTAGAGCCGCTTGAAATACCGCGCACCCTGCACGATACCAATGGTGATGAGGTACCATAAGGCTAGAAGAAATACCTCGTGGGCCTTTCGATTGCCGCCAAGAACATCGGCCACATACTGCGCCAGCTGTCCCTCGAACCAAGGGGCCAGCGCCATGCCGCCGTTATATATCAGGCCACTCAACGTGACCCAGACCAGGATGCGCTTTTCTTTTAGGAAATAATACATCATGTCTGTGGAAGAATATTGTTTCAAAATAGACCTCGATGGGGGAAATGGATTTCTGAACGGGAAGAGACATGTTTCACGTGAAACGTGGCATAGAAAGGTTATTATTGTGCTGATTTCTGTTTCTTAACATAGAGCCATGCGGATGTGAGACAAGGTTATAAAGGGGTAAAAGGGTTATGGGAGTACCATTATCTCATAACCTTGTATCCCCCTTTTAACCTTGCCGCTTGCGATAGTAGAAAACGGTTCACAGAAGAAATCAGTAGAACAATAACCTTTACCATCATGTTTCACGTGAAACATGATGACTGGAATCAGGAAATCGGACATTTTTCGTAACCGTCATGGGGGCTGATGGGATTAGTGCTTGATGGCTATACAAGGTAGTCCAGTACCATGTTAGACAAAAGTGGAGAAATCTTAAATCTCTAGCGGATGTCTTTTCAACTGAATAGAGCCGTAACGGGATGGTTCAGCTATACTTTTTATCGCTACTGCTTTTGGATTTCTCCACTTCTGTCCAACATGGTACTGGACTACCTTGTATAGCCATCAAGCACTAATCCCATCGGTCGAAATGACGAAATCGCTAGTGACATATATCCCGAAATCCGAATTTTCAAACCCTAAACCCCAAACCCTAAACCAGAATAAAAAAAGAAGAAAATTTACGAAGCCAAGGGAATCGTATATTTCCTTCTTATTATATACAGGATGGATGAAGATGTAAGCGGGAATTGTGTAAGAAAAGATAAATTATCTTTTGATGAGGCGCTGGGGATAGAGGCATATTTCACGTGAAACGTTTTGCATAAAGGTTATTGTTCTGCTGATTTCTTCTATGAAACATGTCTTGCTATCGCTAGTATCCAAGGGTAAAAGGGTTATACAAGGTTATGTGAAAACGGTAGCCTCATAACCCTTTTACCCCTTTATAACCTTGTCTCCAATCTGCATATTGCTATGTTAGAAAATAGAGAGCAGCAGAACAATAACCTTTATGATCACGTTTCACGTGAAACATGGAGCAAGCGGAAACGGAATAACCTATTTTAGTGGTTCACTTGTCTGTGTCCGGAGGAAGATTCGTTGCACGGTGACTTTTTGTCCATGGAAGCGGTCTTCCAGGACGGGAATGATCATGCGGGCGGCTTGGCGGATTTTGATTTTGTCGATGGGCTTATTGGCGTCTCGCAGGTGGTAGCACATCTGGTAGGTTCTCTTATCGCCGACGCGGTAGAAGATGATGAGGTCACGGATGATGGTCATAGTTTTTCTCCTTTCGATAGTGATGTATAGTGCGTAATGCGAAGTGCGTAGTGCGAAGTGCGTAGTGCGTAATGATGGCGGTGAGCCGCATCGAATTACTCTTATATCGTTTATCTCACATAGCAAGATTCCTTTTCTATATGGCTCACCGAAATTATACGATTCGCATGTTTCACGTGAAACATTTTATAAAGAGGGGTATTGGGGCGCTTTATGAATTGTGCGCCCCTTCCTTCATTACGCACTACGCACTTCGCATTACGCATTTTGATAAAAAAGCTGCACGCCTCCATTGAGGTATGCAGCCTTTTCGTGATGAGTCGAATTATTTCTTATACGGCACAATGGAAGCGCAGTGGGCCATGACGGCGATGTTGTAATCGGTCTTGCCTTCTTTTTCGAGCTGTGCCTGCGCCAGTTTCCATGCTTCTTCTACGGTAGCCACCGGAATCTGGTTGGTCCGTTTGATGGCTTCGAAGTTTTCTGGTTTGGTTACCAGGTAAATGGTGTATTTGTGGGTCATGCAGAACAGGTTGAATGCCACGAAGAATGGAATGGTGAAGTGTTCGCGGAGGGCTTTTTCCATTTCTTCTTCGGTGTCGTACTTGAAGCTTCCCAGGTAAGCGGCTGGTTCCCAGATGTCGCTGGCTTCCATGATGGCGATGATGATGCCGCCGTCTTTGGTGACCACGTCAGAGGGGTCGTAGCATTTGCAGCCCTGGTAGAGGGAAACGTCTTTCGGATAGCCGCCGGCGCAAGCGAAGGATACGTCTGCTTCTTTGGTGAACGGAACTTTCTGGATTTTATAAACCAGTTTGGTGCCTTCCAGCCATGCTTCGTAGGGATCGCCGCCGACCATGTTGCAGATTTTTCCTTCTGCATTGATGATGGAGTGAACCAAGAAGCACGGTTTGATCATGTCAGAGGCTTCCTGCATGTCGTCGGAAACGGGGTTATTGTCCAGCAGGGTGGAGCGGGTGTGGGGGTTGATGCCGCTGCCGAATTTTTCGCCCAGGGCGTGGCAGTGGTTGATCTGAATGGTGTCATCTCCTGCAACGCCTGGGAGAATCAGTTTGCGGCCGCCGCCGTAACCAGCAAAAAGGTGGGTGGTGATGCCATCGACAACGATGACTTTGTCTGCTTCTACAGCATGTTTATTGATCCAAACCGGGGTGCCGCGGGAGGTGTCGCCTACGTGAACCAGTTCATCCTTGTTCTGACAGTGGTGCTGGTACAATTTGATACGCTTAGCCACTTCTTCGCCTACCACGAGGATATCTTCTTCTGGGGTCTGTTCCCGGTGGGTGCCCTGAGCGAAGAGGATGCAAATATCTTCGTCGGGAACGCCGGCCAGGTTCAGTTCATTGACGATGTGAATGACAAACTGATCGGAGTGGTTCCATGTACGGGTCACGTCAGCGCAAACAATGCAGACTTTGTCGCCTTTGGAAACGATGTCTGTGAGTGCTTTGGAACCAGTTGGATGACGCATGCATTCCAAGGTGGCTTCTTTCACGTCACAAGCAGGAGTTGGATTTCCTTTCAATACATCAGAAACATGTTCTTCCGGGAGCATGACTTTCTGTGTTGTTTTGCCAAAACCAAATTCAAATTCTTTCAATGCCATAAAGACTCCTCCTTCGTGGGAATGACGGGGTGTTGCGGGAATGGGGTTAAGCGAAATAAGCGATGATTGCGTTTGCAGCAAAGTTTCTCAGGTTGCTCAGGGTTCTCAAGTTTCTTAGGTTCCTCGAACGCGATGATGTCATCAGTGTCTCTTGGCACATTCGAGAAACGTTAGAAACCTTAGCAACTTGAGAAAACTTGAGTAACCTATAACTGCCAGCGGAATCATTCCTACTTACGCAAAACCGTATCTTATATATATGTATTCCTACATTATAACACGAATAAAGGAACTTGTTTATTTCTAAAAAATCATAGCCATAGGAAAATGGATGATTTTTTGAGATAGGGCGGGCGTATAGCGGGGAGACGGATAGAGCCATGGTTCACGTGAAACGGTAGTATAAAAGGGTAGCCCTTCGGGTGGGTTATCAATCAGCGAATTGGGTTTGAGACATTTTCGGTGTATAAGGAAATAGAAAGGGTTATACAAGGTTATGAGACTATCGCTGGTTCCATAACCCTGTATAACCCTTTTTAACCTTCATGCAATTCGTTTCTTGCTATATGACAAAAATGAAATCTTAGAGTATAACCTTTTACACCATGTTTCCCGTGAAACATTATCTCATATCATCTTGCTCGCCATCATATCCTTTGCTATAATAAGGATAGAAAAAGGGCACCACTGATAAGCGGTCAGCCCCGAGTTATAATGGTTGAAAAAATCCACCCAAGTTTTCCAGGCTAGAGGCGGATTTTTTCATTTATATACGAATCGCTAATACAAGCGCAAGGAGCAAAACAAGAAATATAAAAAAATCATATTTGTTCATATTCATATATAAAGCCCCCTTTCAGGGGCTAGAATTGGCCGCCTACCGTTTACGTAGTACCCAATAGGATGATACAGAAAAATCTCGCAGATGTCAATTGACGTTTGCGGGATCTTTTTTATGCTATCGGTATGTTTCCCATGAAACATTTGAGAAAAGGTTAGCCCTTCGGGCGGGTTATCAATTAGCGAATTGGGCTTGAGACCTTTTCGGTGTATAAGGAAATAGAAAAGGTTATACAAGGTTATGAGGCTATCGCTGGTCTTATAACCTTGTATAACCCTTTTTAACCTTCATGCAATTCGTTTCTTGCTATATGATAAAAACGAAATCTCAGAGTATAACCTTTTATCGTCACGTTTTACGGGAAACAGTATCTTGCCTATCCAGTTTTCCTTTGCTATAATAGGAATAGAAAAAGGGCACCACTGATAAGCGGTCAGCCCCAAGATTAAAACAGATGAAAAATCCGCCTAAAGTTGGGAGCTCGGGGCGGATTTTTCATTGGTTACATACGAATTGCTAGCACAAGTGCTAGAAGTAAGATAAGGAACATAAAAAATCATACTTGTTCATATTCATATGAAAGCCCCCTTTCAGGGGCTAGAATTGGCCGCCTACCGTTTACGTGTTACCCGGTAGTATGATACAGAAAAATCCCACCCATGTCAATTGACGTTGGTGGGATTTTTGCGTGAAATGATAGAGCTATGTTTCACGTGAAACATGAGTGTAAAAGGGTAGCCCTGCGGGCGGGGTATACTTTGAAAAATGATGAGAGACAATGGAAATATATTTGGATACAGTAAAGGTTATAAAAAGGTTATGAGGCTATCGCTAACCCCATAACCTTTCATAACCTTTTTAACCTTGATGCTATCCGTTTCTTGCTATGCGATGCAAACGAAGTCGTAGAGTATAACCTTCAGACAATCCGTTTCTTGCTAAGTGATGCAAACGGAATCATAGAGTATAACCCTTTTTCATGTTTCACATGAAACATTATTTATCATAAATAATCAATCCCATAAACACCAGATCGTCGTCGCCGATGTTTTCAATGCCGTGGCGGTCGCCGTTTTTGCAGAAGGCGGCGTCGCCGGGGCCCATTTCGTAGGTGGTGTCGTTGTCGGTGTACAGGCCTTTGCCGGAGAGGATGTAGTAAATTTCTCCATCTCCCTGGTGCTGGTGGACGCCCATGGAGCATCCTTTTTCCAGTGTGGCTTTTACATAGAGCCGGCAGTGGCCTCCCATAGCGGGCAAGGTGTCCGGGGTGGCAATGGGTTCCAGAATCAGATGGCCTTTGCCACCATTGGCGTGTTCGAGAATTTTCTTTTCTAATTTTTGTAACATGATTTTACTCCTTTTTGAAAATAGGGATTGGGGAAATGCTATTACGTGAAGTGGAATATGGGGTGATTTCTTTTGCGTAAAGGTTCTAAGGGTTCTAAGGGTTCTAAAGGTACAAAGGGTTCTTAAGGTCTACGAATGAGAGGCCTATGCCTCGAACGTATTGACTCTTCCGAAAAACGTGAACCCCTTTAGAACCTTTTGCACCCTTAGAACCTTGTAATCACTAGCACAATCATGCCTACTAACACATCAATCTTTCACCCTAATAGTTGTAGTTTCCACTGCAATATCCAAATCTTCTAATTCAGAAGCAGTGACTGGGGGATGGGGCGGATTTTCTGTGGCAGCGGCTTTGGCGATGTGAATGATTTCTTCCGCCAAGCTATGGTATTGCGGATGGACCGTGTAAGCGTATCCGCGAATGGCTCCAAATTCTCGAATGGTAATTCGTACGGCCCCAGGGCGGCGCAGGTCTGGCGGCAGCTCTTGGGGAACACGAAGGAAACGGCCGGTGCGAATATAATGTTCGATGGCTTCTCTTGCCAGTGCTACATAGGGAGAAGGGGTTGGTGTTTCTTTGGGAGCCGGCGGCTCTGGTAGGTAGAGCGCCACACCATAGCCTACACCGAAGGGGCCTTCGTGAGATAGCAGCGGCAGCTTGGCTGGCGTATCTCCTAATGCTCCTAGAAGGAAATATACGGAAGGTAAACCGCAGGTGTCGATTTCTTGTAAAAGAGAAGAGGGGAGCAGGTCCAGTGCTTCTTTATCTCGATGGGACAAAGCGCTCACAATGGTTGCATCAAAGTCTTTCCCTTTAGGGCTATAGCCATGGGGCGCATCGGGTGTCAATTTATGGGATAAATCACCAGTGGCTATGACGGCGACCTGGCGATTTAATTTCTGGGCCGCATAGTTCACAATAGCACCTAAGGCATAGGATCCGTCTCTTTGGGTACTATTCGGCGTCATTACAACCAATTTTCCTTGAAATCCTGCTTGCAGGAGATAGTAAAGAGGAACGAAACTGCCCCAATCGATGTGAAGCGGCTTTTTATAGCGGGCAGCTTCTGCTTTGTCTACCTGGTGCCAATGATACAGCGGGGCGGCTTTTTTGCTGATGAGAGCTGCGAGTTCCTGGTCTACCAGTAGGGTCATGGAGAGCGCTGGATGTCCGAAGGCTCCCATGTTACCGGATAATTTTTCTGCCATCAAGAGCGATGGTCCATCAGAAAAACACAAATTATGGGGAGACATCACCACCACCGTTTCCGGATTTTCCGCCACAATCTGCTCCATAGCGGCCTTGACGGTCTCTATGGTTTTCATGACTTTTGATGAATCTTCTCCACCGATTTCCGGTATTATCACCGGCGGATGAGGAAATAATCCAGCTGCCACAAGTGACATAGTATCACGTCCTTTCTTTGATTCTTAGTGTAGCGATTCTGGGATTTCATTGCAAGTCAGAAGTTGGGGAAATGCGTAATGCGAAGTGC
>DBLC01000090.1:13408-15303 GCA_002297935.1 Dialister sp. UBA734
CGTAATGGTGGAAGGGGCGCACAAAATTTGGAAGCGCCCCAATACCCCTCTTTTTATAATAATGTTTCACGTGAAACATGGTAGTAAAGATTAGCCTTGCGGACAGGTTATTATTCTACTGAGTTCTTTTTCTTAACATTGTAAGTCAATCACTGGGCTAAAGGTTATAAAAGGTTATGACATAAGCCTTTTATAACCTTTTATAACCTTGATACAGGCGGTCATTTTTTCACGTGAGGCAAATGGAATCTGCAGAATAATAACCTTTTCCTGTTTCCCTTGTATAATAGAAAAGAGTATAATAAGAAAAGCGTGAAAACATAAACTGTTAACTGTTAACTGTAAACCGTAAACTGTTAACCAATCATAGAAAGGATGAAAACCATGAGTATTACTGCAAATAACTTGGTGTATAAAAGAAGAAGTGTCCGTTTCTTTAAGAGCAATCCGATTTCCAAGGTAGATATGAGAGAAATTCTCCGGGCTGGCATGTGGGCGCCGTCAGCGAAGAATCGCCAACCGTGGAAGTTCATTGTGGTGAAAGGGAAGAGCAAGGAAGACATGCTGGACCTGATGGAAAAAGGCATCGAACGGTCCGAACAGGGCGAAGGCGTCCTGGCGGGGACCAAGGAATTGTACGTCAATGCTCGTTTCACTTTGAAATGCATGAGAGAAGCCCCCATTGCCGTCATGGTGGTGAACCCGAAAGGCCGCTCCCTGATGGATCATTGGACTCCGGCGGAAAAAATTCATGAACTGTCGGACGTACAGGCCATTGGCGCCGCCGCAGAAAACATGGCCCTCCAGGCCACCGCTATGGGCATCGGAAGTCTTTGGATCGGAAATATTTTCTTTGCCTATGACGAACTGAAACAGTGGATTGGCGAACCAGGCGAAATGGTTCTTGCCATGTCCTTCGGCTATCCGAACCACAACCCCTGCCCGCTGGCAAGAAAAGACGAATCCGAAGTCATCGAAGTGAGAGACTAATCCAAGTGCGTAATGCGAAGTGCGTAGTGCGTAATGGTGGAAGGGCGCACAACTTATAAAGCGCCCCTTTATAAAAGGTTATTGCTCTGCTGTATTCGATTTTCTAACAAATAAAAGAAACCGATTATCACAAGGTTATAAAGGGTTATATATGGTTATGAAACTTTCGCTAGCTTCATAACCATATATAACCCTTTTAACCTTTTACGTTGCGGGATTTTTGGTTTGTTAGAATGAAAAATGCAGTAGAATAATAACCTTTTTTCAATTTGTTTCCCGTGAAACATGCCACTTTTGTACGCGGGAAATCAGCCCGTCAGCCATCCACGCGGAGAAGGCTCCTACGGCCATGCCGGCTAAGATGTCCGATGGATAGTGGACGCCTAGGTACATGCGGGAGAAGCCGATGAGGGCGGCCATGGTTAGGGCGGGGACGCTGTATTTCTTGGGAAGGTACATACATAGAAGAAAGGCCACGGCGAAGGAAGATGACGCATGGCCCGACGGGAAGGAATAGGGCGACGACGGAGAGGTCAGCGGCACCAAGTCGGGATAGGTGTAAAACGGACGGAGCCGGAGAAATAGGTGTTTTAAAATCACATTGGCCAGCAACGCACTCAGTAGGAGAGAAGCCGCCGCACGGTAACCGATGTGTCGATATTTCCGAAATGCCAGAAGCAACAGGCAAATCAGAATCCAAAGCAGCCCACCGCTGCCTAAGTGGGTGAAAAATTTTAAAATACCGGTCCAGAAATCACTGCGCATCCAGTCCTGGATGGCGTATAAAATGCCGATGTCGGCCGATTGAAGGATATGCATAGGGTCACCACCTTGAATATGTAGGGATGAGGGATTAGTAGCTAGGCTCTAGGGAAACGCTGATTTAATCAAAGAGTTTGAAATCA
>DBLC01000090.1:15376-23345 GCA_002297935.1 Dialister sp. UBA734
CTTTCCTCGCTTTGTATAAAAATTCAAGAATAATTTCAAACCATGATTAAATCAGTGTTTCCCTAGGGATTAGGGACTAAACATTTCAGTATCATCCATAGTATATAGGTAAAGGTTGTCATAAGGCAATGGGTTTATTAAAGAAAGGATAAAAGGACTCTAGTGAGGTTTGGCTAGTGTCATGTTTCACGTGAAACATGAAGGAAAAGGTTATTATTCTGCTGTATTCTTCGTTCTAACAAATCAAAGATTCCGCATAATAAAAGGGTAAAAGGGTTATATAAGGTTATGCAATTAACGATAATTCTATAACCTTTTATAACTTTGTGACTGGCGATTTCCTTTTTATGTTAGGAAAATGAAATCAGCAAAATGATAACCTGCCCGTAGGGCTACCCTTTACCAATATGTTTCACGTGAAACATGAGGGGAGGACTGAAGGGGGATCACTTTTATCGAGCCATAGAGATGATACACGTTGCCGTTATCACTGTAGCGTCATACGGTTAGTGGATACTTTGCCGGTTAGAAAATAGTGATGAAATGCTTATGGCATAACCTTTTATAACCTTGTGACTAGCGATTTCTTTTTTATGTTAGAAAAAAGAAATCAGCAGAATGATAACCTGCCCGCAGGGCTAACCTTTGATGATATGTTTCACGTGAAACGTTGGGAAAAGCGGAAGCAGGATTTCAGAACCTTAGGGCCTAGCTACTAATCCCTATCCCACCTATGATATAATAGAATCATGAAGAGGATGTATATTTCCCCTAATGAAAGGAGAATGAATTATGAGTTGGAATAATGAAATGACCGCAGAGCGGGACAGCGTATTTTCTATCAATATGCCTGGTCTCATGCGGGACGTGTATGCCTGGATGGCGATTGCCTTGGTAATCACCGGATTCACGGCGTACACCGTAGCGGGAAGTCCGCTGCTTCTGGGATTGGTATTTTCCAGTAAATTTGGTATGTGGGGCCTGGTGCTGGCTACGGTGGCCCTGGTGTGGCACCTGTCGTCCGCGGTGGGCCGGATGTCTCTCAAAAAAGTGGCTGCCATGTTCCTGGTGTATTCTGTCTTGAACGGCATCACCATGGCGTCCATCTTCGTGGTGTACACCATGACATCCATTGCCAGCGTGTTCTTCATCACTGCTGGCACCTTCGGCGTCATGTCCGTCTATGGCTATGTGACCAAAGCCGATCTGACCAAGATGGGAAATATTTGCCTCATGGCCCTCTTTGGTCTTATCGTAGCCACCGTGGTGAATCTGTTCATGGACAACACCCTGCTGCAGACCATCATTGCCTACGCCGGCATCCTGATTTTCGTGGGCCTCACCGCTTATGACACGAAACGCATTCGCGAACTGGCCTACACCTACAACGCCCGCGCCACCGATGAAGGGCAGAAGCTGGCCATCATGGGAGCTTTAACACTGTACTTGGATTTCATCAACCTCTTCATCTACATGCTCCGCATCTTTGGCGATAGGAAATAACCTCTATGTGAGAAAAGCCGCTTGTCAGACATAGTTCTGGCGAGCGGCTTTTTGAGTGCGAAGTGCGGAGTGATGGTGGCGGCGCATATATAAAAGGTTATAATTCTGCTGCATTCGACTTTCTAACAATTCATAAAAGCCGCTTATCACAGGGGTAAAAAGGTTATATAAGGTTATGAAACTTTCGCTAGCCTCATAACCTTATATAACCCTTTATAACCTTGTGATAAGCGGTTTCTTTAATTTGTTAGAAAGCCGAATACCGCAGACTGATAACCTTCTTCCAAATGTTTCATGTGAAACATGGGAAAAGCGGAAATGGAAACCCAGAACCTTATGACAGCGTTTCCTGTGAAACGTGAGAAAAGTGGAAACGGGAACCCAGAACCCTATGACAGCGTTTCCTGTGAAACATGAGAAAAATGAAAACGAGAAACCAGAACCTATACCAATTATGTTACAATACAGGATATCAATATTATGAGAGGAAAAAGTTATGAAAACACGAACAAAGGGTATCGCCTTAGCCACCAGTGGGTGTGTCCTGTGGGGCGCCAGTGGGATTGCGGGGCAGTATCTTCTTATTGATCGAAATATTGCATCGGAGTGGCTCACATTTTGCCGGCTCTTTTCCGCCGGGATTCTGCTGCTCATCATCACATTGTGCAAAGGGGACAACATCTGGCAGATTTGGAAACAGAAAAAAGACCGGATGTTGATTCTGATATTTGGCGTCTTGGGGATGCTGTTTACCCAGTATGGTTATTTCACGTCCATCAAGTACAGTAACGCACCGACTGCGACGGTCATCGAATACCTAGTGCCGCTTTTCGTTATCGGCTGGACCTGTATTTCTGAGCGGCGATGGCCGAAAGTGGTAGAAATCATCTGCACTGCCTTGGCCTTCTTCGGTACCGTATTGGTAGCGACGAAAGGGGATTTCACCACCTTGGCGGTCTCGCCGAAAGCGCTCTTTTGGGGATTGGTGGCCGCCTTGGCCTGCGCGCTGTACACCATCGAACCGGTGGATATCATTAAGAAATACGGCGCGTCCATCGTGGTCGGTTGGGGGATGCTCGTTGCTTCCCTGGCGATGGCACCGTGGATGGACTATTTCCCTTTTACCGGCACCATCGATGGGGCCGTGTTGGGCGCCTTTGCCTTCGTGGTCCTTTTCGGTACCATTTGCTCCTTTGTACTCTACTTAGGCAGTACGAAATACATCACCCCAGCAGAAGTCAGCATCATCGCGGCACTGGAACCGCTGGCATCCATCCTCTTCGCTTTCATCCTCTTCGGCACCGTCTTCAGCCTCATGGAATGGATCGGCATCGTTCTTATCATTGGCGCCGTTGGTGTGGTGGCGCAAAAACAGTGACTGGTGACTCGTGACTGGGAAGGGTTTCACGTGAAGCATGACTCTGGCGGGAAATGCTGTAGCGTCTACCCTCTTCCTTTGGAAGGGGGCAGGGGGGATAGCTCGCACTGGCGGGATAAATGGAATAAGACACAAGCGATGTAGGCGTCCAGCGATGGCGGCTGGTCCAACAACTCTTCTTCGTCGACCTATCCCCGGCTCACAAGTGAGCCTGCCCCTTCCTGAGGAAGGGGCTCTTTAAAGGTGAATGGCTAGAGCGGCATGTTTCACGTGAAACATTTTTGTAACGGGTAGCCCTTCGGGCAGGTTATTATTCTACTAATTTTTGCACCTAACATAGGGAGAAACTCGCTAGCGAAAAGGTTAAAAGGGGTATGACATTAGCATTTCATAATGCTGTATTATCTTGATGAAAGTGGTGAACGGCACATTCGAGAACCCTAAGAACCCTGAGTAACCTGAGAAACTTGAGAAACCTTTAACATCTAGCGAAATCATGCCAACTCATGCAGAACTTGAACAATACCATTTGAAAGGAGATGAACCAATGCTTTCAAAAGAAACCAAAGTCGGTGTATTTGCTTTAGTCATTTGTGTCATTCTAGGGCTGGCTGCCTTTTTCTGGAATCCGGTGCATTATTTCCAAAATGACACGTACCAGGTGCAGGCGGTTTTTGACAATGTACAGGGCGTGAAGGTGGGCAATCATGTCATGTACGCCGGCGTTTCGGTGGGGAAAGTGCAGCGTATTTCTATCGAAGACGGCAAAGCGGTGCTTCATTTGGTGATGAAAAAGGAAATCTCTATTCCCCAAGACGCCCAGTTCACCATCGATAACAAAGGTGTCATAGGCGATTACTACGTCAAAATCACCGGCGGCCATCCTGCTTCCGGCACGCTCCAAGAGGGCATGACCGTGACAGAATATCACTCCGACAAAATGGATCGTCTCCTGGAAAAAGCGAACCACCTCATGGATACAGCGGAGAATGTGGGGGAAAACGTAAAGGCAATGAGGAATTAGGAATGAGGAATTAGGAATGGCCGATACGGATAGAGACATGTTTCACGTGAAACATATTTGTGAAGGTTATTATTTTGCTGATTTCTTATACTTAACATAGAGAAAAAACGCTACGTAAAGGGTTATGACTCTACTAATTCCCTCTAACTTACATAGAAGAATTGTCGCTAGTCAAAAGGGTTATACAAGGTTATTAAATGGTGATGGCATAACCTTTATAACCTTGTATCTAACGAAAATTTATCAATGTTGGCTAGAGCAAATCAGTAGGATAATAACCTTTTAGATAGCGGAATTTTCTCTATGTTGAAAGGAAGAAATTAGCAGAATCATAACCTTTATCAGTTTGTTTCCCGTGAAACATGTCGCTATCCGCTTCGCGGATAGTTTTTCGACTCCTAGTCTATATTTCTTCTTGATTTCTTATGAAAAATTACATATAATAACATCTATGTGATTTAGTAACATAGAGGAGTATTACCGTGATTGAAGAAATTTTAAAAAGAAGAAGTATCCGTCATTTCCTGCAGAAGCCGATCCCGCAGGCTGATTTGGATGAAATCCTGGAAGCCGGCATGTGGGCGCCGTCCGAAAAGAATGCCCAGCCGTGGAAATTCATTGTCATCCGTGGTGCGGAAAGAAAAGCCATGGTGAAGCGTCTCAAAGAAGGCATCATGAGAAACCGCAAGGGCGATGAAACAGCGATTTTCAGCAAAGGTTATGAAAAATTCATTCCTTCTGCGATCTACACCGCCCGCGTGTTGGAACAGGCACCGGTCATCGTATTCGTGCTGAATACCAAAGGCATGGACTACCGGAAGTCCTATCCGTCTGACCAGTACATGATGGAACTGGCAGACATCCAGTCCATCAGTGCGGCCATTCAGAACATGTGCCTGGAAGCTACCGCTCACCACATCGGCAGCCTCTGGACCTGCAACGTATTCTTTGCTTACGACGAACTGAAAGAATGGCTCGGCGAAGGCGGCGAAATGGTCGCAGCCATTGCATTCGGCTACACCGACAAAGAAGTGAAACCGATGCCAAGAAAACCACTGTCCGAAGTGGTAGAATACCGCGGCGACTATTCCGAAGAATGGAAAGAAATGCTGAAGGGCGAATAATTGCCACTGGTTTGTGTCATGTTTCCCGTGAAACATGACGCTCAAAGGTTATTATTCTACAGATTTCCTCGGTGAAACATTTCTTTTTACCGCTTGCGACAAGGTTAAAAAGGGTTAAAAAGGGTTATGGGAATATCGTTTTTCCACATAACCTTTTATAACCCTTTTTCTATTGGAATCAATGATTTGTGCAAACAACGATATTGGCACAATAATAACCTTGTGCCAAGCGGTGGTGTAAAGATGTTAGATTAAAGTGTGCATAGAAGATAACCTTTTCTATTGTTTCACAGGATTTTCTTTGCTATAATAAGGATAGAAAAAGGGCATCGCCTCAAGGCGAGGTCAGCCCCAAAGAATTTAAGTGTGAAAAAATCCACCGAAGATTGGAGCTCTAGCGGTGGATTTTTTCATTTATATACGAATAGCCAAAATAAGGGCCAGAAGCAGGACAAGAAATATAAAAAAATCATACTTGTTCATGTTCATATATATGCCCCCTTTCAGGGGCCAAAATCGACCGCATACCTTTTCAGCGATACCCTAGGCTATAGTATATAAGAAAAAACGACTGATGTCTATGATGCTATTAGTCGTTTTTCTTTTTTGTGAAACTTGAATACAAGGTTATTATCCTGCTGATTTCTTTTGTGAAACATTTCTTGCTATCGAAAGCGGCCAGGTTAAAAGGGTTATAAAAGGTTATGAGAAAAACGATATGTTCATAACCTTTATAACCCTTTTGCTATGGAGAAATCTCATTGTAACCGCAACGGTAAACCGCAGAATAATAACCTTGTGACCGGCGATATATTTGATTTGTTAAAGTATCCGTTGCATAGAGGATACCCTTTTCCATGTTTCCCGTGAAACATGACTCTATCTGTTTTACAGTCCTAATCCCTAGGGCCTAGCTACTAATCCCTATTTCTTTATTTTCGAAATCACCATCCCCAAGATCATGCCGACTAGGAAGAAGCAAATCCATCCCAGACCGTAGTGGGACAGGGGAACGGCGGTCATGAAGGCATCGGCGGCGGGCATGGAAAGGCCGGCGGCGTGGCAGCCATCGTAGAGGGCGGGGATGAGGGTCAAGAGGGTGGCGCATACGTAAACACTGCGGGCACCGCCATAGAGACGATCACTGAAGGTGAGGAAAATCAGAGAAATGGTCAGTGGGTATAGGAACATGAGCACCGGAACGGCCGCAGCGATGATGGTGGTGAGACCGCAGAGGGCGATGATGAAGGAAATCACCGAAAACAGGGTGACCCAATTCTTGTAACTCAACTGAGGCAGCAGCTGATTGAAATATTCGCCGCAAGCGGTGATGAGGCCCACGCTGGTGGTGAGGCAGGCCAAGAGCACAATCAGTCCCATGAGGACACGACCGTAGACACCGAAGTAATGGATGGC
The DNA here is from genome assembly GCA_002297935.1 of Dialister sp. UBA734. Classification (GTDB taxonomy): domain Bacteria; phylum Bacillota; class Negativicutes; order Veillonellales; family Dialisteraceae; genus Dialister. The sequence goes on from DBLC01000090.1 coordinate 21,822, forward strand.
CACGCCCACCAAAATGTCAGCACCGTTTTCGCAATGGCCCAATTCACTGACAGAGCTGGCACCGATGCAAGCGAGGAACACATAAATGATAGCCAGGCAAAGTCCTGCGATGATCCCACTTTTCAGGGTATCACCGGCCACTTCTTCATTGCTGGTAGCCCCGTACTGACGAACCGCATGGACCACGATGATGCCAAATACAAATCCGGCCAAGGCATCCATGGTATTGTAACCATCCAGGAAGCCCTGGGTGAGCGCTTTCAACGTGGGCTGATAGGACGAAGACGCGGCCCGCCAACTCCCGATAGGCGAGAGGGCGGCGGAAATAAAAAGAATGGCTAAAAAGAGCAGCAACGCCGGGGTGATGATTTTCCCGATACGACTGACCAATTTCGATGGATTGGAAGACAGCCACCAGGACACCAGGAAGAACAAAAACGCAAAACCGTAAAGAGCTGTTTCCTTCATGTCCGCCGAAAAGAAAGGCGCAATGCCGATTTCAAAGGACGTGGTGGCCGTACGAGGAATGGCAAACGCTGGTCCGATGGTGAGGTACAGCGCCACGGTGTAAAAAATGGCATAGCCCGGATGGATGCGAGAGGTCAATGCTTCCAAATCGTGACCGGAATATCCGATGGCCGCCACGGCTAGGATAGGAAATCCCACGCCGGTCAAAAGAAATCCTATCACCGCAGGAATTGTATCTAGTCCTGCATTTTGTCCCATAAAAATAGGAAATATCAAATTGCCGGCGCCGAAAAAGAGCGCGAAAAGCATAAGTCCGATAGGGATGAGGTAATTTTGCCTTTTCATAGAAGCCTCCTATATGTGTAATCAATGGTTTATGTGAGTAGGGATGATTTCGCTAGAAGTTCAGGGTTCTTAAGGTTCTAAGGGTTCTAAGGGTTCTAAGGGTTCTTAGGTTTCTCGAATGTGCCTATAGACGCTAGCGACATCATCGCTTTTAAAAATGGAGAAATCGTTAGCACCATGTTTCCCGTGAAACATAGTTACTGAACGCTTGCTAATTCACTTTTTCAATGGCAAAAAGCTGGATTAGCCGTTGTTGTTGGTTGTTGGTTGTTAGTTGTTAGTTGTTGGTTGTCTGGATCCCAACAACCAACAACCAACAACCAACAACTAACAACCTAAAACAACAAAAGAAATACAAAAAAGCCCGGCCGGAAAATATCCGACAGGGCACATAAATCATGTGAGGTACCACCTTGTCCAAGTACTCGATTATGGGGAATAACGACCCCACCGCTTTTTCTATAGCAAAACTATTCAAAAAAGAGACTCCCAGTTGACGTGACCGATTCGCTTCAGTAGTTTTCACCATCCACTACCTCTCTGAGAAGATTCCTCGACCTGATTCTGTTCCTCATCTATGCTGTGAACACATTCTAGCATGAGAAAAGTAGAATGTCAAATGGAAATATAGGATGAGGATGTAACGGTATTGGGCAATGCTGTTAAGTTAAGAATTTGAGGCAATAAGTATGATTCCGCTTGTGATTAAAG
>DBLC01000089.1:0-1245 GCA_002297935.1 Dialister sp. UBA734
GGCATGAAATGGTGTTGTTGCTCTATCGAAACAGTCTCTCCAGAACCTTAGTATAACGGTATAAAATAGGATTGATGCACTATCGCAATCATCTTGCCAGAACCCTGTGAGAGCGGAGTTATCGCTATGTTTGTGAATCCATATTGCCACCAACAGAACCCTAGTAAAGCGGTGTAAAATAGTATGGATAGACCATTGCAATGGCCTCAACAGAACCTTATAAATAGGAGGTATATCATGAACTTGATTTCCAAAGATGGAATTTCCTACCTGACCTTTGACATATTTCAAAACCATCCGGTAACCGCGGCGGTATCGACTCGTCTCGGTGGCGTTAGCGAAGCGCCGTTTGATACGCTCAATATGGGCCTTCCGGTGGGAGATGATCCGGCGGCGGTGTTGGAAAATCGGCGGCGGTTTTTTCACGTCTTGGGAAGCGATGCGAGTCGCATCATTTGTGCCAAGCAGGTCCATGGGACCCATATCGAAATCGTGGGCGAAAAGGACTGCGGCCGTGGCGCCCTGTCTATGGAGAACGCCATTCCCGATTGCGATGGACTGATTACAGCGGAAAAGAATGTGCCCCTCATTATGAACTACGCGGACTGTACGCCGCTTTTGTTCTATGACCCAGTGAAAGAAGTGATTGGTCTGTCTCACGGTGGCTGGCGAGGAACCGCTGGAAATATTGCGGGAAAAACCATTGATAAGATGGAAAAAGAATTTGGCTGTCAGCGAGAACATATTCTCTGTGCCATCGGTCCGGCCATCGGGAAGGAGTGCTTTGAAGTGGGCGGCGAAGTGATTGAAGCCTTTTCTCACCTGTTTTCTGCAGCCCATATGGAAACTTTGTCGGCGACTAAACCCAATGGGAAATATCTCTTCGACCTTCACGGCGCCAATCGTCTCTTGATGGAACAGGTGGGGATTCCGAAAGACCATATCGAGGACTGCGGGATTTGTACCTATTGCCGAGATGATTTGTTTTATTCCTATCGGAAATCCGGCGGGGAAACAGGGCGGCATATGGCAGTATTGGAAATGCAGTGAGAAGTTAGAAGTGAGAAGTTAGAAATGTAGTAGTCTTGCTTAGGTTAGAATAACAGAATCATTTATGCCGCTAGAGCTGCCCCCTCTGCCTACGGCATCTCCCCCAAAGGGGGCGATAAAATCGGTGTAAACTTATTTAGGCGGCGCTTCAAAAATATAGGGCGCCGCATTATAATGTTGGTGACTGGTGACTGG
>DBLC01000089.1:1366-12838 GCA_002297935.1 Dialister sp. UBA734
ACGAGCGGAGCGAGAACCTTCAGAACCTTCAGAACAACCTGAGTAACCTTAGCAACTTGAGCAACCTATTTCTATTATAAAGAAGGTGAATCCATGGAAAATCGCGTATTGTCTTATTTCCTGATGATTGCTCGGGAGGAGAGCATCACCAAGGCGGCGGAGCGGCTTCATATCACCCAGCCTACGTTGTCGCGGCAGATTGCGCAGATGGAAGAGGAGTATGGCGTGAAGCTGCTGGACCGGAGCGGACGCCGTGTTTCTTTGACGCCGGCAGGCATTTTGCTTCGGCGGCGGGCCGAGGAAATCTTGTCTCTGGTACATCAAACGGAGCGGGAACTGGAAGAAAGCGATGCTTTGATGGAAGGCACCATCCGCGTGGCCGGTGGGGATTTGGCGGCCAATTATGATTTCATTCAGCTGATCAAAGAATTCCGGGCCATGTATCCCAAGGTGGGATTTGATTATTTCGCCGCGGTGTCTACGGAAATCAAAGAGCGAATCAACCAGGGCCTGACCGACGTGGGGCTGCTGGTGGATTCTTATGAGTTTGAGAAATACGAATACTTGCCCATCGGGGAGCCGCGGAAAAATGGAATTTACATGCCCATTGATGACCCGTTGGCCGAGAAAGGAACCATCCATCCGAAAGATTTAGAAGGGAAAACCATCATTCTAGCCAGCCGGCAGGATTTGAATGCGAAATTTAAATCCTGGGCGAAAGATTCCCTCAAAACCTATGATTTGGGATTGAGCGTCAGCCTTCCCACCAATAAAGCCATCATGGTGGAATGCGGCATGGGCTATTTCGTCGCCAGCGAAGGGGTGCTGCCCATGATGGATACACGGAAAATCTGCTACCGCCCGCTGGAACCGGACATCACCATCCATACCATGCTGGCTTGGCGGAGGAACCAACCGTTCAGCCTGGCGGCAGGGACGTTTATTAAGTTTTTGAAAGAACGGCTGAAATAAGAATGCGTAATGCGTAGTGCCGAGGTTAGTGCGTAATGCGAAGTGCGTAGTGCGTAATGGTGGTAGCGGTGCATCAAATCGGGAAGCGCCACAAATAATATAAAAGGTTATCATTCTGCTGATTCCCCATTTCTAACATATCACAAGTAAGGCTTGGTACAAGGTTAAAAGGGTTATATAAGGTTATGAAATATGGTAAGTACATAACCTTATATAACCCTTTTACGATGAAATAAAGAGTATGGGGGATTGGTGGGGCAAAAGTGAGTGACTCTACCGTTTCCGTCGATCGAAATGACGAGAACAATAGAGTCACCATATTTCCTAATCCCTAGGGCCTAGTTACTAATCCCTATTTTCAAAAATTCGCGGCGCTTCCAAATTTTGTGTGCCGCTACCACCATTACGTACTACGCACCACGCATTACGCACTCATTCATCCCATGGTATTCTTCCCAAACACCGGATGGCTGCAGGGTTTGAGGCTTCGTTTCTCTATGATGGACAGGGCTTCTGTCATGGTCACGTCTTGGCGGGAGCCGTCTATTTCATAGACCAACATGGGGGTCTCGCTGTCCAGTTCGCTGCCGGGGAGGTACATGTATTCTTTCATATGGGGATCGCCGTAGATGAAGCCGGAGAGGAGTTTGCTTTCTGCCAGTTTATGCATGAGGGGCCTCCAGGTCGCAAATGAAATAGGGCTTGAAATCCAGGTAGTCCGCGCTGGTGAGGTGCAGCGGGATGCCTTCTAATTCTTCCGGAAGATTGACGAAATTGGGGCCGCCGTGGATGTGACCGTAAATGCACTGGTCGGCACCGTGTTCTTTGATGATGTCCATCATGTGAGACGGATTTCTGGCTTCATCAAAGGGAGGATAGTGCAGCACGGCGATGATTTTGTCTACGTTCATTTTCTGTGCCAGTTCTAACGAACGGGCCATGCGTCCTTCTTCGCGAAGGATGATGGACCGGTCTGTTTCGGTGAATTTCTTCGATGTTTCAGAAATCCATCCCCGTGTACCGGCCAAGGCTACATTGCCCACTTGAATGGCGGAGTTGTGAATGAATTCAAAAGCGCCGTGGGTCATGGCAGTCATTTTCGTCACCGTGGACCACCAGAAATCGTGGTTGCCCCGGACGATGATTTTTCGCCCCGGCAGGGTACCCAGCATGGTCAGGTCTTGCATGGCACTTTCCATGCTCATGGCCCAGGACAAATCGCCGGCCATGATGACCGCATCGTCTTCCTGAATGGTGTCCATCCAAGCATTGACGATTTTTTCTCTGTGATTTTTCCAATTCTCTCCAAAAATATCCATAGGCTTCGTAGGCGGATCTCCGGAGAGATGGAAATCGCTGAAGGCATATAATTTCATAAAAACCTCTTTTCATATAGCGGTAAAAAGATAGTGTCAATTGGTATGAAACCTTTTTTAGTTAGAAGTGAGAAATGGTGGAAGGGGCGCAAATGATGAAGAGGGTTATCATTCTGCAGATTTCTATTTCCTAACATGCAAAATTCACCGCTTGTCACAAGGTTAAAGGGGTTATATAGGGTTATGAAACTTACGCAAGTACATAACCTTATATAACCTTATATAACCTTTTTATCCTTTGGGGCGCTTTATGAATTGTGCGCCCCTCTTCCATTACGCACTTCGCATTACGCATTATTTAGAATGAAAGTATTTCTCCGACTTCAATGTATCTATGATGTGCTTCTTACTGGTTTCGTCCATCACGTTGGTGATGCGGTAGCCCATGTAGAGGGGGCTGGCGGTGAAGCGGGGGAAGATTTTGGCGTGCAGATGTTTCAAGTGGTAGAAGAAAATATTGTAACTGCTGCAGCGGATGGGGAAGTCTTGCAGGACGAACCGGGCCAAGGTCTGGATGGTGTCGGCAAATCCTTCGGGCTGTCCGTCGGTTTTGAGGGTCACGTTCAGCTCTCCCACGCCGCTCAATGGATAATCCGCTAGCGAGGCGTAGCAGTCTTGGTCTTCGTGGACAATGGAACCTAGAAAATTTTCGCCAAGCAGGTTGTCTCGGTAGTCGTATTCTTCCAGACCGATAATCTGGGAATGGGGGTGCCGTTGGGAACCACCGGACGTGGGGCCGAAGTTGCGGAAATAAATGACCGATTTGAATCGTTTGTCCCGTTCCATTTCTCTCCATTTTTCCAGGCCAAAAGAAATCACCTCATGGAGTTTTTGCGGAGCATAGGTAGAAAGTTCCCCATTGTGGTCCGACGTTTCGACAATGACCGTGGGGACCGTTTTTTCAAATACAGGATACTTATTCATCAGCCAGATCATATCGCCCCGTTGGTCCAAGATGTGGGTCAAATTTTCTGGATGACAGAACGGACACACCTTCTGGGTCCCCGAATGGGGCTTCTCTTTGCCAATGGACAAGTTGAAAGTCATAGGAATTGTCATAGTCTTGTACCTCCGCGTCTCTTTTTCTTATTATATCACGGAAAAGGTTATATTCGATATTTCCGCTAAGCTCATTTTTCATTTATTAAGGGTAGGCAAAAGGTTATTGTTTGATGATTTCTTTTGTGACGATAATCATTTATTGAAATAGAAAAGAGGTTATTATTCTACTGGCTTCCATATGTACCATAAAGAAAATTATCGCCAGCAAAGGGTTATAAAAGGTTATGAAGTCGGAAAAATCATCACCTTTTGTAACCCTTTGCTAACGGATATATCTTATTGTTTATCTGAACAAACCAGCAGAATGATAACCTTGATGACAGGCGGTGTTCTGCATGGTGGCAATTTGCGAAAGCAGTAGAATCATAACCTTTTAGCTTTTGGTATTCATGCTAGATTATTCTAATGATATTGCAAATATTTTATTTCTTTACTTGACAAAAGAATTTTCATCCTGTATGATAGTTGCATAAGAAATCCTTTAGTCAAATAAAGAAATGAAGAAACGGGATTACAAGGGGGACTTAACCATGAAAATGAACTGGAAAAAGATGATGATTGCTGGGGCTTTGGCACTGGGTGCTGCTGGTATGCTCGCAGGTTGTGGCGGTGGAGATAAGAAAGAAGCTGCTAGCAGTGCGGCTGGCGGCAAACCGGCAAAGATTGTGGCTGGTATGGATGATACCTTCGCTCCTATGGGATTCCGCGATGACAGCGGCAAAATCGTAGGTTTCGATATCGATATGGCCAATGCGGTTTCTAAAGAAATTGGTGTGCCCATCGAATTCAAACCGATTGATTGGGCTTCTAAAGAAACAGAACTGAACTCCGGCCGTATCGACTGCATTTGGAACGGTTTCACCATGACACCGGAACGGCAGAAGAAATTGGCATTTACCAAACCATATATGGATAACATCCAGGTCTATGCAGTCATGAACGACAGCCCAGTCAAGAGTCCAGAAGATTTGAAAGGCAAGAAGATTGCCATCCAGGAAGCATCCACCGCAGAAACTGCACTGAACCGCGACGAAGCCTTCAAGAATTCCTTCTCTGAAGTCAAAGCCTATCCAGATCTGGCTGCTTGCTTCATGGATCTGGAATCCGGTCGCTGCGATGCGGTCCTGGCAGACTCCGTGCTGATTGAATACTACATGACCAAGAAACCGGGCCAGTTCAAAGAACTGGAAGGAGTCGTTTCCAAAGACACCTTCTCCATCGGCATCAAGAAAGATAACGAAGCCCTGGTGAAACTCCTGGACGAAGGCATTGCGAAAGTCGTAGCCAGCGGCGAAGCAGCGAAGATTTCCGAAAAATGGTTTGGGAAGGATGTAGTTTTGAAATAATAAGATTGCACGGCAATCTTTTGCGACATTGGCATTTATGCGGATAGTCTAAAGGGTATTATTCTTCTGATTCTTGTTGAGTCATTGGTTATTTAAAAGGATGTCAAAGGGTTATCATTCTACTGATTTCCTTTATGTAACAAAGAAAAGATACCGCTAGCATCGGGTTATAAAGGGTTATTTTGCCTACATGGAGTAACCTTTTATAACCTTGATGTTGGCGGTATTTTATTTTGTTGGATAAGAGAAATCAGTACAATCATAACCTTTTGACAATCGAATTGCATGATACAAGCAGCAAGTGAAAGCGGCAGAATTATAACCTTTTACTAAGCGGATTGCATTATGCTAGCAGCAAGCGGAATCAGAAGAACAATAACCTTTTCACATTCCGTTTACCGACCAGATGCCTCCTACGGAGTCATCTTTTTATTTCTCTATCTTGCTAAAATAATAAATTCATTGTATGATACTTACATAGTCGGCGCAAAATGCAGTTGCGTCATTAGAAATAAAAATGGGATATAAATGAGTAGCTAGGGATTAGGGATTAGGCAATTCTAGTAGCTAGTAGCTAAGAGCTAATAGCTGTGACATAGCAGGAAGTATTGCATATTTCTAATCCCTAGAGCCTAGCTACTAATCCCTGAGGAGCAAGGAGTTTTTTATGGATTACATACTTAGAATTTTGCCAAATATGTTTGCCGGGCTGGGGATTTCGGCGCAGATTTTTTTGATTACCATCGTGCTGTCCCTGCCTATCGGGATTCTGCTGGCGTTGGTTCGTATTTCCAAAGTGGGCATTTTGCGGAAGCTGGCGGCCATGTACATTTACGTCATGCGCGGTACTCCGCTGATGCTGCAGATCATGTTTATTTACTACGGGCTGCCGCTGATGCTGAATGTACAGATCAGTGATTTCCCGGCGGCCATCTTGGCCTTTGTTGCCAACTACGCCGCGTACTTTGCGGAAATTTTCCGCGGCGGCATTCAATCTATCCCGAAGGGACAGTATGAAGGCGCCAAGGTACTGGGCTTCACGTACAAACAGACCATGTGGCACATTGTGCTCCCGCAGGTGGTGAAGCGGGTCATTCCGCCTCTGGGTAATGAAACCATTACCCTCTTGAAAGATACCTCTCTGGTGTACATCCTGGCCATGAACGACCTGATGCGTGTCACCCGCGCGTTCGTACAGCGCGATTTCGATACCATGCCATTCCTGGTAGCTGCCATTTTCTACCTGGTATGCACTGCCATTCTGACAAAGATTCTGGCCTATGTAGAAAAGAAATATGCGGTGTATGAGGAATAACGCTGTCATGTTAACGTGTTGAGTCAGCTAGCATGATTTCGCTTGAAATTACAGGTTACTCAGGTTGCTTAGGCTTCTCAGGTCGCTCAGGTTTTTCGAATGTGCGCATGACGCCAGCGGTATCATCTCGTTTGGAGAACCTGAGAAACTTGAGTTACCTGAGTCACCTGAGCAACTTGTAAGCCGTAGGAATTATCGTATATTTTAGTGACATTTAATATGAATTGGTTGGGGGATATAAGGTTCTAAGGGTTCTGAAGGTTCTAAAGGTTTGTCGAATATGCCGATTGACGCTAGCGTATTCAGCTCGTTCGAGAACCCTAAGAACCCTAAGAACCCCTTAGTACCTTTAGAACCTTGTGTTACTTGAGTCACCTGAGCAACCTATATAATATGGAGGATCCATGAGCTTTATTGAAATGAAAAATATCCGGAAGGATTTCGGCAAATTGACCATCCTTCACGGCGTAAATATGACATTGGAAAAAGGAGAAGTCATTTCCATCATCGGCCCGTCCGGCGCGGGGAAAAGTACGCTTCTCCGTTGTCTGAATCACCTGGAAACCATCCAGGGCGGTACCATCGTGGTGGATGGGGAAACCTTGGCGGAAGAAAAAGACGGGAAAGTGGTTTATGCGTCGGAAGCAAAGACGAAGGAAATTCTTGGCAAAATGGGCATGGTGTTCCAGTCGTTCAATCTATTTCCTCACATGACAGTGCTGGACAATATCATGGCCGCTCCGATTTATGTGAAAGGCATGAAGAAAGAAGAAATACAGCCCATCGCCGAAGACCTGCTGAACAAAGTCGGTCTTTTGAACAAGAAAGATATGTATCCTGGCAATCTGTCCGGCGGGCAGAAACAGCGTGTGGCTATCGCCCGTGCATTGGCTATGGATCCGGAAATCATGCTCTTTGACGAACCGACCTCTGCCCTGGACCCGGAACTGACCGGTGAAGTATTGAAAACCATTCAGCAGCTGGCGGATGAAAAAATGACCATGGCTATCGTAACCCACGAAATGGCTTTCGCCAAATCAGTGTCCGACAAGATTCTTTTCATGGTCGACGGCCGTGTGGAAGAAGAAGGCACCAGCGAAGAAGTCTTCGACCATCCGAAGAGCGATAGAACGAAAGCGTTCTTGAAATCCATTTTGAGAGCCTGAAACAGTGCGTAATGCGAAGTGCGTAGTGCGTAATGGTGGAAGGGGCGCAACACCATAATAAAGCGCCCCAATATCCCAACTTTTATACATGCAACGCAAAAGTATGAGAGAGCCAATCTTTCATGCTTTTTTGTCATGCAAAAATAAAAGATTTGATAATCTATGCTGTTAATCATATAATGAGAGACACTTCGTTTTATAAAAATGCGGCGCTATATGAATTGTGCGCCGCTACCTTCATTACGCACTGCGCACTACGCATTACGCACTGGAGATCGGTATCAGAAAAAAGGGGATATTAGATGAAACTACTGATTGAGTTATTTCTCATTTTCGCCAAGATGGGGGCGGTCACGTTTGGCGGTGGGTATGCCATGCTGCCGATTTTGCAGCGGGAGATTGTGGAGAACAAGCACTGGGGCAGCGAGGAAGAATTGATGGATTACTACGCCCTGGGGCAGGTCACGCCGGGGATGATTGCAGTCAATGTGGCTACCTTTATTGGCTGCAAGCTGAAAGGGTTCTGGGGCGGCGTGTTCGCCACCTTGGGGGTCATCACGCCGTCTATGATTATCATCACAGTGATTGCTTTATTTCTGTCCCACTTTGAGGAAAATCCCTACGTGATTCATGCTTTCGCCGGCATCCGGGCTTGCGTGTGCGTGTTGATTCTCGATGCGGTGTTGAAATTGGGAAAGAAATCGGTGAAAGACACCCGCACCACGGTGATTTTCATTGCCATCCTTCTGATTGCTCTGTTTGCGCCGGTATCGCCGGTATTCTCTGTGGTGATTGCCGGATTGGCTGGCTATTTCCTGAAGCCCAAAGGAAATAAGAAAGGTGGTGCGTCCAAATGATGTGGCTCCAAATGTTTTGGGAATTTTTCAAAACCGGTCTCTTTGCGGTCGGCGGAGGCCTGGCAACCCTTCCTTTCTTGTATGATATTTCCGAACGAACCGGTTGGTTCACCGCGGAAGACATCGCCAATATGATTGCGATTTCTGAATCCACTCCGGGGCCTTTGGGGGTCAACATGGCAACCTACGCGGGCTTCCAAGCCTTGGGGGTTCCCGGCGGGATTTTCACCACCCTGTCTTTGACGGCGCCAGCATTGATTGTGATCACCGCCATTTATGCCATGCTCACCCGGTTCAGAGAATCCGACACGGTGCAGCGCATTTTCTACGGCCTCCGTCCGGCTTCCACGGCCCTCATTGCTGCCGCTGGGTTGGGTGTAGCAAAAGTGGCTCTGCTGGATATGGACCTGTACCACACCGCAGGCCTCACCCTTTCTTTGGTCAACTGGCCCAGCCTGCTGCTGGCGGTTGTCATTTTTGCAGCGTTAAAGAAATTCAAAAAACACCCCATTTGGTACATCGCGGTCAGTGCGGCAGCGGGGATTGTTTTGGGACTGTAGTTTTGAATAATGCGTAGTGCGAAGTGTGTAATGCGTAATGAAGGAAGGGGCGCATCAAATTATATAGCGCCCCAATACCCCTTTTTATAAAATAAGCAGTTAGCAGTCATAGATACGGCTAACTGCCTGCAAAAATCGGCGAGCCTATAGAAACGGACTATGTTGATGGTGACTGTTTCGGAATAAGAGCAATTCGAGGCGCTCGCCGGCCACCATTACGCACTACGCATTACGCATTACGCACTGTTTAAATGAGAAATTTGTATTTTCCAAAAGACTGTGATAAAATATAACTTGCGATTTGTCGTATTCTGTAAAAATAAAAGAATAGGTTCAATATTGTCGGAAAAACCGACTTAAGGAGGAATAATTTTTATGAACGTAAAAGTAGAGGCACTGGATCAGCACAAGGTATCTCTGAACATCGAACTGCCGGCAGAAGCAGTACAGAAAGGATTCAAGCAGGCTGTTGCTCGCATTGCAAACCAGGTAAGAATTCCTGGCTTCCGTAAGGGCAAAGCAAACCGCAAAATCCTGGAAATGCATTTCGGCAAAGAAGCTATCGAAGCAGAAGCTAAAGATATCGTTATCAACGGTGCAATCAATGAAGCTATGCAGCAGGAAAAACTGATTCCTGTGACCCAGGCTGAAGTGAAGGAAGAAACCTTCTCCGAAAAAGACGGCGCTACCTTCACCGCTACCTTCGTTAAACGTCCAGAAGTAGAACTGGGCGACTACAAAGGTCTCGAAGCAGAACATGCTAACCCGGAAATCACCGATGACCAGGTCAATGAAGAACTGAAAAAAGCAGCTGAACAGAGCGCAAGACTGGAAAAAGCAGAAGAAGGCGCTATCCTCGCTAAAGGCGACTATGCTGTTATCGACTTCAAAGGCTTCATCGACGGAAAACCATTCGAAGGTGGCGAAGGCAAGACCTATCCACTGGAAATCGGTTCCCAGAGCTTTATCCCTGGCTTTGAAGAACAGCTGGAAGGCCACAAAGCAGGCGACGACGTAGAAGTTAAGGTTACTTTCCCGGAAACCTACTTCGTAGACGCTCTGAAAGGCAAAGAAGCAGAATTCAAAGTACACGTAAACGACGTAAAACGTAAACAGCTCCCAGAACTGAACGATGAATTTGCAAAATCCATCAGCCAGTTTGAAACCATGGATGAACTGAAAGCATCCATTAAACAGCAGATGCAGCTACACGCTATCCAGCAGGCTGAAGAAGCATACCATGAAGCACTGGTAGCACAGGCTGTAGCTAACGCAAAAGTAGATATTCCTCAGGAAATGGTAGAACAGCGCATCGACGAAATCGTTGAAGAAGTGAAGATGAACCTGGAATCCAGAGAAATGAAACTGGAAGACTACCTGAAGAACATCAACCAGACCGAAGAACAGTTCCGCAAGAACTATGAAAAGACCGCTGCTGAACAGGTTCGTCAGGGCCTCGTTCTCGAAGCTATCGCTGAAAAAGAAGATCTCCAGGTAACCAACCAGGACCTCTCCATGGAAGTATACAGCATGGCTCATCAGTTCAACGCTGAACCAAAAGATGTCATGAAGATCATTAAGGAAGAAAACCGCGTAGGTATGCTGGTTGACTCCGTACTCCGCAAGAAAGCTGCTGCTTTCATCTATGGCGCTGCTAAAAAAGCAGAAGCAGACAAAGCAGAAGCTGCTGCAGAAGAAGCACCGGCTACTGAAGAAGCTTCCAAAAGCGAAGAAGATCTGAACGCTATGACCGTAAAAGACCTGAAAGCATACGCACAGGAAAAAGGCATCGCTCTGGAATCCAAAGCAAAGAAAGCTGAAATTATCGAAACCATTCTGGCTGCAGAAAAGAAATAATTTCACTTCAAAGAAAAATCCATAAGACCCGCTAGTCGGGGAAACAAAAGAGACGCGGGGAAACCAGCGTCTCTTTGTGCACTTGACTAGTAGCTAGGGATTGGGGATTAGGAATTAGGAAATACTAGATCCCGCTAGTGTCACAGCTGCTAGCTGTTAGCTTCTGGCTTCTAGCCGGCTAGTAGCTAGCAGCTAATAGCTGTGACGCAGCAGAAATTAGGCTTTATTTCCTAATCCCTAGCTACTAATCCCTAATCCCTTTATAGTAAAGAAGAAAGGATGATATATATGGCATACGTACCGATCGTGGTAGAACAGACCGCTCGTGGCGAGCGTTCTTACGATATTTACTCCCGTCTGCTGAAAGACAGAATTATATTTCTGGATGGACAGATTGAAGACCATATGGCCAATGTGATCATCGCACAGCTTCTTTTCCTGGAAGCGGAAGATCCGTCCAAAGACATTCATCTCTATATCAATAGCCCTGGCGGCGTTGTCACCGCTGGTCTGGCTATTTACGACACCATGCAGTATATCAAACCGGATGTGTCCACTATCTGCATTGGCTCCTGTGCTTCCATGGCCGCCGTGCTCCTGACCGCCGGCGCCGCTGGCAAGCGCTATGCCCTTCCCCATGCGAACGTGATGATTCACCAGCCATTGGGCGGCGTACAGGGACAGGCAACGGAAATTGAAATTCACGCCAGAGAAATTCTTCGCCTCCGGGAAGAACTGAATGGCATCCTGGCCAAACACAGCGGACAGTCCCTGGAAACCATCCAGCACGACACCGAAAGAGACAATTTCATGACCGCCCAGATGGCCAAAGACTATGGCCTCATCGACCATATTTTGACAAGAAATGAACTGGATGCGGTAAAGGGGAAATAGTAAGTAGCCATTCATTACTATTTTCTGAAAAAGTGCGTAGTGAGTAGTGCGTAGTGCGTAGTGGTGG
>DBLC01000089.1:12862-36439 GCA_002297935.1 Dialister sp. UBA734
TGGTGGAAGGGGCGCACAATTCATATAGCGCCCCAATACCCCTTTTTATATAAAAACATATGCACTTCCTGCAGTCCTATGAACGAAAATTGGTATCGGTGATTGGTGGGAAACTGGATTCACGACGCTCCTAGTCACCAGTCACGAGTCACCAGTCACCAGTCACCAAACATAAAACAAAGCAAAGAAACGTAAACCATATACAACTATGAAAAAGGAGGTTTCCTGTGAATCGCAAAAATGAAGGAACTCCGGTATGCAGCTTCTGTGGCCGCTCCGGTGATGAAGTAGACAAATTGATTGCCGGCCCTGGGGTGTACATTTGCAACGAATGTATCGAAGTGTGCCAGAACATTCTTCACCAGGAAATGGAAGAAGACAAGAAAAAGAAGAAACTCCCTCAGGTGAAGCTGTCAGCTCCTGAAGAAATTAAGAAATACATGGACCAGTACGTGATCGGACAGGACGATGCAAAAATCGCGCTGGCCGTCGCCGTATACAACCATTACAAACGTATCCAGTACCAGGGTGGTACCGATGATGTGGAACTGCAGAAATCAAATATCGTCATGTTGGGACCGACAGGCAGCGGCAAGACCCTGTTGGCCCAGACCTTGGCTCGTTTTCTGGACGTGCCATTTGCTATTTCCGATGCCACCACACTGACCGAAGCAGGCTATGTGGGGGAAGACGTAGAAAATATTCTTCTCCGCCTCATCCAGGCCGCTGACTATGATATCGACAAAGCCGAACGGGGCATTGTCTACATTGATGAAATCGATAAAATCGCCAGAAAGACAGAAAACGTATCCATCACCCGCGACGTATCCGGCGAAGGGGTGCAGCAGGCGTTGCTGAAAATCCTGGAAGGTACCGTAGCCAGCGTACCGCCTCAGGGCGGCCGTAAGCACCCGAATCAGGAAATGATTCGCATCGACACCAGCAACATCCTCTTCATCTGCGGCGGCGCCTTTGCGGGCATCGATAAAGTCATCGACAGCCGTCTCACCAAGAGTGTCATGGGCTTCGGTGCTGACATCGAACGGAAAGAAGACAAAGACATGAAGGACCTGCTGAGCCAAGTACAGCCAGAAGACCTTCTGAAATTTGGCC
This sequence comes from Dialister sp. UBA734, assembly GCA_002297935.1. Lineage (GTDB taxonomy): Bacteria > Bacillota > Negativicutes > Veillonellales > Dialisteraceae > Dialister. The sequence continues at coordinate 13,976 of DBLC01000089.1, forward strand.
TCATTCCGGAATTCATCGGCCGTCTGCCAGTGATCGTGAACCTGCAGCCATTGGACGAAGACGCCCTGGTTCGCATTCTCACCGAACCGAAGAACGCCCTGGTGAAACAGTACCAAAAACTGCTCGCCATGGACCATGTGGATTTGGAATTTGAAGACAAAGCCATCCGCGCCATCGCTCGGCAGGCCATCGAAAGAAATACCGGTGCCAGAGGCCTTCGTGCCATCATCGAAAAAATCATGCAGAAAGTGATGTACGAAATTCCTAGCATGAAAGACGTCACCAAGTGCACCGTCACCGAAGACGTGGTATTGAATCACTCCCAGCCGATCCTTGAAAGAAAATAACTTTGTTCCATTTGAGCGGTATCATCTCATAGAGATGGTACCGCTTTTTTAGTGCGTAATGCGAAGTGCGTAGTGCGTAATGGTGGCGGCGAGCCCTCGTGTTGCTCTTATACCGATTGTCATATATAGCAAGATGACTTTTTATATAGCTCGCCGATTATTGATAACCAATAGAGTCATATTTCATGTAAAACGATATACAAAGGTTATTATTACGCTGATTGCTATTTCTGACATAGAACGTTAGACGCCAGTGACAAGGTTATATAGGGTTATAAAAGGTTATGGGAAAACAGTATTTCCATAACCTTTTATAACCTTTTTAACCCTGGTGCTTGCGATAGCAGAAAATGTGATTCAGAAGGAATCAGCTGAATAATAACCTTTTTTATAAAAAGGGGTATTGGGGCGCTATATAATTTGACGCGCCCCTTCTATCATTACGCACTACGCACTTCGCATTACGCATTATTTCAAGAAAACGAATTAATAACCAGCGATTAGTTACTAATCTCCCCATTCATGCTATAATAATAGTATTATGGAGGAACTATATATGAATGAAATTACAACCAATAACCAGCCTCTCACCCTGCCTCTGGTAGCGTTGAGAGATGTTGTCATTTATCCGAAAATGACAGTCAGCTTAGATATAGGCCGCAAGGAATCCATTGCGGCTGTGCGCCAGGCCATGAAAAGTGATCGTTACATGGTAGGCGTCATGCAAAAAGACCCGAATGTCACCGACCCCAGCGAAGACACCCTCTATCGCTGCGGTACCGTATTGAAGATTGAACAGATGCTGCAGCTCCCGGGCGGCCTCATTCGCGTCCTGGTGGAAGGGATCTCCCGTGTGTATTTGACAAATATTCACCAGGAAGGTGCCTATTTCCTGACCGATGTAGATGATGCAGAAGAAATTCCACCGGTGGACCCCTTGAAAGCCGAAGCCTATCGCCGGAACATCCTGCGTACTTTCTTTGATTGGCTAAGAAATACCAAACAGGGCCTGCCGGATGAACAGATGGACCGATTGAAACAAATCGAAGACCCCGGCGAAACCGCCGATTTCATTGCGTCCCAGTTGATGCTGGTGCCGAAGAAGCGGCAGAAGCTCTTAGAAGAAATCGACGTGATGGAACGTATCGTGGATGTGCAGAATTGCTTGAACCAGGAAATCGCTATCGGTCAGCTGGAAAATGAAATCAATGGAGAAGCCCGGAAGAAAATGGATAAGGAACAGCAGGACTACTACTTGCGGTCCAAAATCAAAGCCATCCATGACAAACTGGGCGATGCATCCAACCAGGACGAAGAAGCCGAAGCCTATCGGAAGAAACTGCAGGAAGCGGCCATTCCGGAAGAATACAAAGAAAAGCTGAAAAAAGAAATCGACCATTTGGCTGCCATGCCGCCGATGATGGCCGAAACCGCCGTGTCTCGGAATTACCTGGATTGGGTCTTTGGCCTGCCTTGGGACAAAGAAAGCCAGGATGTGCTGGATTTGAAACACGCCAAGGACGTGCTGGACGCGGACCACTACGGTTTGGAAAAAATCAAAGAGCGTATCCTGGAATACTTGGCTATTCGCGTACTGGCTCCGGATGCGAAAGCACCGATTATCTGCTTCGTAGGACCGCCAGGGGTAGGCAAGACTTCTCTGGCCCAGTCCATCGCTCGTTCCATGGGACGGAAATTTGCTCGTATTTCCTTGGGCGGCGTCCACGATGAAGCAGAAATCCGCGGCCATCGCCGGACCTACATCGCTGCCATGCCGGGCCGTTTCATCGAAGCCATCAACCAGGCCAAGACAAAGAATCCGCTGATTCTCCTGGATGAAATTGACAAAGTCTGCGCCGACTTCCGCGGTGATCCGGCATCGGCCCTCCTGGAAGCCTTGGACCCGGAACAGAACAAAGCCTTCCACGACAACTACATCGACATCCCCTTCGACCTGTCAAAAGTATTCTTCCTCTGCACCGCCAACTCGGTGTCCACCATTCCGGCGGCTCTCCTGGACCGCATGGAACTGATCGAACTGACCGGTTACACCGAAGAAGAAAAAGTGGAAATCGCCAAGAAATACCTCATTCCCCGCCAGCGGGAAAGAAATGGCCTCAAAGCGAAAGACATCACCTTCACTCCGGCCCTGATTCGGAAGTTGATTCGCAGCTACACCAGAGAAGCGGGGGTCAGAAACTTGGAACGCACCATTGGCTCCCTGTGCCGCAAAGTGGGAAAGAAAATTGTTCTTCAAGATGAATCCATGCCGAAACTGACCGTTTCGACCTTAGAGAAATACCTGGGGCCCGTGAAATTCCTGCCCATGGCAGAAGAACACGAAGACACCGTAGGCCGCGTCACCGGCCTCGCCTGGACCGCCGTAGGCGGCGAAGTGCTGGACACCGAAGCGGTCACCATCAAAGGCAAAGGCCATCTCATCCTGACCGGTCAGCTGGGGGACGTAATGAAAGAATCGGCAGAAACCGCCTACACCTACATCCGCAGCCGGGCCAAAGAATTGGGCCTCCCAGAAGATTTCTATGAATCCATCGACACCCATATCCACCTCCCCGAAGGAGCCGTGCCGAAAGACGGCCCGTCTGCCGGCATCACCATGGCCACCGCCATGGCCAGTGCCTACACCGGCCGGAAAGTCAGAAGCGACACCGCCATGACCGGCGAAATTACCCTGACCGGCGAAGTCCTCCCCATCGGCGGCCTGAAAGAAAAAGTCCTAGCCGCCAGCCAATTCGGCATCAAACAAATCCTTCTCCCTGTAAAGAACAAACGAGACCTGGACGAAATCCCGAAATCCGTGCGAGACAAACTTCACTTCGTGTGCGTGAAAAATGTCGACGAAGTGCTGGAACATGCGCTGGTGAAATAGGTGGCGCGCTCGTTGGAGACATGTTTCACGTAAAACATTGAAAAGGTTAGCCCTTCGGGCAGGTTATACGTACGGAATAAAAATGAGTCACTTGATGCAAAATACATAAACAAAAGGTTATTTCAAGGTTATTGTGGTATGAGAAATAACCCTGAAATAACCTTTTATAACCTTGATTTTAGCGGATATATGCTATGAGACACTAAATATCGTGGCAGAATAATAACCCTTATTATAACGGTTTTAAAATGATTGCATATGCATGCAAGGAGAAAGTTATGTCCGAAATCAAAGATATCGCAAAATTTCATATATTTTCCTCCGCCTACTTTGCTTCTGCGGTGAATAAGAACCAGTATGTCACCGACGGCAGAAAGGAAATCGCCTTTATCGGGCGGTCCAATGTAGGCAAATCGTCGCTGATCAATTCCCTGTGCGGACGAAGAAAACTGGCCTACGTGAGCCGCGAACCGGGGAAAACCCGGACCATCAACTACTACGCCATCCAATCTCGCCGCACCGTAGACGAAGTGGAACAGCGGCAGGACTGGTACCTGGTGGACCTTCCGGGCTACGGCTTTGCAAAAACCAGCCAGGAAAACAAAGACAACTGGTCTGCATTCATTGACGAATACATGCGGAAATCCCCGGGCCTCACCATGATTGGCCTTCTGGTAGACCTGCGCCATCCCGGCCTTCCCATCGATAAGAAAGCCTACGACTGGCTCAAAACCGTGGCCCCAGACCTTCTCATCATCGGTACCAAAGGAGACAAACTGAGTCGCAACGAACTCCACAAAAACCTGGCCCAGCTAAAGAAACTCTTCCCCACCAACCACGCCCCCATCGCCTACTCCTCCCTGACAGGAGAAGGAAGGGAGACGCTGCTTGGTATCATTGAAGGAAAAATCTGTGAATGAGTGCGAAGTGCGTAGTGCGTAATGGTGGCGGCGAGCCCTCGTATTGCTCTTATATCGATAGGAACAAGTCATATGCATCCTTTTTATATAGCTCGCCGATTTTTGTAGGCAGTTGGATGTATCTATGACTGAGAGCCGTGTATTGCTTACTTTATAAAAAAGGGGATTGGGGCGCTTTCAAATTTTGTGCGCCCCTTCCTTCATTACGCACTACGCACTTCGCATTACGCACTTATAAAAAAAGGGCATGTGATCTCCATTGTCACATGCCCATGATGCGCTATATTTAAATCATGTCCAGGTTTTTCATAATCTGACCCAGGACGCCTTTGAAGACTTGCATATCGCTTTCGGATACGCCTTCGTAGAAGGTTTTGTCCAGGTCTTTGGCTGCCTGGCGGCTGGCCTGTTCTACCTGTTTTGCTTTTTCTGTCAGGAAGAGACGGTATTTTCTAGCGTCTTCCGGCACTCTTTCTTTGTGAATCAGTCCTTTGTCCATCATGGATTTGATCATCACCGTGATGGTTGGATTGGTCAGATGCAGGTGTTCTTCCAGTGTCTTCTGGGTGACTACATCTTTTTTGTGGGTAGAAAGGTATGCAATAATCAGGGACTGACGTGCGGTAAGGCCGAATTTCTTCATAATGCCAGACTGTTTGAGGAGCATTCTTTTGTGTGCCTGCCCCAAATTATATGTCAATCCTAATTTGTCACTTTTCTTTAAGTCTTCTGGTTTTAAGTGGATTTGTCTTTTCATGTGCCTCACCTTACTGCTTTTCAGCCTATCTGACTCTTGGTCAGTCCCGCTATGATACACCTCACGACCATAGCATGATATTAAATATATTATACACTATTTGTCTTATAAAAAGTTACGATTCATCATTATATTTTGATGAGAATTCATACTTTCGTTAGATTTTGGATTTTAGGGATTAGGGACTAGTAGCTAGGCCCTAGGAAAAAGAAATTTGCTCTTTGGGTTTGGTTTTTGGGTTTGGGGTTTAGGGTTTGGGGTTTGGAAATCGAGTTCGCTTTCACACAGCTAGCGATTTACTTCGCTAGAGCTGCCCCCCTCTTTTATTCTCCCCCCAACGGGGGAGACGAGACGCTAGTACTTTATTCGCTAGTTTCCCTAATCCCTAGGACCTAGCTACTAATCCCCAGTCACTAGTCACCAAATCCTTTTCCGTCACCACCCATTGGTCCTTGTCGTTGATCCGGGCTTCGTAGGTTTTGTCACCCATGAGGATAGTAAAGGAAACTTGGCCCATGGTGGTTTCTCTGGTGACGGAGAAATGGGAATTTTCTACCATGCGGCTGCCCTGCCATACGACGTTCATATTTTGGCGAATCACCAGTTCCATCCGGTGGTCTTCCAGGTTCATGTGAAATTCGGTCAACCGGCCGAAGCCGTCATTGAAATACAGGGTAGATTCGGCGGTTTCTTTATTTCCGGAAGAAGAAAAAGCCGATGTGATGACGCTTTCACTGGACCATTGAAAACTATGCGCCACCGGCGTGTCCGCTGCCATAGCCATGGTGGTCCCCCACAGTCCCAGGGCCAGCCCCACGGCTATGGAAATCACTTTTGGTTTCACCACATCGCCTCCATTCTCCGCAGTTGTTGGTTGTTGGTTGTTGGTTGTTTGGTCCCAACAACTAACAACTAGCAACTAATAACCAATTATCACATCACATGTTATAAATAAAATAGAACTTTTTTATATTATAAAACAAAAACCTCTTTCTTTAAAGGAAAGAGGTTTTTGTTTGGCGTGTCTCATAGATACCTAACTTATCGATTGTTTCTATGATTTCTTGGTGAATAGTATAGATATTTTCTATAATATAGGTGACTGGGAAGTAGCTAGGGATTGGTGGCTAGGCCCTAGGATTTTGGAAATATTGACACTAACGAGATTATCACTAGCGTCATTTCGACCGATGGGATTGGTGCTTGGTGGCTATACAGAGTAGTTCGGTACTATGTTGAACAAAAGTGGAGAAATCTAAAAGCAATAGCGGTAAGATGACAGCTGAGATATCCCCATTACGGCTCAGTTCAGCTGGATAGAATTCCGCTGGAGATTTGAGATTTCTCCACTTCTGTCTAACATAGTACTGAACTACCCTACTGCGACATCTCGCACAAATCCCATCGGTCGAAATGACGTCTACGGCAAGAGCCACATTTGAGAAACCTTCAGAACCCTTAGAACCTTCAGAACCTTATACTCACTAGCGGAATCATACCAACCAACGCAAATCCTTAACTTAATAGCATTGCCCTGCCCCCCTTCCAGAGGAAGAGGGTAACCGCTGGTGCAACTACCGCTACAGTCTTAGCTTTTCATCATCCATTATATAAAATTTGCGGCGCCCTATATTTTAAAGCGCCGCACCACCATTTCTCACTTCTCACTTCTCACTGCTTTTCCGCAGTCCATCTCATCTGATACCACACCACGTCGCCATGGGTGGAGTCGGATTTGCCTTCGTTTTGGAAGCCGAAGGAGGCGTAGTAGTGAACCAGTCTGTCTTTGCAGGTGAGAACGATGCCTTGCTTGCCTTCTTCTTGGGCCTGTTTTTGGAACGCTTCGATCAGCTTGCCTGCCCAGCCTTGTCTGCGATAGGCCGGAATGGTGTTTAAGCCGAAAATCATCTGCCAGGCGCCGGTTTCTTTGTGCAGTGTGGCATCGGCATACATATCATCGTTCAAATCTTTTTCGTCGGTGGTCATGCCGTCGATGAAGCCCACCAGTTTTCCTTCTACGTACAGGAGAAGGAAATGGTTCGGATAGGATGCTAAGCGTTCTCGAATCTGCTCTGCCGTGGCGGCTTCTGCTTTGGGGAAACATTCTGCTTCGACGGCAGCTAAGGCCTCTGCATCCTGGATATTTCCCTGACGAATGGTATAGTTTTCAGACATGGTCATTCCTCGTTTCGTTTTATTATAATAGGTGACTGGTGATAATGGGGGGACTGGTGATAATGGGGTGACTGGTGACTGGGAAGTAGCTAGGGATTAGGAGCTAGGCCCTGGGGGTTATAGGTTACTCAGGTTTCTCAAGTTGCTAAGGTTGCTAAGGTTGCTCGAATGTGCCATTAAACTGCAGTGTCATCTGGTCAGGTTCAACCGTAATGATTTGATTCTTTAAGCCCTTACCACTAGTGCTAAGAGATTTCTCCACTCAGGAGCACATCTCATTGCAATACACCTATACCATCTATCCAAATACGACCGGTCGAAATGACGGATTCGGTTAGCGGCACAGGCAAGAAACCTAAGCAACCTGAGAAACTTGAGCCACCTGAGAAACCTAATCTACGTCACCGTTTCCTCCGATTATTCTCCGGCAAACTGTAAAAGCGATTTTTCGCTTCATACATGCGATGGTCGCCGGCTTTTTCTATTTCATCCATGGAGGCCCAGTGTTTTTCCTGGCTGGAGACGTAGCCGCCGGCCACGGTCAGTTTGTTGACCAGTTTGCCCGACCATTTCGCTACGGTTTCTTCAAAGTCTTTCTTGAGTTCCGGCAGGCGGCTGTCGTCGATAGCCAGCAGGGCGGCAAATTCATCGCCGCCTACGCGGTAGATTTTGCCGTAGCTACCGAAGCATTGTTTCATGCACGCGGCGGCACCTTGGATAAGTTCGTCCCCGGCAGCGTGGCCCAGGGTGTCGTTCACTTGTTTCAGTCCATTCACGTCCATGGAAACGTAGATGAACGGTTTTCCGGTTTCCAAGGTGAGTTGCACGTCTTCGATATAGGCCCGGCGGTTGCGGCACTGGGTCAGTTCGTCGGTGTGGGACGCGTAGAGCAGGTTTTCTTCCCGCCGCTTTTCTTCGTCGATGTCGCGGATGGTGTAAATCAGGGTTTTCGGATTTCCTTTTTCATCCCGGCCAATCACAATGAAAGACGCCTGGAACCAGCGGTTTTCTTTGGACACATAGTCCAGGGTCAAGCTCTTTTTGTCTTTCAAGCGAGCCGCAATGGTGGAGAGATCGATGAAATGCTGCACCTTTTCCCAATCGTCGTCCAAAGTTTGCCGTTTCATGTACTGGTACAGCTTGGTTTCTGCCTGGTGGAGCACTTTTCTTTTCTCAGAATGATGGGCGCCGACGGAATAGTCCATGTAGGTGTCTTTTTCCAGGTCAATCAGGTGCATGCTGTGGTAAATATCGGCCATGGAAAACAGGATATTGAACTGGTTGTCCCGTTCTTTTCTGGTTTTCAATACTTTCGCCAGCATGAACAAAATAATGCAGGCCGCCAGGAGCAAGTAGCCGCCCACCACAATGAGAGCCAGGGCATTATTTCTGGTATTCACCGCGGTAGACCAAGCCACGCCGATGGTATAGGGACCGGAGAAACGGAAGGACACTTTGTACTCTTCCCCATCCATGTAGACATAGCCTTTGTGCAGTGATTCGTTGCTCTGTTGGCGCACGATGCCTACGCTGTCCAGAGATTTCCCGATTTTTTCTTTGTCCGTGGCCCCATAGATGGTGCCATTTTCTCGATTGGCCACAAAAATCTGCAGTCCTTCCACGGTGGGCATGCGGCTCACCACTTCGGATACTTCATTCTGTTTCAATTCATGGAGCAGCCGAATGGGCGCAATTCCCACTTCGACGAGCCGCTCTTTCTTTTCATCCCACACCATGGCGTACATCATCTTTTTATGTTCCGCCGTGTTGGGTGCCGCATCCTGGCACATGGACAGGTCGTGATTGTACAGCATGGGCTTGAAATAGGACATCTGCTTTCCCGAATCTAAGGTAAATCCATAATAAATGGGAAGAGTCCCGCTATATATTTTCCCTTCTTGATTGAGCAGATGAATTTCATCTACCGAAACCAGTTTCGCAATTTTCTTCAGTTCTTTCGCATCGTACTCTACTTCCGGCTTGGCATCGATGATGTAGGCCACGGTCTTCGCCCGGACCACATAATCATCCTTCAAGGAATCAATCAGGGCTTGTTCATTTTTCTCATTGCTTTCGATCACATTGATGATCCGGTCCAGCAGGAGGAGTGATGTATTGTCGTAGTTTTTCGTATTGATGGTGTTGAGAATCCCTAGCTGAATCCCCAGCGCCACGGCAATCACAGAGAAAACGACGCCGATCATGGTATATAGTTTTTTCCCTTTTTCATTCAGTCCGATTTTCATGGTGCGCTCCGTTTCTCATCAATGGCGTTGCTGAATATACATCCGCTAGGGATATAAGTTTCTCAGGTGGCTCAAGGTTCTAAGGGTTCTGAAGGTTCTTAGGGGTCTTGAATCACCTATCACTGCAATTCCCATATTATATAGATTTTCGTTAAGAAAGTAAAGAATAAAATGAGGAGTTAGGAATGAGGAATGATAGTAGCGGCGCACAACTTATAAAGCGCCGCAAATTAGAAAAAAGGTTATTATTCTGCGAATTTCTCCTTCCTAACATAGAAATATTTCCGCTTGGCAAAGGGGTATAAAGGGTTATATAAGGTTATGTGCTTACTGTAGCATCACAAATCGCAAAAAAGGTTATGAGACTATCGAAAATCTCATAACCCTTTTTAACCTTTATAACCTTTGCCCAAGCGGCAACATGAATATGTTAGGAAGAAGAAGTCAGCAGAATGATAACCTTTGATATCATTTGCGGCGCTTTATAAGTTGTGCGCCGCCACCACCACTCCTAACTCCTCACTATTTAAGTACCGACGGCAGCCAGGTGGCAATTTCTGGTACGAAGCACAGGAGGGCAATTTCTGCCACCATGATGAGAGCGAATGGCGCAGAGCCGGCGATGATGTCCTGGATGGAGCTGTCTTCGCTGATGCCTTTGATGACGAAGAGGTTCATGCCTACCGGTGGGGTAATCAGAGCCAATTCCATATTGATCAGCATGACCACGTTGAACCAGATGGGGTCAAAGCCCAAGGCTTTGATAATCGGGTACAACATCGGCAATGTGATGAGGATGATGGACACCGTTTCCAGTACGCAGCCCAGGAGGAGCAGCACGATATTGATGCCAATGAGGACAATCCAGCGATTGAAGCCCCCTTCGGTGACGATGGACATCAGGGCCTGCGGTACCTGCAGCACCGTCAGGATGTAGCCGAAGAGCATGGCCCCGACCATGATGGCAAAAATCATGCAGGAGGTCTTGATGGTGGAGCGCAGGATGGCTGGCATATCGGAAATACTGATACTTCTATAGATAAAGAAGGTAATAATCAGGGCATACACGGTGCCGACAGCGGCTGCTTCGGTAGGAGTGAAGACACCGGTGTAAATCCCGCCGATGATGATGATTGGCAGAAGCAGGCCCCAGATATTTTCCCGAAGGGATTTCATCTTTTCGGCCATGGAGGCTTTCGCTTCTCTTGGTTTGTTCCAGGAAGCAATGACGATATAGAGCACGAAGAGACCAGTCAAGAGAGCACCCGGTACGACGCCGGACATAAAGAGTTTGCCTACGGACTCATCGGTGATGGTGCCGTAAAGAATCATCGGAATGGACGGCGGAATCAGAATGCCCAAGGTACCGCCGGCTGCTACGGAGCCGACCACCAGTTTTCTGTCGTAGCCGCGCTTCAGCATTTCTGGAATGGCCATAGCGCCAATGGTGACGGCGGTGGCTACGGAAGAACCGGAAATGGCTGCGAAAATGGCGCAGGCAAAAATGGTGGCAATGCCAAGGCCGCCAGGCAGGTGGCCCATCCATTTGCTGCCCAAATCAAAGAGGCCGCTGCCGACCCGACCGGTCAGCATGATCTGGCTCATCAGAATGTACAGTGGCACCGAAGTCAGTACATAGGAATCCAATGTCTTATAGGCAATCACCGGTACCTGGGACAGGGTGGACATATCTACGAATTGAATAATCCCCAGAATCCCAGCGATGGTCAGCGTGAACGCCACAGGCATGCCAATAATTAAGAGGATAATAATAAATAAAGCAAAACCAGCCAGTACCATTATTTCTCCTCCTTTTCATCAGCAAAGAAATCAGCCAAGAAGTGGTTGATGATTTCCAGAAACAGCAAAACAAATCCGATCACCATGAAGGTTTGCGGAATCCACAGGGGCACGCGGAGCAGCGACGGCGATACGACGCCCATCTGCAGGCTCATGAGCATGTAGTTGGTGGATTCGGTCATGCACACATAAATGGCAAAGAGGGACAATACGGTGGTGAGGATGTCCAGTACCCGTCTCACGTTTCTAGGGAAACGGGAATAGAGGAAATCGACACAAATGTGTCCGTGGGTTCTCATGGTATAAGACATGCCAAAGAATCCCGCCAGAATCAAAAGATAAGTCGATATTTCCATGGCCCATACAGTCGGGCTATGAAGTACGCTGCGGGCAAATATTTCATAACAAATAATGAAGGCTGTCACTAAAATAGCCAGCCCGGCAATTGCCGCAGCTCCACAAGTGATATAACCTAAGAGACGGTTATACATACGATATACAGAACGCAAGAGACAACCCTCCTTGTCGATCACAGATTATCTCACATAGAGATAATCCCAAAATGGGAAAGAGTGAGAAGTTAGAAGTGAGAAGTTAGAAATGATGGTGGCGGCGCACAACTTATAAAGCGCCGCAAATGATTATTTCTAATTACATTGCCTGGCTGTATGAATTGTGCCAGGCTACCACCATTTCTCACTTCTAACTTCTCACTTCTCACTCTTTGTCAAATTTCATAATATGCCAAATGACACTAGGGAAATGACATTCGTGGTATTACTTCTGAGCTGCTTTCTTGCAGTCTTCTACCAGCTGTTTGCCGAAGTCGCCTTGTTCCTGTTCGAATTTAGCGATAACCGGAGCGGTAGCTTCCTGCCAGAGGTGGATTTCGTCCTGTGGAATCGCATAGACATCCATGCCCTTAGCAGCCAGTTCTTTCAGGCAGCGTTCATCTTCGGACTTGGTTTCTTTGCGGATTTCATCACGGATTTCTTTGGCTACATCATTGACGATCTTCTGCTGGTCAGCGGACAGTTTCTTCCAGGAGTTGTCGTTGATAGCCAGCAGGTAGCCTACGTAAGAATGGTTGGTGACGGTCATGTACTTGGATACTTCATAAATCTTACGGGACAGGATAGCGGTCTGACCGGAGGACTGGCCGTCGATGGTGCCGTTCTTGATAGCCATGTAAACTTCAGAGGAGCTCATGGTTGTCGGTGCAGCGCCCAGAGCCTGGATGATGTCGGCGGACGTTTCAGAGTAGGAACGAATCTTCAGTCCCTGGAAATCCTGCGGCTTTTCAATCTTCTTGGCATTGTTGCAGAACTGTACGTATCCATAGTCAGCCCAAATCAGAGGATGAACATTTTTCTTTTCCATTTCTGCAGAGAGAGCCTTGCCCAGGTCGCCGTCCAGTGCGTTATCTGCGGCTTCGATGGTTGGCAGTACAAATGGGAGGTCCAGTACCTTCAGCGCCGGAACGACCATGGACCAACGAGCGGTGGAGTTCATGCCGATATCCAGGCCGCCGCTCATGAGAGCGTCGTTCATGTTCTGGTCGTTGTAGAGCTGTCCTGCCGGATAGACTTTGACTTCAATGGAACCTTTGGACCGTTCATTGACTTCTTTAGCGAATTTTTCAACGCTCTTGGACAGATGGTGATCAGCTGGCAGCTGGTAAGCCAGTTTCAGTTCCACTTTCTGGCCGTTGCCTGCGGCTGCCTTCTGGTCTCCGCCGGAAGACATCCCACATCCTGCCATGACCCCTGCCATAGCGATAGCTGCGAATCCTGCTGCTGCGATTTTTGCACTTTTCTTGAACATACCCATAATTTGCCTCCTACGTATCCTACATACATGATGAATTTTTTCATTTTTGAATAAATCAGTTTGGGGGCTATCCCCCGTTTTCTACCTTGCAAATAGGATGTCTTCTGCTGCGCATACAGAATCCTGTCCTTGGTGACTGGTAGACTAGTGACGGGTGACTAGGATCATTTCCCAGTCACGAGTCACCAGTCACGAGTCACTTTTTTGTCTCTTATCATAGGTGAGAGTATACCGCACTTCTTGAAATACTACATACTACACAAAAAACGCCCTGATTGCTAAAAAGCAACCAGGGCGTAAACCTTCTACGCGGTACCACCTCGCACTATACTCAGCGGCTTTGTAACGGTGCCAAACGCCATATCCTACTCATTTCAGATACAGGACTTCCGGACGACTTTGTGAGGACCCCCTACTGCCTTTCACCATACGGCAGCTCTCTGCGAGAAAGCCGGTTCACTTGCTTCCGTTCCTTGTCTTTATTCAAAAATTGAAGTTGATAGTAGTATACGCTTTGGTCATGCATTTGTAAAGAGGGAAAATGGTACTTTTTTGTACAATTTTGGGAAATGGTGTGAATACGCTGGTGACTGGTGGCTGGTGACTCGTGACTGGGGACTAGGGATTGGGAAGTTAGGAGTTAGGAGTTAGGAGTGAGGAGTGAGGAGTGAGGAGTGGTGGAAGGGGCGCACAACTTANNATAAAGCGCCCCAATCCCCCTTTTTGTATGTAGGAGGTTGGCGGTTAATGGTTGACGGTTGGCGGTTGACGGTTGTCAGTTAACCGTCTCCGTCATTTCGACCGATGGGATTTGTGCGAAATGTCGCAGCAGGGTAGTCTGGTACTATGTTAGACAAAAGTGGAGAAATCCCAAAGCAGTAGCGGTAAAAGCACTAGCTGAATCTATCCCGTTACGGCTCTATTCAGATGGATAGAATCTCGCTAGAGATTTGGGATTTCTCCACTTCTGTCTAACATAGTACCGAACTACTCTATGGATTCATTTCGCACAAATCCCGTCGGTCGAAATGACGGAAACGGCAAGAGTCACAGGCAAGAAACCTTCAGAACCCTTAGAACCTTCAGAACCTTCAGCAACCTAAGCAACCTGAGTGACCTGCGCAACTTCCATATACCCTATTTGAAAAATTCAAAACAAAGATATAAAATATAAAAAAATTACAAGGAGGGAGTCGACCGTCATGAACCTGAAGTGTAGCATGCCACCGAAGAAAAAGACATATCCTGCCCTTGTCTTTCTATTGGGTCTTTTGATTCTGACAGTCATTTTGTACCAATCGGATAAAGACGAGCAAGAACATTTACGGACCATCACTCATCTCAACGCAGCCACCTATGGAGAACATTTATCCCATGACATCTATCGAGGCATCATGATCACCGATGCCCTGGAAGATATCCTAATCAGTGAAAACGGGAAAATTGACAATTTCCCCAAAGTGGCGGACAAGCTCATGACCGACTACACCCAAAGCATACAAATTGCACCAAACGGTGTGGTCACTGATATTTACCCTGCCGCCGGCAATGAAGCGGGGAAAATTGACTTACTCAACGACCCTGCACGAGGGGAAATCTGCCGATACGGAAGAGATTATAAAGTGGTCACCTTGCAGGGCCCCTTTGATTTGAAACAAGGCGGCCAGGGCATCGCTATCCGCAATCCGGTGTATTTAGAAGATACCAATGGAAATTCTAAGTTCTGGGGCTTTACCATCACCATCATTCGTGTGCCAGACATTTTTGCCAATTCCGTCCAGGCCCTGACCAATTTCGGCTACGACTATCAACTGTCGAAAAACATATTTCCTGGCTCTGATACCTATGAAGAAGTATCCTCTTCCAGCTCCGCACTAGAAAATCCTGTCAACTATACCTTTGATATAGGTGGCAGTTCGTTCCAACTTTCCGTTGTGCCCAAACATGGCTTACACAATCCCAAGGAACTGTTCCTTTACACCATCATTGGGCTTTGTGTCGTATTATTTCTCACCGGACTAACCGCAGTCATTCTCATGGTAGAAGACCAAAAGCGGATATTGCAAATCACAGCAACCACGGACCCTTTGACGGGCTTACTCAATCGCAAAGGCTTTGACGAACAAATGAAAAAGGTGATGGTAAACCATCCGAATCTCCCTTGCGTAGGCGTTCAAATGGACATCGATGATTTCAAATTCATCAATGACATGTATGGTCATGCCATCGGCGATATGGCTTTACAAACCCTAGCCCAAAGCATGCGAAACGCCTTCCCTAAAGAAGCCATTTTGTGCCGAAATGGCGGCGATGAATTCTCTATCCTATGGGTGGGCGTCACAGAGGACGAAGCTAAAGAGACCATCCACAAGTTCACCCATCAGCCTCGCTTTTTCTCCTACCAAGGAGAGCAGAAACCATTCTATATTTCCCTTGGCTACGCAGCCCACCGCCCTCATGGCAGTGATGTGGTGGATCTCATTCGCTTTGCCGATGTGGCCCTCTACGAAGTGAAACTCCACGGGAAACACAACTGCCTGGCCTATCGGCCGGAGTACAAAATCCAGCATCGATGCAGTCTGGGCTTCCGGCTGCAAGATATTTCCAGAAACCTCCCCGGCGCCTTCCTCATTTACACGGCCGATCCGCAGAACGACCGCATCCTCTTTGCCAATCACGAAATGATCGAATTGGCCGGCTGCCAGGATTTCGACGACTTCATGGAATACTCTCAGCAGCACTTCCATCACCTGATTCGTCCGGATGAACAAGCGGCTGTGGAAGCTAGCATTTGGAAGCAGATTTCCTCTGAAAAAGCGGGAAATAACGATTACGTGAAATTCCATTTCGTGAAAAAAGACGGCACCTGCCGCCCCGTCCTGGACCACGGAAGACGGATTCACAACTCCTACTACGGCGACGTCTTCTACGTGCTCATTATGGATTGCCAGCTGGTGGAATCGTATTATAGGAAATCGAGGGACTCGTGACTGGGGACTGGGAAATAAAAGGTTATGATTCTGCCATTGTCCATGATCTAACATAGAAATTCGACCGCTTGGTGCAAGGTTATAAAGGGTTATATAGGGTTATGTGCTTATCGCAAGTTTCATAACCTTATATAGCCCTTTTTAGTCCGTAAAAAGGGGCAGGTGTATATGGTAGAAAGAAAGGTTTTATTTCCGCTATCGGCAAAAACTAGCCAAATCAGCAAGTTCATAAAAATATTTTTTGCCGATACTATGATATACTAATTTCAGAACCAATTCCCTATTTTATATTCTGAAAACGACTACTGCAAAATCTTTCACGACAGAGAAGGGAGAGATAATATGTCAGAAATCAAATTATTTGAACTTAGTACTACAGCTAAAGAACTTACCTCTTCAACGGTTGTTTTAGAAA
Organism: Dialister sp. UBA734; assembly: GCA_002297935.1. Classification (GTDB taxonomy): domain Bacteria; phylum Bacillota; class Negativicutes; order Veillonellales; family Dialisteraceae; genus Dialister. The sequence continues at coordinate 30,346 of DBLC01000089.1, forward strand.
AAGAATTACAAACCACCATTGAAAATAATATGGAAATATTTTTTGGCGTGAGATTCTTGAAAAGTGAATATGTCATTTCTAATGGCCGCATGGATAGTATTGGTATTGATGAAAATAACAGCCCTGTCATTTTTGAATACAAGCGTAATCTAAATGAAAATGTTATCAATCAAGGATTATTTTATCTTGATTGGCTCCTAGACCATAAAGCAGATTTTAAATTGTTAGTTATAGAAAAATTAGGTAAATCTGTTGCCGACCAGATTGATTGGTCTGTCCCATGTGTCATTTGTGTTGCCAATGATTTTACCCGATATGATATTCATGCAGTAAACCAAATGCAAAGAAATATCAAACTCGTGAAATATCGAAAATATGGAAATAACCTTATTCTTTTTGAACATGTAAACACCCCAATTGTAACGCCAACAATAGAACAAGCCCATACAGCTCCCACCAGTAGCACGCCACAGAAAACACACCTAGAAAAACTGGCGATTGCAAAAGCTCCACTTAAAACTCTTTATACATCACTTTGTGATTATATTGAATCACTAGGTGATGACTTAGTTCCTAATCAGTTGAAATTATATTTAGCCTATAAGAAAGTTCAAAATGTTTTCTGTATTGAAATATACAATAAACAAATTATACTCCGGATGAAACTAGACCCAGATACAGTTGATTTACAAGAAGGTTTCACTAGAGACATGCGAAGTATCGGCCATTACGGAACAGGAGATATTGAAGTATCAATCAAAACAGCAGATGACCTTCAAAGGGCAAAGCCGCTAATTGACCGTGCATATAACGAATCTTAATTTATAGATCAAACTTACGGTAACCGCATAACCTTATATAACCCTTTTAACCTTGTCGCAAGCGTTGAAATTTATATGTTCGGCTATAGAAACGGCACAATAATAACCTTTACTCAATCCCCATTTAAATGCAAGAGACATTCTAAAGGAGACAAACTATGCCCCACATTACTTTTGTATGCCACGGCAACATCTGCCGTTCTCCTATGGCAGAGTTTATTATGAAAGACCTGGTTCAAAAGGCAGGACTTTCGGACACCATTTCCATCACCTCCGTAGCGGCCACCACGGAAGAAATCGGCCACGACATGTACCCACCGGCCCAGCGGATGCTGACCAGAAAAGGCATTCCTTTCACCCATCGAAGAGCCCGACTTTTTACCGATTCGGATTATCAGAAAAGCGACTACATCGTCTGCATGGATACAGAAAACTTGGAAGACATGGCTTACCTCACCCATGGGGATTCAGAGAAAAAGGTGTCCCTCCTGCTGGACTGGGCCGGGGAACACCGGGAAGTGGCAGACCCTTGGTATACCGGAGATTTTGAACGGACCTATCAGGATGTGCTGTTAGGATGTCAGGCGTTGCTGAAGGCGGTGACTAGGGACTGAGGAGTAGCTAGGGATTAGGAAAACATAGGGAATTACGAATAGCGTCATTTCGACCGATGGAATTTGTACGTAGAATCTCCCCGTTACGATTTGATTCTTTAAGCCCTTACCTCCAGTGCCGCTGGGATTTCTCCACTCAGGGGCGCATCTCATTTCAATACGCCAATACCATCAAGCACAAATACGACCGGTCGAAATGACGGATATGGTTCGCGACACATTCGCGAACCCCAATCCCTAAGGCCTAGCTACTAATCCCCAGTCCCTAGTCACCAGTCACCAGTCACCAGTCACCAGTCACCAGTCACCAGTCACCAAATAAGTATATACTTTTAAAACGCAGGATTTTCACAACGAAGATCCTGCGTTTTTGTTTTTTCTGTTTTCCATGTCCACTGTCAGTGGACAATTCACTTTCCTGTTTTTCATAAAAATCACTCTATTTGGCCCATTTTCTTCTCTTTTTATCCATTGACCTCATATTTACATTGTCTTTTCTTCCATTTTTCATTTTCAATTGCCCCCTGTGAAAAGTCTATTCACAGAATCCACAATTGTGGATAACTTTTTCTATATCAAATTTCTCGTACCTATCGGCTCTTTCATATTTTAATTTTCTTCAGATTTTCACTTATTCACACTTGTTCACAGAAAAGTGTGTATATCTCCAGTGGACACTCTTCCCTTGTGGCTCTTTACCGTATCTTTTCATTCTCAAATACAGTTATTCACTTTATTGTGAATAACTGTGAATATCTATGTGATAAAGTGGTTTCTTGGATGGATTGGAAATATGTGTACACTTATTTGGGAAGGTTACTCAGGTCGCTCAAGTTACTCAGGTTACTCAGGTTTCTTGAATGTGCCTAAAAACACCAGTGTCTATTAGCAGGTTCTGTAAACCATAATCTCACAAAGAAAAAAGAGAGGTCATTAGGCCTCCCTTTTTTAGCAAAAATAGGTAACAGATTCTGTCTGAAAAAATTCTTTCCACTGACGCAGAATAAAGAAAAACTGACTTTCAATGACTTCTATCAATTTATTCAAATCCCGTTGTGGAATCTGGCTATTATTATTGGCTACAATGCAGCCGCCGCTGCTTGTTAGCCAGATCTTTGTTCCATTAGGGCCTGGTTTCCCTTTCGCTACATGCACATGGATTGGTTCCGTTCCTTCATTGGCCCAGAAATAAATCTTATACCCCAAAAGCATAAATAGACTAGGCACTGGCAATTCCTCCACACGCCGCATATTTGTAAAATAAATGTGCATTGGCATGGACCATTTCGTCAAAAAGTTTCATTTCTTCTTCGTTAAATCCATGGACATCGCTCCATGTATAGGAAGGCAGTTCGCACCGTGCATCGTCGAAGCCTTCTTCGGTGGGCCGTTCGAAATGAACAATCACATGGTCTTTTCCGTTTTTATGAATCAACTGGGAATGCACAATTTCTGTACCATCGGCCAATGTCATATAGGGATACATCATACTATCGCCCCTTTCTCTATCTGCATCATAAGGGAAAATAACCGACATGTCAAATAAAGTTTTTTCAGGTTTCTCAGGTTACTCAAGTTTCTCAGGTTCCCCGAATGAGATGATTATGATATCGTCTATCGGCACATACGAGAAACCTGAGCTACCTTAGCAACTTGAGCAACCTGAGTAACCTATTTCCACAACAAAAGACCTTCCCACACATCCTAAGATGTATGAAAAGGTCTTTCTACCCCCTAGTCTCCAGTCACGAGTCACCAGCAACTAAGAATTATTTCTTATCTTCTTCAATCGGATAGTCCTGCAGGGCATCGTAGCCTTCTTCGCCGGTACGAATCTTTACGGCGTTGTCGATGGTGGATACGAAGACTTTGCCGTCGCCGTATTTACCAGTATAGAGGGCACGTTTTGCCACTTCGATGATGGTTCTTGGAGAAATCTTGGATACCACGATATCGATACGAACTTTCGGAAGGAGCTTAGCGGAAACAGCAGCGCCACGGTACATCTGGGTCTGTCCTTTTTCCAGGCCATAGCCCAGGGCTTTGGTCACGGTCATACCGGTGATACCGATGGCTTCCATAGCCGCTTTGAGGATTTCAAACCGTTTGTCCGAAGTAATGATGGTGACACAGTACAGTCTGTGACCGTCGGCCGGTATTTCTTTCGGCAATACAGTTTCCGGAATGTCTTTCACTTCTTTGGTTTCTACTGGAATTTCTACAGCATCCTTCGGTGCTTTACCCGCTTCAATGGCTTTGGCAGCTGTATCAGGAACCATCATGAAGTCTGCATAGGCAGAGGTGAGGCCGTGTTCTTCAAAGTCGAGACCATTGATTTCTTCTTCTTTGGTGACGCGGAGACCAATTGTGGCACGGATGGCACGGAATACAATGTTAATCACAATGAATACATAAATGGCAACGGTAACTACACCGAGGAGCTGAACCAGGAAGAAATGAGCGTCGCCAGTGTAGAGCAGGCCATCGCTTTCAGAGAACAGGCCGGTCAGGAGAGTACCCAGGGCGCCGCAGCCGCCGTGAGCAGCGATAGCACCGACTGGATCGTCGATTTTCATCTTCTGATCCACAAATTCAACAGCCAGAACAATGAAGAAACCAGAAATTACACCGATAATGAAAGAACCAGGAACGGTAACCACATCGCAGCCAGCGGTGATAGCCACCAGACCAGCGAGGCCGCCATTCAGTGTCATGGAAACATCCGGCTTGCCGTAACGAGCCCAGGTGAAGAACATGGTGGTCACAGCGGCAGCAGCGGCAGCCATGTTGGTGGTAATCATAATGTGACCAACCGCTTCGATATTTGCATCACCGGTGACAGATACGGTGGAACCACCGTTGAATCCGAACCAACCCATCCAAAGGATGAACATACCCAGGCAAGCCAGGGTGATGGAGTGACCAGGAATGGCGTTGACGCTGCCGTCTTTGTTGTATTTCCCAATTCTTGGTCCTAAGAGCCATGCCCCAACGAAGGCACAGACACCGCCGACCATGTGAACGCAAGTGGAACCGGCGAAATCGTGGAAGCCCAGTTCAGAGAGCCAGCCGCCGCCCCAGATCCAATGACCGGATACTGGATAAATCAGAAGAGAAATCAGAATGGAGTACACGCAGTAAGCAGAGAACTTGGTACGTTCTGCCATAGCACCAGACACGATGGTGGCTGCGGTAGCGCAGAACACGGTCTGGAAGAACAGGTACGCCAGAGGAGTATATCCTGCGTCGTCGGGGACCTGGAAATTCTGAACGAAGAAATCAGGCGTACCAATGATACCGCCAATGTCGGTACCAAACATGAGGCCGAAGCCGAAAATCCAAAACATAATGGTGCCCAGGGCAAAGTCCATGAAATTCTTCATGACGATATTCCCTGCATTCTTGGCACGGGTGAGCCCTGTTTCTACCATAGCAAACCCAGGCTGCATGAAGTATACCAGAATAGCTCCGAGCATCACCCAGATCGTATCTACAGAAGAATATCTACCTTCCGGCTCTGCTGCCATAACCAAAGTCGGACTGCACAAGGCAGCCGCCAAGACGGGCCATTTTCTAAAGACCGCTTCCATTTTTTTCATAATACACCAGATCCCTTCTAAAAAATTGTTGATAGTTGCTAGTTGCTAGTTGTTAGTTGTTGGAAATAGAAATAGGAACATCTCATTTTCGCTAGCGGTTAAAATGGATGTCCAAACAACCATCAACCAACAACTAACAACAAAATATAAAAACGTCTGATAGAAATTGCTTCATCGGCTTTTTCTTTTTTAGTAGCTAGTATCTAGGGATTAGGGATTAGGAAATAAGCAATGCTTCCTGCTGTGTCACAGCTGTTAGCTCCTAGCTGCTAGCTATTAGCCGGCTAGAAGCCAGAAGCAAGCAGCTAGTTGTGTGACACTAGCGAAATCAAAGACTTCCTAATCCCTAGCTACTAATCCCTAGTCCCTAGAAAAAGAGAAAACGCCCAGGTCATATACCTGGGCGTCTTTGTCCAAAAGAAAAAGCCTGACACGAAACCACTTCTGAGTCAGACGTCTTTGTCATTCATATGCATTTGTAATATGGACGTAGTATAACGCCATTGGCCGCTTTCGTCAAGGACTTTTTGTTAAAAAAGTTCTTGACGAAGGTTATAATTCTGCTGATTGCGCTTTTCCAACATATACATAGTAGGGCTTGGCAAAGGGTTATTATTCTGCTGATTTCTCAGTTCTCACATTTCACAACCCCGGCCTAGTAAAAGGTTATAAAGGTTATATAAAATTATGTGCTTACCGGAAGCATATCAATGGACACTAGCGGTAGCATCTCCACCGTCATTTCGACCGGTCGTATTTGTGCTTGATGTTATAGAAGAAATAAATTGCCATGTGTAGGAGAGTGGAGAAATCTCGCAGCACTAGCGGGAAAGGCTTTCTGCATCAAATCGTAATGGTAAAACTATATCTCGAGCAAAGCGAGAAGACCCGCTCTAACGAGCTACGTTGATTTGTTGAATGAGCCGTAATGATTTGATTCATCAAGCCCTTACCGCTAGTGCTGCGAGATTTCTCCACTCAGAGATCCAAATTCATTCATACCTCCTTCTCCATTTCGCACAAATACGACCGGTCGAAATGACGCTAGGGAAACACTGAT
>DBLC01000089.1:36530-40984 GCA_002297935.1 Dialister sp. UBA734
TAAAAATTCATATAATTTCAAACTCTTTGATTAAATCAGCGTTTCCCTAGATATGTTACCGCCTATACTCGACAAGCGATAAACTCATAACCCTACATAACCCTTCATAACCTTTCGCCAAGCCATAGGATATATATGTTAGAAAAGCAAAACCTGCAGAATAATAACCTTTATATACCACTTCCTTCAAAAGAGTACTTGACTTCTCCTCGCCCAAAGTGTATATTATGTTCAACTTCATACAGGCAATGAAGAGAAGAGTACATAAAAGAATCTGTCAAAGAGAGCTTCCAGGTGGTGAGAGGAAGTACAGAGGAACTTATGGAAGATGGCCTCTGAGTCTGGTCCGTCGAATGATGAGGCGGCCCGGGAGCTCCCGTTATAGAGATCGAGGTATCAAGGCTAGAGCCAGCGTACCTTATGAGGCAAAGAAAGTGATTTCTTTGCGAAATTGGGTGGTAACACGAATATCTCGTCCCTTGTTGGGAGGAGATTTTTTTATTTTTATTTTTAGTAGCTAGGCCCTGGGGATTAGGGATTAGGGATTAGGAAATAAGCAAGAATACCTGCTATGTCACAGCTATTAGCTCTTAGCTGCTAGCTACTAGCCGGCTAGAAGCCAGCAGCCAACAGCTAGCAGCTGTGACACTAGCGAAATCTCATATTTCCTAGTCCCTAGGGCCTAGCTACTAATCCCTAGCTACTCACCCACACCAACATGTATTTCCAACGACTAGTCACCAGTCACTAGTCACCAGTCACTCAATATAAGGAGGAAACAATATGAAATTTCAGAAAACACTCGCACTGTCTCTCGCAGCTCTGATGGCAGCTGGCACTTTTGCTGGTTGCGGCAATGACAAGCAGGAAGCCAAAGCACCGGCAGAAAAGAAAGAAATCACCGTAGGTATCACCGCTGGCTACTCCGAACAGGTCATGGAATTTGTTGCTAAGAAAGCAGAAAAAGAAGGCCTCAAAGTCAACCTGAAGATTTTCGGTGACTATGTCGCTCCAGACTCCGCCCTAGCTGCTGGCGATATCGACCTGAACTCCCACCAGCACGGTCCGTTCCTGGATGCCTTCAATGAAAAGAACGGCACCCATCTGGTTTCCATCGGCAACACCTACCTGGCACCACTCCGCGTCTATTCCAACAAATACAAGGATATCAAAGACGTGCCGGACGGCGCTAAAGTGTCCATTCCAAACGATCCGTCCAACGGCGGCCGCGCCCTGCTGCTTCTGGACCGCAAAGGCCTCTTGAAACTGAAAGAAGGCACCGATCCGACCAAGGCCACCATCAACGACATCGCAGAAAACCCGAAGAACCTGCAGATCATCGAACTGGAAGCCCCACAGCTGCCACGTTCCCTGGATGATGTAGATATTTCCGTCATCAACGCCGGCTATGCAAAGTCCGCTAACCTGGACACCAAGACCGCCCTGGCTACGGAAGACAATACTTCCCCATACGTAAACATCATCGCTGCCAGAGAACAGGATAAAGACAACCCGACCTACCAGAAATTCGTGAAGATTTTCCAGAGCGAAGATGTAAAGAAATACATCAACGACAACTTCAGCGATGGACTGGTTCCGGCTTTTTAATGCGCAGTGCGTAGTGCGTAATGCGTAGTGGTGGAAGGGGCGCAGCAAATAGTATAGCGCCCCTATACCCCTTATATATTTTTCTACTATATTTTTCTACTGCAAAACGGCTAGATTCCCTAGGGAATCTAGCCGTTTTCTTTTCGGCGAGCCATATAGAAAAGGAATCCATCCAGGAGCGCATACTGGTATAAAAGTAATTCGATGCGGCTCGCCGCCACCATTACGCACTACGCACTTCGCATTACGCACTAAAAAAGAGCTAGACAAATTGAATAATCCATGCTATCATACGTTCAACATCAAATTTGAAATGCAACGACGAGAACTAGTAATTTCTCTAGGGATTCAAGAGAGCCACTGGGCGGTGGAAAGTGGCAGACCGACGGAAATGAACTCATCTCTGAGCAGCTCGCTGAACCAAGTAGGCAGAGCCGGGGCCTGGCCGTTACTAGACAGGGGGATATGAACGTATCTGATGAGTGTCTATCTTAGCAATAAGGTAGAAATAAGAGTGGTAACACGCAAGCCAAGCCTTTCGTCTCTTGACGGAAGGCTTTTCGTATTTGTGCGAAATGACTGCTGTGGTTTGAATGCGTAATGCGAAGTGCGTAGTGCGTAATGAAGGTGGCGGCGCACAATTCATATAGCGCCGCAAATTTTTATATTTCATGTATCGCTATATGACATAATACCTTTATAAAAAAGGGGTATTGGGGCGCTATATAATTTGATGCGCCCCTTCCACCATTACGCACTACGCATTACGCACTACGCATTCAAAACCACCCACAAAATCAGTACCCCAACTTATCCCTAAAGCGCACCGGCAATCGGTGAATCAGAGTGGTACCGCGGAAAAGCCTCTTTCGTCTCTAAAAAGATGAAAGAGGCTTTTGTATTTCCCCTATAGTTTCAACTGGTATTTCATTTCTAATTCGTCACGAGTTAGAAGTGAGAAGTTAGAAGTATGAAATGAAGGAAGGGGCGCACAATTCATATAGCGCCCCCATGCCCCACTTATAAATAAAAATGGCGGCGCTTTCAAAATTTACGCGCCGCTACCACCATTTCTAACTTCTCACTTCTAACTTCTCACTATAAAGGAATACATACCATTGTTAGCCAATCGAAAGGACGATACCATTATGATGAACCCACAGAAGTATAGAAAAGGATATTTCATGCCCCCTGCTTGTGATATGAGCTGGATGATGAAAGACGCCGTGGACCAGGCCCCCACTTGGTGCAGTGTGGATCTGCGAGACGGCAACCAGGCCCTGGTGATTCCTATGAGCCTCACGGAAAAGCTGGAATTTTACAAGAAGCTCATTCAGATTGGGTTCAAAGAAATAGAAATAGGCTTCCCTGCCGCTTCAGAGACAGAATACGAATTTCTCCGCACCTTAGTGGAAAAAGATATGATTCCCGACGATGTAACGGTCCAGGTACTGACCCAGGCCCGGGAACACATCATCCGCCGGACCTTTGAAGCCTTAGATGGCGTGAAAAATGCCATTGTCCATGTATACAATTCCACATCTGTAGCCCAGAGAGAGCAAGTTTTCCATAAGTCGAAAGAGGAAATCAAGCAAATTGCCATCGAAGGGGCCCAAATGCTGAAAGAGCTGACCGAACAGGCAGGGAGAAATTACCGTTTCGAATATTCCCCCGAAAGTTTCACCGGCACCGAAGTGGACTACGCCTTAGACGTGTGCAACGCCGTGCTGGACGTATGGAAGCCAACAGCAGACCGGAAAGCCATCATCAACCTCCCCTCCACCGTGCAAATGTCCATGCCCCACGTGTACGGCATGCAGATTGCTTACATGAACCAGAACCTCAATTATCGTGACGCCATCCAGCTTTCCCTGCATCCTCACAACGACCGGGGCTGCGGCGTAGCGGATGCAGAAATGGGTATGCTGGCCGGCGCAGACCGGGTAGAAGGCACCCTCTTTGGCAACGGGGAACGAACCGGCAATGTGGATATCGTCACCGTAGCCATGAACATGTACACCCACGGCATCGATCCCCATCTGGACTTCTCTCACATGAGCGAGCTGGTGGATATGTATGAACGGCTGACCCGCATGAAAGTAGGCGACCGGCAGCCTTACTCTGGCAAACTGGTCTTTGCTGCCTTCTCCGGTTCTCACCAAGACGCCATCGCCAAAGGCATGAAGCACCACGCCGAAGGCATGTATGATTACTGGAACGTCCCCTACCTGCCACTGGACCCAGAAGACATCGGCCGTCATTATGAAGCCGACGTCATCCGCATCAATAGCCAGTCCGGCAAAGGTGGCGTGGCCTACGTACTGGAAAACGCCTACGGCATCCGCCTGCCCCAGGCCATGCGAGAAGAATTCGGCTATTTCGTCAAAGATGTATCCGATAAGAACCATAAAGAACTGGAACCACAGGAAATACACGACCTGTTCTACGACGCTTACGTCAACCAGGAAACGCCGCTCCAGCTGGTGGACTTCCACTTCCGGAGAGACGGCGACACCTGGAAAGGCTGCGTCACCCTGAATGCCAACGGCAAAGAAAAGAAAATCGCCGCCCAGGGCAAAGGCCAACTGGACGCCATCAGCCGTGCCCTCTGTGACACCTACGGCATCACCGTCACTCACCTGATCTACGAAGAACACGACCTGGACCGTGACCCCGCCTCCCGCGGCATCGCCTACTTCGGCCTCACCACCGGCGACGGCAAAACCACCTGGGGCGTCGGCGTCGACCGCGACACCATCACCGCTTCCGTGAAAGCCTTCCTCTCCGCAGTAAACCGGATGGAAGGAATGGCCGAAAGAGTGACTGGGGACTAGTGACTAGTGACT
>DBLC01000103.1:0-3875 GCA_002297935.1 Dialister sp. UBA734
TTAACTTAACAGCATTGCCTTTGGGGGGAGATAAAACGATGATGCCGCCTAGCGTCACTTATCACATGCAAGAAGCCTTAGGCACCTATAATCCGCTACTGCCAAACGCCTATACCAATACATCCAAAAATATTTCATCCCGCTAGTGCGAGCTATCCCCCCTGCCCCCTTCCAAAGAAAGAGGGTTTCCGCTATTTTGATTTCCATAGCATCATGTTTCACGTGAAACATGGAAGTTGGCAGTTATCAGTAGGCAGCTAGCAGAAATATGTCCTGTGCGGCTATTTTCACATATTCTTCCGTACCACTTCGCTGAAATGAACTATTCGAAATTTTCGAATAGTTCATTTTCACCTTTTAGATAAAACAATCAATTGCTGAAGTACCAAAATAAACCAGTCTCTATCTTCATCAGTGAAACCGGACTCCGACCAATGGTTAAAGTATCTCCAGCGAGAGAAAATAGCAGACCCCAAGAGAGAAACATCTGTCACCTCATGGATGATTTTCTTCAATTCTTTATTATCACTAGCCGCTCTCCCATATCTGGCCGAAAAAGCCTGTCCACAATCCATTGTAAAACCAAGGGTCCTACAATCCTCTGCCATAGTAAAACGCTCGAAAATCGCTTGATAATTGCCATTTGGTTCACGAAATACATCTAACCATTTGACAGCAAAATCATGAACCTGCTCCATTTTCTGCACAGTCGGTCTTTTCATTTTCAATCCCCCCGCATCCCTATTCCTATGTTTCACGTGAAACATACTATCGAAACCAACCTAGACGCATCCTAGACGCGCAAAGCGTCCAGGATGCGTCTAGGTTGATTTCTTTCCTATGAAAGAATCATTCCAATGTCCACTTTTAGACCATCAATGTCCGGTTTTGGCTTTTCAATATCCGGTTTTGGAACAATGCAATGTCTTTTGCCAAGAGAGATATGCGATGATTTCTTCTGTATTAAAACCCGAATGAGATGATAGTCTCAACGTCCATCAGCACATTCGAGAAACCTGAGAACCCTTTGTACCTTTAGAACCTTATGAACCTTTGGGTAGTGTTTTACGTGAAACATTTCCTAATCCCTAGGGCCTAGCTACTAATCCCTATTTCCATGTTTCCCGTGAAACATCCCAGTCACCAGTCCCTAGTTACCAGTCACCAAATCTCTAGCGACCAAAAGTGATACTGTTTCTACATGCATAGTCTGCGGGAACATATCCACTGGCTGTACTTCTTGGATGTCGTAGCCCAGGGTGGAGAGGATTTTCGCATCTCTGGCGAAGGTGGCGGGGTTGCAGGATACGTAAACGATGCGGGCGGGGTGCATGCCAGCGGCGGCTTGGAGCACCGCTTCGCTGCAGCCGGCGCGGACCGGGTCCATGACGATCACATCGGGGCGAAGGCCTTCTTTGTACAGTTTCGGCATCAGTTCTCCGGCGTCAGCCGCATAGAATTCGGCGTTTTCGATATGGTTGAAGACCGCATTTTTCTTGGCGTCTTCGATGGCTTCTTTGACGATTTCGATACCAATCACGCGGCCTGCTTTTTTCGCCAGGCAGAGGGAAATGGTGCCAGTGCCGCAGTAGGCGTCGATGACGGTTTCGCCGCCTTGGAGGTTCGCTTTTTCCAGGGCTTTTTCATAGAGGATTTCTGCCTGGGCTTTATGCACCTGGAAGAAGGAGAAGGGAGATACTTCAAAGGAAATACCACACAGGGACGCGGTGAGGGTTTTCTTGCCCCACAGGTGATGAATTTCTTTTCCTAAGATGGCATTGCCCGGATGGCTCTGTACGTTATGGTAAATGGACACCACTTCCGGCAGCAGTTCCTGCATTTCTTTGACCCACAGGTCCGCAAAGGGCAATTTCGCTGTAGCGGTGACGATGACCGCCATCACTTCTCCATTGTCTCCCACCCGGCCCATGATGTGACGAATGGCGCCTTTTCTGGATTTTTCGTTGTAGCCAGATACGTTGTGACGGGTCATGAATCCTTGGGCGAAGCGAAGGAGCCGATTGTTTTCTTCTTCCTGAATTTGGCAGCTATCGATGGGCACCACTTGGTGGCTTCCTTGGCGATAATACCCCAGAACGGCCCCGCCGGTCACTTGGCTCACCGGAATGGCCATTTTATTTCTATACTTCCATGGATGGGCCGCTCCGATCACCGGCCGTACCAATGCCTCCTGGCTACCGCCGATGCGAACCATCACGTCTTTCACCCGCCGTTCTTTGATAGCCAGTTGGCCTTCATAGGTCAGATGAGAAATCTGGCAGCCCCCGCAAGAATGATACGCCGGGCAGCTGGGCTGGCAGCGGTAAGGCGATGGGGTTTCGATGGAAACCAGTTTCGCTGTGGCGTAGGATTTCTTCGCCGTCACAATGGTGGCTTTCACCGTTTCCCCCGGGAGCGCGCCGGGGACAAAAACGGTAAAATTTTCCACACTGCCGATGCCTTCTCCGTGAACCCCTAAATCACGGATGGACAGAGTATAGATCTCATTCAATTTGACAGGAATGTTTTTCTTGGTCATACGATTTCTCCTTTTGTACTGGTGACTGGTGACTCGTGACTGGGAGTGGAATAGAATTTCTAGTCACCAGTCACTAGTCACCATATTTCTCCGACATTTTATTTTTATTATATATCAAGTGGGCCGTTTGCAGGAATATGGTTATTTTTAGGATTTGCGTTAGTGGGTATGATTCCGCTAGAAGTTACAGGTTGCTCAAGATTCTCAGGTTTCTCGAATGTGCCTATAGACGCTAGCGTTATCCATCTCATTCAGGCCCCTTAGAACCTTGAGAACCCTTAGTACCTTGAGCCCCCAAAAGCGTTTCACGTGAAACAGCTTAAAAGGTTATCGTTCTGCCTTGCTCCTCTTAGTAACAAACAGATTTCCCTGCTTGCAACACGGTTAAAAGGGTTATAAAAGGTTATGAAAATTCCGATAGTCTCATAACCTTTTATAACCCTTTTTAACCTTGCAACTAGCGATATTGCCACCATATGAAGCAACACATTACGGCACAATAATAACCTTTTAATTATTTTGCTGCGCCGCACCACCATTCCTAATTCCTCATTGAATTAAAAATGGTCCCAGCAAGTTCTGGATATCCATTCTCGTATATTCGTCCGGGTCTTTGGAAATATCAAAGGAGCCGTTCAGCATACACCACATAGTGATAACGCCGATGAGATGACTCACCAGGATGCGGCACACTTTTTCCACCGGTGCCTCTTTGGACAGTTCGCCTTTTCTTTCCCCCAAATGAATGGTGACGATTTTTTCCATGGCGGTATACATGTAACACAGCGTTTCTTCTGTTTCTGCGGTCATCTGCTCCGTTTCGATGCTTTCTCGCATCCATTGCCGCACCAGACGAACTCCGTTCCACTGGCAATCTCCATAGACAGACAGGAAATAAAAATTACACCGCTCGACCACACCGCCTTCATGTTCCAAGGTTCTTTGCAAAGAGGCAGCCGCCGTTTCGTCGGATAAACTTTTCACCACATCTTCTTTACACTTGAAATAGTGATAAAATGTCCCCTTCGCCACGCCACTGTCTTTGGTGATATCTTCTACCGATACATGATCAAAGCCTCGTTCACTGATGAGTTTGCGAGCCGATGCCAAAAGTTTCCCTTTGGTCCGTTCTGCCTTTTTTGTGAGTGCCATATTTCCTCCCTTATTCACGATGAAATACATTGTTTATAGTATACAGGAATTTAATATTCGTGGCAATGACTTTCAGTCAAAAAGCAGTGGGAAGTGAGAAATGGTGGAAGGCAATGTTGTTAAGTTAAGGATTTGCATTAGCAGGTATGATTTTGCTAGAAGTTAAAGGTTCTTAAGGTTCTAA
>DBLC01000103.1:3975-4199 GCA_002297935.1 Dialister sp. UBA734
ACATATTTCGCTTAACTTAATAACATTGATGGTGGAAAGGGCGCACAACATTTGAAAGCGCCCCACTAATCCTTTCCCCGAAAACCAGCATGTTTCACATGGAACATAGTAACAAAGGTTACTATTCTACGGGTTTTCTATTTCTAACAATGAGAAAAAATGGCTAGTGACAAGGTTATAAAAGGTTATGAAGGGTTATAATGACAGTGTAAAATATTTTGTGT
>DBLC01000030.1 GCA_002297935.1 Dialister sp. UBA734
AAGTGGAGAAATCTCAAACCTCTAGCGGAATATCATCCAGCTGAGTCAAGCCGTAATGGTATGTTTCCGTTCGCCCTTCCCGCTAGTGCTGCGAGATTTCTCCACTCTCCGACACATTGCGTTTCACTTCTTCTGCCTTATCAAGCACAAATACGACCGGTCGAAATGACGTGTACGGCTAGAGGCACATTCGAGGTTCCTAACTTTCAAACTCGCGGTGCTTTTTAACTTGTGCGCCGCTAAGTGAGTTTACACCGCTGTCTCGGCTCCCCTGCCTTCGAGCTGCCGAAGGCTGAGGGGGCAGCTCTAGCGGTATAAAACGCTAACGGTACGACAATCCGTTATGGGACTAATACCATTCCTAATTCCTCATTCCTAATTCCTCATTGCATTTTTACCCCTCTATCTATATAAACGGAAATTTGACGAAAAAAACGAACATCTGAAGATTAGAATTTAATTATTTCTGATTTTGTTATTGGGTTTATGCTCCAAGTTCGTATAGTACAATCCTCACAAATACAGATCGTCATGGGTTTAAGGTTTAGGATTTGCAGTTAGCGATCAAACCTTAACCCCTAAACCAATACCACTTTTAAATCAGCAAATTGTCACCAAGGAACCCGGCAAGTAAACCAACAACCATCAACCATCAACAAAATTCCAATAAAAAAAGACCGCTACTAGAGCGGTCTTTTTTTATTGTGGTTCGCAGTTAGAAATTATTCTGCATCGTCATGAGCAGCAGCTTCTACGAGGCTGAAGGAGATTCTTCTGCGGGATTCATCGATGTTGATGATCTTAACCTGGATGTCATCGCCAACCTGGCAGATGTCTCCTGGTTTCTTGTTGTGGTCATCAGTCATTTCATTGATGTGGAGCAGACCGGTGAGGCCGTCTTCCAGTTCAACGATAACGCCGAATTCCAGAATCTTTACGACTTTAGCAGCCACTACGTCGTCGATAGCATGGTCATGAATAGCGGTTTCCCATGGGTTCGGCAGGCAGTCTTTGTGGGTGAAGGAGATTCTCTGTTTTTCACGGTCGAAGGATTTGATCTTTACGTCAATAACCTGTTCCGGTTTGAGAACGTCTTCCACTTTGCCGATCTTCTTCCAGGAGATATCGGAAATGTGGAGCAGGCCTTCTACGCCATTGATACCAATGAATGCGCCGTATGGCATAATCTTCTTTACAGTGCCCTGGAGAACGTCGCCGTTTTCGTAAGCAGCTTCGATTTCATCCATTTCTGTATTTCTCTGGTCTTCCAGTACAGCTTTACGGGAAAGAACCAGTCTGTTCTTTGTGCGGTCTACTTCGAGAATCTTAGCTGGGAATTTCTGTCCAACCAGGCCCTGCAGGGAATGCACGAAGCGGAGATCGCCCTGAGACAGCGGAATGAAGCCGCGCAGGGATTTGAGCTGAACCAGCAGGCCAACTTTAATAGCTTCGATACCTTCGCATTCTACAGGTTCGCCTTTTTCGAATGCTTCTTCAACTACGTCCCAATCAGCCAGACGGTCAACTTTGATCTTGGATACGTAAATGGTGCTGTCTTCTTTGACACCGCTTACGATCTGTACGCGAAGTTTATCGCCAAGTTTAAGAACGTCTTTCAGAGATGCTGGTGCCGGGAAAGAATATTCATGAGCCTGCAGAACAGCTTCTGTTTTGTAGCCGAAGGAAATATATGCTTTGTCATCGAACAGATCGACAACTTCCCCTTCTACTACGCTACCTTTATGCACGTCCAGGTTCATTTCTTCCTGATCCAGCATTTCTTTCATGTTTTCCATAATACAAACTACCTCCTCTATGATCCAGTCCGGTGTGGATGCACCGGCGGTGATGCCAATCTTGTCCCGGCTTCGGAACCATTCCAATTTTAGTTCCTCTGCCGTTTCGATATGATGGACTGCAGCGCCTTCGCTTCTGCAGACTTCTGCCAATCGACCGGTATTAGCGCTATTGCGCCCGCCGATGACAATCATCACATCTACTTTCCTCGCCAGCTCACGTGCTGCCTGCTGTCGTTGCATGGTGGCGTCACAAATGGATTTGTTGACGTACACATGATTCACCTTTTGGCGAATCGCATCAATCAGCTGGTCAGCTAAAGCCACCGAAAATGTGGTTTGTGTCACGATATGGGCTTCTTCCATAGGTGGAAGTGCATCTACATCTTCCATGGTTTCTACCAGGAAAGAATGTCCCACCGCCCATTCTGCTACACTTTTCATTTCCGGGTGCTTTTTTTCACCGATGAGTACCACCTGTTTCCCTTGCTCCACCAGTTGTCTTGTGACTTCCTGATTTCGTTTAACAAAAGGGCAAGTGGCGTCCATTAGGGCCAGATTTTTGCACTTGAGTTTATTATAACACGAAGGGCCCACTCCGTGCGAGCGAATTATGACAGTTTCGTCGGTTAATGCATCTAAATCATCCACTGGATGCACCTCCTTGGCAGACAACTTTTCTACCACCTGGGGGTTGTGGATAATCGGGCCGTATGTGACAGCCTTAATTCCCGAATTTGCCGCATTTTCCGCAATTTTCATGGCTCTTTTGACGCCATAACAGAACCCAAGCACGCTTGCTTTATAAATTTCCATGGTTCAATTTCTCAATTCTATGTTTTGCTATAAGCAGACCATTGTTTACTAATAAAAAAGTTCAATAGCGATTACATATCAAATCAATAAAAAATGGAATTGTGTCAATAGCGATAAAAGGTTATTTTTTTGATAATTCCGTTTTCTATACCAAGCGATAATTTGGCTAGAGAAAAGGTTATTACTCTACTCTTCTCGATAGGTACATTGGATATGTCACGGTAAGCAAGGGGGTAAAAAGGTTATAAAGGGTTATCATATCAATTGTCGCAAAACAACTCATCACTAATTATAACCTGCCCGAAGGGCTAACCTTCTAACCAGCCGTTTTCTCACCAGTTGTCTCTAGCCACTTCATCACCAACTATAACCCGCCCGAAGGGCTAACCTTTATATCCATCCATCAATTTCTGAATTTCTCCCTTTACCAGGTCATTCAGTTCTGCCACTTTTTCATCGGTGGGTTTGTCTTTCTTGACTTCAATCGGTTTGCCGATCAGAACAGCTAAAGGTCCTTTTTTATGGGGCAGGTCTTTGGAACCAATGACCGCAACCGGAATGACCGGTGTACCTGTCATCAGTGCCAGGGAGGCCATGCCGGAATGGAAACGGCCCAAACCATCTTTACGAATGCGGGTGCCTTCTGGGAAAATCCCCAGCGGATTGCCTGCTTTCAGTTCCCGAATGGCCTGACGGATGGCGGTGCGATCCACGCTTCCTCTCTTGACCGGAAAGGTACCAAACTGACGAATGAGCCACCCAAACAGCGGATTTTTAAAAAGTTCTTCCTTCGCCATGTAATGAATGATTCTAGTATTGAACGCCACCCCAATGACCGGTGGGTCCCAATAGCTTTTGTGGTTCGGTGCTACAATGATAGCTCCGGTCTGAGGCACATTTTCTCTTCCTTCCACATGCAGTCGGAAAATGACAAAGAAAAAGAAATTCAGAATAGCACGAACGATTTTATAGCCCATATGATTCATACTCCCTTTTATGGTTAACAGTAGACAGTTAACGGTTAACTGTTAACCGTTAACCAATTTTGGAAACTTTTCCTTACAAATGGCAATCATCGCATCGGCCGTGCCTTCCAAGGTGAGGTCGCCATTGTCCAAGAGGATGGCGTCGTCGGCCTGTTTCAGTGGAGAAATTTCTCTATGACTGTCCATATAGTCTCTTTTTGCTACGTCCGCTTCCACTTCTTCCAGTGTGATATCCGGATGCGCGGCTTTCATTTCTTCAAAACGACGCAGCGCCCGGGTATGTACCGAAGCGGTGAGGAAAATTTTTACATCCGCCTTGGGAAGTACCGTGGTTCCAATATCCCGGCCATCCAGAACGATGCCGCCCTTTTCTGCCTGTTTCCGCTGGATATCCACCATGGCTTCTCGCACTTCCCCAATGGCAGAAACAGCCGACACGTGACTGGATACTTCCGGTGTACGCAGGAAATCGGTCACATCGTCTCCATTGACAATCACATGCATGGTCGATTTGCCCGGCTTCACTTCCATATCGATCTGTCGGGTCATGGAAATAATATCTGCATCGGTTGTCAGATGCTGTTTCAAGGCTTCATAGGTAACCGCTCTATACATGGCTCCGGTATCCAAGTACGCATAGCCCAAGCGAGCTGCCAAAATTTTTGATACACTGCTCTTCCCAGCCCCCGCCGGGCCATCAATAGCAATCGATAATTTACGCATATTGTTTTCCCTCATTTCATATTATAGGTGACTAGTGACTCGTGACTGGTGACTAGGATGTATGTGATTCCAGTCATCAGGCACTAGTAATGTTGTCAAGTTAATCGAATACGCAATGATTTCTTTCATAGAAAAGGTTCTTAAGGTACTAAGGGTTCTGAAGGTTCTGACGTTTCTCAAATAAGATGATAACACTAACCTTTATAAGCACATTTGAGAAACCTAAGGTAACACTGATTTAATCATGATTTGAAATCATTCTTAAATTTTTATTCAAAGCGAGGAAAG
>DBLC01000014.1:0-5921 GCA_002297935.1 Dialister sp. UBA734
CTTCGCATTACGCACTATTTCTGCAACAACCCATTAATCGCAATACTAGGTCTTCCTTTTCTCATTTCGATATCCGCATCTACATCAAAGACTTCGGCGATGGCTTCGTGGGTCATCACTTCCATCGGCGGACCAGACCGTTGGATGATGCCGTGTTCCAGAACCAGTAAATCTGTGGAGTAACGAATGGCTTGGTTGATTTCGTGAAGAACCATCACAACGGTCAAGTTTTCTTCTCGATTGAGTTTCGATACCAGTTCCATCACTTCCAGCTGGTGGCAAATATCCAGGTAGGTGGTCGGTTCATCCAGAATGAGAATCTTCGGTTCCTGGGCCAGAGCCATAGCAATCCACACACGCTGCCGTTCCCCGCCGGAAAGGCTAGCGGCCAGGCGGTCTTTCAAGTGAATGGTATTGGTCTTTTCCATCACTTGCTTCACCACATCCCGGTCGTGCTGGGACACACCGGTGTACCAATGCTGGTACGGATAGCGACCACAGGAAACCAATTCTTCGGCGGTCATATCTTTCGGGATATCATGGAACTGAGGAAGGAAAGCCACTTCCCGTGCCATTTCATTGGTCTTATAAGAAGAAAGAGGGCGTCCATTGATTTGAATCGATCCCTTATCAGGTTTCAAATTGCCTGTCACAGTTTTCAGCAGTGTCGATTTCCCGCACCCATTGCGGCCCAAGAACGTCACAATGGACCCTTTCCGAATGACCCCACTGGCTCCTCTGAGCACATGATGGTCGCCAAAGGATACATGAATATCTGAAATTTGAATTGCAATATCATCCATCAGGAATTCCTCCTCAGCAAGTACAGGAAGAACGGTGCTCCCAAGAACGCCATAATGATACCGGCCGGTATTTCAATCGGCGAGAACAGGACACGCCCCAAGGTATCACAGAAAACCAGTACACCGGCCCCCAGAATGGCAGAGCCAGGTACTACATATTTATAATCCGTACCAATAATGAGACGAACGATGTGAGGCACCACCAATCCCACAAAGCCGATAAGCCCCGCAATGCTGACAGCCCCGGCAGCCAGAAGAGCGGCCACAGCGGTCATGGAGAAACGTACCTTTTCTACCGGTACGCCCAACCCGCGAGCGGTTTCATCACCCAAGGAAAGAATGGTCAGCACCTTGCATCCTGCCAAGGCGAATACCAAGCCCAAGATGGTGTAAGGAAATAAGGATTCCACCTGAGGCCAGCTGCGAGCTGACAGCCCGCCAACCATCCAGAGCAAAGCCCCCTGTACTTTATCGGAATAGAAAACCAAAAGGGCCGAAATGCCGCTTCCTAAGAAAGCATTGACGGCCACGCCGGCCAAAATGATACGACTCGGCCGTACCCCATTTTTCCAAGCCAACGCATAAACGGCAGCCGCCGATGCCATAGCACCGATGAAAGATACCGGCGTCAGAAGCAAAGACGCTTCAGGCATGAAAATCAGCATCATGACCCCAGCCAATCCGGCCCCACTGGAAACCCCCACAATGCCCGGGTCAGCCAAAGGATTCTTCATGACTGCCTGCAAAATGGCGCCGGAGACAGCCAAATTGGCGCCCACCAAGGCACCCACAATATTTCGCGGGAATCGGATATTCCAAATGACCATCTCGTCGGTGGTCTCCACATTGCCTAACAACGTATGCATGATGGTACCAAAGGAAATATCCGCCGAGCCAAAGATCAGACTCACCACCATAGCAAATACGGTAAAGACAGCAAACAGGCCAATCACAAACACACGAAAGGCCTTGCTCTTCCCCGTTTCTTGGGACTTGCTATTCATATTCTCCTCCTTAGAACTGCAGTGCGTAATGCGAAGTGCGTAGTGCGTAATGGTGGAAGGGGCGCATCAAAATGATAGGGCGCCCCAATACCCCTTTTATACGGGTTATTATTCTACTGATTTCAGTATCTAACATCATCTATATATCGCCACGCTCAAGGTTATAAAGGGTATATCAGGTTATGTGATTCTGATAGTCTCATCCCCTTATATAATTTACGGCGGCTATATGAATTGTGCCGCCACCTTCATTACGCACTACGCATTACGCATTACGCACTAATAACAGCATTACGCACTAATAAAAAAGGAGAAGCAGGACTGATTCTTGGAATCACGTCACGCTTCTCTTATTTTGAAGTGGTTAGATTATCAGTTATATTTAATTATAACATTTTATATCCTTAATACAAGTACCTTTTTGAGCCAATTAGCGATTGTTGTTGGTCATATGTCCACAAACAACAACAATCGCTAGTCCAATTTTCTGAACATACCCCGCTCTCGTAATTCTGAGCGACGATCTTCATACGAAATAGTTACTCTCTCCCTTGCAACCTGGTTTGACAAAAGTCGAAGAATCATTTCACTAGCCCTTTCATCTTTCCCGCTGGTCAAATAGATTCTTCCACTTTTGCCCAACATAGTCTCTTGAAACGGCATATTCTTTTCGCACAAATCCCATCGGTCAGAATGACGCCTGTGATGAACACCATTCTCAACCACGCTCCCGTCATTCTGAGAAACGGTTTTCATACGAAATGGTTACTTTCTTCCTTGCAACCTTGTTTGACAAAAGTCGAAGAATCATTTCACTAGCCCTTTCATCTTTCCCGCCTATCAAATAGATTCTTTTCGCACAAATCCCATCGGTCAGAATGACACTAACATTCGAAACTGTATCACAGACCAAAATACTTTTCAAAAAAAGCTTTCAATTTTTCTATGACATTCTGCTTTTTCACCTCTCTTTTTTTACCACCACTCCCAAAACGTGACATCGGAGGAAGAAGTTCTGCTAATTCCGTACCAATAACCGGCAATTCCCCATCTCGAAAAGCATTTTTCACAAAAGCTTCCGTTTTTTCTGGTTTCAATCGTTCTTCCTGAATAATATGCTCCAATTCTTCTTGCTTCCTTTTGACCACGTAGTTATGGAAATCCCCTTCTATGTCCATGTTATTCTCAGACTGAACATCTACTTCCTGTAAAAACCCCTCAATCAATTCCTTCTTACTGCGAAGTTCAATACTCGAATCCATGGCCTTCCGAATGGTGATAAGTACATCCTTATCCATACAATGACTATCATGATACTTTTTAACCAAAGCCAAAATATAATCGATATCTACCTCTACTTGCCGCACCAATTCCATTTCAAAAACCACATCATCGTTAATGTCCACCTTTTCTTTAGCACGACGCTTCCATTTCTCATATAAATCAATATACATACTTTGATAATCTTGCAATTCTCGCTCGTTGCACACATCATATCCATCAAACTGTTCAAAAGCCGACAAAATATTTCTAAGCCGGAGCATTCTACCATATAATGCAATAAACTCCTTCTGCGCCTTCTCACTATCGATTTCCGTACCTGCAGGATACTTACTCCGAAGTTCCATAACAATAGACTTGTACCCCGGATGGAAATTCCCTTTCTCATCCTTATATCCTTCATAGTAAGACTTGAAATTCTTCAGCAGCACCACACCGCCTGCTTCCCTATCTCCAAAAAGAGCCAATGCATCATCAGTCTCTTTCTCTAGATTACGAAAACATACAATATTTCCATAGGTCTTGACAGAGTTCAAAATACGATTCGTTCTAGAGAAAGCCTGAATCAAACCATGCTGCTTCAAATTCTTATCCACCCAAAGAGTATTCAGAGTTGTCGCATCGAAACCAGTCAAAAACATATTCACTACCAAAAGAATATCAATCTCCCGATTTTTCATTCGCTGAGAAATATCTTTATAATAGTTTTCAAAGCCTCCATTGTCAGTAGAGAAATTGGTACTAAAAACTTGATTATAATCATCCATCACATAATCCAAGAAATCTCTTCCTGTCTTATCCAACTGGTTTGTATCAAAATCTTCGTCAGGAAGAATATCTCCCGGTTCCTCTTCATTAGGACTAAAGCTGAAAATCGCCGCTACCGTAAGTCGACGTCCTATTCGTTTAGCCTGTTGCCTTTTAAGCTCCTCATAATAAAGCTTCAACATAGGAATGGAATCACAAGCAAAAATAGAGTTGAATCCATCCACTTTTCTCCCTTTTAAATCATAAAACTTTCCCTGCTTTGTCTTTCTACCAAATTCACGCAACACATAAGAAACAACCTCAGATATTCGTTCTGGTGCCATCAGTGCCTTCTGTCGATCGATAGCTTCCACCTGTTCATCTGGCATCCCAGACTTTCGATGAATCGTATTGATATAGTCAATACGGAACGGAAGTACATTACCATCACGAATAGCATCCACAATGATATACCGATGAAGCTGATCCCCAAAGACCTGTGCTGTTGTTGCGAATCGAGGATTGCCATTCTTATTGGCATTTTCGGCAAAAATCGGCGTTCCCGTGAAGCCAAAAAGATGATATTTTGTGAAATGCTTCACTATCGCTTTGTGCATATCACCAAACTGACTGCGATGACACTCATCAAAAATCATAACGATATGTTTCTGATATACCTCATGCTCCTTATTCTTCTTGATGAACGTATCCAACTTCTGAATGGTGGTAATCACGATTTTTGCCTGTGGATCTTCCAACTGCTTCGTCAAAGCCTTCGTATTCCGATTTCCATTGGCACAGCCCTTTTGAAAACGATCATACTCCTTGATGGTCTGATAATCTAAATCCTTACGATCCACCACAAAAAGCACCTTATCAATATAAGGTAGTTGCGTTGCGAGCTGCGCTGTCTTGAAAGACGTAAGTGTCTTTCCCGAACCCGTGGTATGCCATATATAACCACCTGCCTGTATCGTCCCTGCCTGCTTATAATTATTGGACAAATCGATACGATTCAGAATGGCTTCCGTTGCCGCAATCTGATAAGGCCGCATAATCATCAAAATATTTTCTGTAGTAAACACACAATACTTCGTCAAAATCGCCAAAATCGTATGCTTTGAGAAAAAAGTCTTCGTGAAATCCACCAAATCCAGAATATTTCGATTTTTTCCATCTGCCCAATGACTAGTAAACTCAAAAGAATGACTCGTTTTCTTACTTTTTCGCCGACCAGAAACCATAGTCTCCTTGATATGACTATCCCTAGTCGTATTAGAATAATATTTCGTATCAGTACCATTAGAAATCACAAAAATTTGCACATACTGATACAACCCCGATGACGCCCAGAAAGAATCCCGCTGATACCTATTGATTTGATTGAAAGCCTCCCGGATATTCATTCCACGACGCTTCAGTTCCACATGAACCAAAGGAAGCCCATTCACCAAGATTGTCACATCATAGCGGACATCATGATGACCGCCTTCTTCCACATACTGATTGATCACTTGGAGATGGTTATTATGAATATGCTCTTTATCCAAAAGATACACATTTTTCGTAGTACCATCTTCTCGATGGAGTACCTGGATATAATCCTGCTGAATTTTCCTAGTTTTCTCCCAAATACCATCATTGGCATTAGAAATACATTCCTTAAAAAATAGCCCCCACTCCGTATCTGTAAAAGAAATGCCATTGAGCGCTTCCAGCTGCCATCTCAGATTAGAGAGCAAATCCTTCTCCGAGTGAATTTTGAGATACTCATAGCCTTGTTGCGTAAGCTGCCTAATAAAAGAGGCTTCCAGCTCCGCTTCACTTTGGTAAGCCTCACTGGTTCCATATCGGTTTTTATCAGGAATATACTCAGAAAGCACCGTCCGCTCTCCGCCCTCTTTCACCATATTATATGTACTCATACAGCCTCCTCTATGCAATCATTCTAAGCCTAAACATTCCACGCCACTGCCATTCTGAGCGTCACGACCAGCATCATTCTGAGCGTATCTTCGTCATTCTGAGCGTAGTCGAAGAATCCATTCCTCTTTCCCTTCCTCACAACCAGCGTCATTCTGACCGA
>DBLC01000014.1:6056-6178 GCA_002297935.1 Dialister sp. UBA734
TTCTGCGCGTAGTCGAAGAATCCACTCCTCTTTCCTTTCCTCAACCAGCGTCATTCTGACCGACGGAATTCGTGCTTACTGTCTCTATCGGGTAGTCCGACACTATGTTAGACAAAAGTGGA
>DBLC01000014.1:6287-6856 GCA_002297935.1 Dialister sp. UBA734
TTCTGCGCGTAGTCGAAGAATCATTTCGCTATCGTTTTCCCGCCTATCTATAGATTCTTCCACTTTTGTCCAACATAGTTTCTTAGTCCTACCTGCTCAGCAAGCACAAATTCCATCGGTCAGAATGACGCTGGTGATGAATACCACACTAATTCTTCCACTCTTCTGACAAATCCTTCCATTCCGGATTCAACGTATTAATCAACCACTCTTTTTTTATTCTTTTCCAGCCTTTAAGCTGTTTTTCTCTTTTTATAGCAACTTCAATATCGTTATACTGTTCATAATAAACTAATTGATGAACACCATATCTCCGAGTAAAACCTTCTACCATTCCCATTTTATGCTCATATAAGCGACGCCACAAATTGTTAGTCACGCCAATGTATAGCACCTTATGGTCATTCGTAGTCAAAATATAAATAAAACCTCCCATAAGAACCTCCTCCATAACCCATTGCCGTCATTTCGTTCGTATTTTCGTCATTCTGAGCGTATTTTCGTCATTCTGAGCGCAGTCGAAGAATCCATTCCTCTTTGTTTTCCTCAACCAGCGTCATTCTGACCGA
>DBLC01000014.1:6935-11001 GCA_002297935.1 Dialister sp. UBA734
TGGAAGAATCATTTGACAAGCGATCTCCAGCAGTGCCATCATTCCGTCATTCTGAGCGTAGTCGAAGAATCATTGCTCTAGCATTTTCCCGCCTATCTATGGATTCTTCCACTTCTGTCCAACATAGTTTCTTAGTCCTACCTGCTCAGCAAGCACAAATCCCATCGGTCAGAATGACGCCTGTGATGGACACCATTCCCGCCATTTTTAGCCCCGCTCCTGTCATTCTGAGCGCAGTCGAAGAATCCACTCCTCATTGCTTTTCTCAACCAGCGTCATTCTGACCGACGGGATTCGTGCTTACTGTCTCTATCGGGTAGTCCGGTACTATGTTAGACAAAAGTGGAAGAATCCATTTGACAGGCGGTCTCCATCAGTACCCTCATTTCGACAATCTTTTTTCAGGAAAATTCAGTAACCGATCCCGATAATACTCGTACTCCTTCTTCCGTGCTTCGATTTCCGCCGGAAGCCCAGCGTTCAAATCATTACAAATCGTATCAAATGTTTCTAACACACTTATCCGTCGCTTTAATTCTTTTTCATCTGGTACTGGAATCAAAATACTATTCAAATTTTTCTGATTTAATTTCGGCTGTGCAGCACCGCTAATGTACTTGATCAAATCCAGGCTATTCAAATAAAATTCTACAAATTTTTGAAGCGATGAATCAGTAAATTTCAAAACATGTGCATGATTGTTGACCCAGTTTTTCCCATGAATAGAAAATGCAATGGGCGTTGACCGAGCGACAAGATTGGCTCCATCTTCTGAAATTAGAAGATACTCTCCATCAAATAAATAATCTTCCACGTAATCTACAATGCCAGAAGCACCATAATAAGGGTATTGCCCCTTCTTACGATTTCCCTGTTTCACAGGTTTTCGTTCTGCATCACAATTCTTTGCCAAATCAGACAATGGAATCCAAACATAGCCAAATACATACTGCAGAAGCCTAATCAGACATCTGTTCTGTTCTGTTCTGTTAAGAATTATCGAATCTTTTTCCATAAACGTCAAGAGGGAATCTCGATAATATTCGTATTGTTTTTTCCTGGCTTCGATTTCTGCGGGAAGTCCAATATGCAAATCATGGCAAACCGCATCAAAATGATCTAACACATAAACAATTCGTTTCTGAATCTCAATGGACGGAACTGGTAATTTTACTTTCCCCAATAATTCACCACTTAAATGTGGTACGCCACCGCCACGTTTCATATCATTTAATTCTTTTTGCTTATTTTTCAGAATATAATACAAATATTTAGCAGTCGCAATTCCTTCTTTGGGTTCATATCCAAACCCATCTGTAATAAAAATTGGTTCATTCCAATAACTTACAAATCCTGCTGATACACCACTTCTTGCTACAGCCACCACTTCTCCTTGATGGTTATACCGATCAATGAAATATGCTGGTTCTTGTCCACCTAAAATCACAGGAATATTTCCAGGATTTGAATTTTTCTTAGTTATATATTCTCCACGAAATACGGATGCTATTTCATTAAGCTTTAAAAACGTGACCTTTCTATCCTCAAATGTCAATAACTTATCCCTATAATACTCATACTGTTTCTTCCGTGCTGTAAGCTCTGCTGTAAGCTCTGCTGTAAGCTCTGCTGTAAGCTCTGTGAAATTGTCAAGAACCTTGACAATTTCACTCTGAATTTCCAATGGCGGAATTGGAATCCTATAATTATCAGTATTAGGCGTTGATATTTGTGGTAACTTTCCAGATTTAGCCATATTTTGAAAATCTCTTGTATGGTTTGATAAATAATAATAAACAAACTTCAAATTGATTTTATCTGTTTTCTTAGAATACGACCATAACTCATTTTTATGACTAAATAATTGATCATAGTATACGAAACCAATATTTCCTCTTGACTTCACGATGATACTCGGTTCATGTAAAATATTATTACCATCAATATCATCAATGTTAACGTCTGCAAATGTATTTCCACCAGCAAAGATTCTAACAGGAGCCCCAGGTTTATTAATTTTTTTCATTTCCCCAGCAGTGATAGAAATTCCCTTTTGTCGTTTACAAATATCTTTTAGCTGCTTATACTCCACCCCATCAGGACACAGCTCTTTCAATAGTTCTTCCAATCGACTCATACTCTCACCTCCTATCCTTCGATGTCCGCAATAATTCGATCGATTTCTTCACGAAGCACCTGCTCTTTTGCCACGATCTCTTTGATTTGTTGATTCAGCACCTTAATATCGATTTTTTCTCTGGTATCTTCCTGTTCCACATAGGTAGACACAGACAAATTATAGTCCTCTTCTTCAATTTTCTCTGCTTTCACCAACTGGGCCACATATGTCTGATTTTTCCGCTGTTTCCAGACGTCATATATATGCTGGATATTCTCTGCCGTCAGTTTATTGCTATTGGTTACTTTGATGCATTCTTTGGACCCATCGATGAAAAGAACCTGGTTGTCTCGCTTGGATTTCTTCAGCACCATGATACAAGTAGCAATGGATGTACCATAAAATAAATTGGCTGGCAGCTGAATGATGCAATCAATGTAATTGTTGTCGATGAGATATTTCCGAATCTTCTTTTCTGCCCCACCGCGGTACATGATGCCAGGGAAACAAACAATGGCCGCCGTCCCATCTGTTGCCAGCCAGGCCAAAGAATGCATGATAAAGGCCAGGTCTGCCTTTGATTTCGGAGCCAATACACCAGCTGGCGAGAAACGCGGATCATCCACCAAAGTCGCATCGTCATCGCCTGCCCAGTGAATGGAATAGGGCGGATTAGAAACAATAGCTTCAAAAGGTTCATCATCCCAATGGGCCGGCTTTGTCAACGTATCCCCTAAAGCGATATCAAATTTATTGTAGTTGATGTCGTGAAGAAACATATTGATACGACATAGGTTGTAAGTAGTCAAGTTAATTTCCTGTCCGAAAAAACCCTGGCGGATTTTATCTCGTCCGAGAATCCGAGCGGCTTTAAGGAGCAGTGAACCACTGCCACAAGCTGGATCGTAAATTTTATTGATTTCGGTCTTATCTCCAATAGCAATGCGGGTCAAAAGTTCCGATACTTCCTGGGGGGTGAAAAATTCTCCACCGGACTTTCCCGCATTGGAAGCATACATACCCATCAAGTATTCATAAGCATCCCCAAAGGCATCAATCTGGCTATTTTGATAATCACTGAGTTTCATCCCTGCGATACCATTCAGAAGTTTAACCAATTTGGTATTTCTATCTTCTACCGTGTTTCCTAACTTAGAACTATTTACATCCAAATCAGCAAAGAGGCCTGCCATGTCCGCTTCTGATTCCGTGCCTGCTGCTGAGTGTTCAATATATTGGAATACTTTCTCTAATTTCTCATTCAAATCTTTACTATCACGATTGGCTTCTTTTTGTACATTAGAAAAGAGCATAGAAGGCAGAATGAAATACCCTTTTTCAGTAATCAGGTCTTCTCGAGCGCCTTCTGCTTCCTCGTCTGCTAAAAGAGCATAATTAAAATCTGTATTTCCATCTTCTTGTTCCGATTGGTTAATATAGGATACAAAATTTTCCGAGATGTAACGATAGAATAAAATTCCAAGCACATAAGATTTGAAATCCCAACCATCTACACTGCCACGAAGGTCATTCGCTATATTCCAAATGACCCGATAAAGCTCTGCTCGTTCTTGTTCTCTCTGTGTATCTACCATACATATTCTCCTTTGCAAATGAATTGGTTATTTTCTCTTATTATAACAAAAAAACACGCACAAAAAGCACACCCTCTCGTAAAAGAAGATGTGCTTTTTCATTTCTTATATAATTGCCTTTCGGCCAATTCTGCCTTCCATGGAAAACAGAGGGATGAGCGGAGAAGAAAATCATAAATCATTACCATGGTAATGGAATTGTGAAAGTTAGCAGTTAGCGATAGGTAGTAATACTGCTAACTACCTACTGCATATAGCAAACCTCCAACTATCCCCCCTGTTCGATCGGAAGCCCGGCACTTACGTCGTCATGCTTGAAGTGAGGACCCAGTGAATGCGGCACCACGCAGCT
>DBLC01000033.1 GCA_002297935.1 Dialister sp. UBA734
ACGCACTTCGCACTACGCATTAATACCAGTAGCAAAATTTTCCTCTATTACAAGTCCTTCTGCACTATCTCGGATGCACACTTTTCCCAATCGAATCAGTTCCAAAAGGGCCATCAAGGTCACTGCCAATCGAAGCCGGGTTCTTTGTTTTTTGAAATAGGACACAAAGGAAACTGATTTCAGGCGATACAATGTTTTCTGCAGCACATCCATGGCCTCATCCAAGGAAACTTCTTCCGATGACAGGGTTTCTTCTGTTTCTTCGTGAAGTGCATCGTACAAGGAAAAGAAGGCAGCTTGCAATTTTACTAATGAAATTTTTCCTGTATACAACCCGCTCCGAATCATCTCCGGCTCTTTCCCGCGATAGGGACGCTCTTCTTCCATCAGTTCTTCAATTCGTGCTTTGATTTCCTTCATCCGTTTGAATTCTTCCAACGAACGGGTCAATTCTTGCCGCGGGTCTTCCGACTCATCGGTCTCCTCCTGCCGCCGCTTCGGCAGCAGCATACGGGATTTAATCAAAAGCAACGTAGAAGCCATGGCAAAGAAACTGCTGCCCAATTCCAGATTAAATCGCTGGGCCGCGTGCAAATAGGCCAGGTATTGGTCGGTAATCAAGTGAATGGGAATGTCATGAATATCAATGCGATTCTTCGTCACCAAGTGAAGCAATAAGTCCAAAGGTCCTTCAAACACAGGAATATTGATTTGGTATTCGGTATCCACTGGTCTGGGACCTCCTTGTTAATATCTAAGCTATTCATTCGCTTTGGGTAAAAAAGTGCGTAGTGATGGAAGGGGCGCACAAAATTTAGAAGCACCCCAATACCCCTTTTTTATAAAGTAAGCGGTTAGCAGTAGGCAGTATTTTTTTACCGCCTACTACTAGCTGCCTACGGCCAAACAAATCTCCAATAATTCTTATATATATTAACATATAGAAACAAATTTATCGAGATAAACCAGTTACCTGCTTCTCGAAAGAAAAAGTCTGTCTGTGCTACAATTAAGAAAAGCATATTTCCTAGTGAGTGATCATGCATTTATTTTCAACTGTCACGAAATTAGATACGCAATTGTTGTCAGTTGTTGGTTGTTAGTTGTTTGCCCCCAACAATCAACAACTAACAACAATTCAAGAAAGGATCTCCTCATGAGTTCATTTGACAATCTTCCCCCTTTTACCAAAGCCCTGCTGACTTTTGCCAAGAGCAAGCACTATGATTTCGATACGCCGGGCCATCACAGCGGCTCTTTTTTCCGTCTCACCCCGGAAGGAACTACGTTTGTAGACACATTAGGAAGCGGTATGTTCACCGCCGACATGTCGGATTCATCTTCTGTCATCGGCGATCCGTCGTCCCACGAAGGCGTTTCCGGCGAAGCGGAAGAATTGGCAGCTCACACCTGGCACAGTGATCGCTGTTTCTTTATTTTGGGCGGTACGTCTACGTCCAATCGCATCGCCGTCAATGCCCTTCTAGCAGAAGGGGATTTGGTGTTATTTGATAGAAACAATCACAAATCCACCTACCAAGGGGCGTTACTACAAGCCGGTGCCCTTCCTGTTTATTTGGAATCAGAGCGAAATGAAGAAGGGGTCATCGGGGGCCTCACGGAAGACAGTCTTTCTGAAGTCAAGCTGCGAGAGAAAGCAGCCGCCCTGGATGCTTCGAGTTTGCAAAAGGAACGCCCCTATCGCTTGGCCTGTTTGCAGCTAGCCACCTACGATGGATTATTTCTCAATGCAGAAAAAATCATTCAGAAATTATCCCCTCTGTGCGACTACATTCTTTTCGATGCGGCCTGGGCGGGATATGAAAATTTCATTCCCTTGCTCAAACAGTCAGCGGTCCTCACGTTGCCATTGACAGAAAACAATCCGGGCCTCCTGGTCACCCAATCGGTCCACAAGCAGCTAGCAGGATTCTCCATGACCTCCCAACTCCACAAAAAAGACAGCCACATCAAAGGACAAGACCGATACCTTCCAGATGACCTGTTGCAAAACACCTACTTGATGCATATTTCCACGTCCCCCTACTATCCCCTGTTGGCGGGCCTGGAAATGAATGCTCACATCCATCACGCCAAAGGAAATAAACTTTGGAACAACGCCTTTCGCCTGGCAACAACGTACAAAAAGAAATGTCTCCAAACCCTTCACATCCTGCGCCCCTTTCTTCCGCCCACCGTGCGTGGCAAGCCCTGGGAATCCTGTGACACAGAAACCATCATGAACGATCCAACTTTCTTTGCCATCGATACAGCAGAAACATGGCATGGATTTTCTCGCATTCTTCCCCAGGGATATGTGACCGACCCTTGCAAAATTCTTCTGACTACCGGCTCTATGAAACAGGAAGGCCCTTCCATTCCCGCGCCGCTCATCGCGGCCTGCCTGGAAAAATTCGGTATCACCCCGGAAAAGTCAGATTTCTACAGTCTCTTATTCTTGGTCGAACCAGGTGACACGCCGAAGAAATGGGACATTTTGCTTCGCCTTCTGCAAACCATTGAAGAAGCCTATGATAAAAATTTGTCCTTAGATACATTGGACCTTTTCCCAAACATCCCCCATCGTCCTGGCGAAGGGCTGAAAGATTTCAGTCAAAGATACCAGCAGTTCCTTATAAAAGAAAAAGCCCTCTCCCTGCAGCAAGCCCTTTTTACGGAATCCCATTTCCCGAAATCCCCCCTCACCGGTCGCGCCGCTAACCAAGCCTTCATCAAAGGACAGCGAAAGAAAGTGCCGCTCCATAAAGCCCTGGGCGAAATCGCCTTGGAATCCATCCTTCCCTATCCCCCGGGCATCGTAGTCCTTGCCGCCGGAGAGCAGTGGACCGAAGAGATTCTTTCCTATTTCCTTTTCCTGGAAAAATATAAAAAAGCCTTCCCCGCCTTCGCCCCAGAAATCGTAGGCGTCCATGGCGATGAGCCGTATGTATGGTGCTTAGATAATCGTTGAAAACGCTTGTCATGAAATGAGTGCGTAATGCGAAGTGCGTAGTGCGTAATGGTGGTGCAGCGCATAAAATTAAGAAGCGCCGCGAGTTCTATATAAAAATATTGGGGGTATAGGGGCGCTATATGAATTGTGCGCCCCTTCCTTCATTACGCACTACGCACTTCGCATTACGCACTAAAAAACTCGCGTTGTAAATACCTAATTTTCAATGCCCTTCCGGCACATGACGCCTTGGT
>DBLC01000158.1 GCA_002297935.1 Dialister sp. UBA734
CGAGTAAAACTTGACACATACAGTCTATGATTTTTGACAGACAGACAGACAGACAGACAGACAGACAGACAGGCGTTTAGTCTCCATTTTAGTACCTTGTTATAATGAAGAAGCTGTCCTACATCAATTTTATGCGCGTACTTCGGAAGTAATTGCAAAGATCCCATCTTATGATTTTGAGTTCGTGTTTGTAAATGATGGCAGTAAAGATAGTACATTAGATATTATGCGAGAATTGCGAGAAAAAGATTCTCGTGTATCGTATGTGAATCTTTCACGCAATTTTGGCAAGGAAATTGCCATGATTGCAGGAATCGACTATCTACAGGGGGATGCAGCCGTCATTATGGATGCTGATTTGCAGGATCCGCCAGAACTGATCCCTGAGATGATCTCCTGGTGGGAAAAAGGCTATGATGACGTTAGTGCGAAAAGACGGAGCCGTGCAGGTGAATCATTTTTCAAGAAATGGTCTTCCCATACATTTTATCGACTGCTCCAGCATGTAACGAATATCCAAATTCAACCAGATGTTGGCGATTTTCGGTTGCTCGATAAGCAGTGCCTCAATGCGATGCGTTTGATGCGGGAATCCCAACGGTATACAAAAGGCTTATTCAGCTGGATTGGCTTTAATAAGAAAGAAATTCTCTTTGATCGCGATGCTCGTGCCGCTGGCACAACGAAATGGAACTATTGGAAGCTTATGAATTTGGCTATTGAAGGTATCACAAGCTTCACAATTGCTCCATTGCGTGCAGCGTCTTTTATGGGGTGCCTGTTAGCTTTGGCAGCTATCCTTTATATGGTTTACATCATTATTCGTACCTTGATTTTGGGTGGAGATGTACCAGGGTATCCATCGCTTATTTCTATTATTCTATTCATTGGTGGAGTTCAACTCCTCTTTCTTGGTATCATTGGTGAATACCTTGGCAGAGTGTTTAATGAAAGCAAGTTCCGACCTCTTTATTTGGTAAAAGATTACAATGGTAATGTAGTTATTGATCAAGTAAGCTTAACTGAAAAATATCGAGGTAAATAAAATGAAACTTGAAAAAAAGATATGTCTTACACCATCAGCTCTATTTTGGGCTTTTTTGTTCTTGCAAATTCTTGTAATGTTATATTATGGACATAGAAAATTAAATCTTTTTGGAGATGAAATCTGGACATATAATTTAGCGAATAATTATTTTGAACCATTTATAGGAGATGCGAGTAAGTATTATAATATTTGGATGACTGGCGAACAGTGGAACCAAAAGATTACTGTTTATCCAACATATGAGTTTAGTTTTGCATCCGTGTTTTTTAATCAAGCACATGATGTACATCCGCCTCTTTATTATATGGTGATACATACTATATGCTCTTTATTTCCGATGCAGTTTAGCAAATGGTTTGGAATTTTACCTAATATACTTTGTTTCATTGTTACGCAAGTATTGCTATGCAATTTTTCTAAAAAGTTATTTCGGAATGAATGGTTGGCTGTCTATGTTTGTTTATTTTGGGGATTTAGTTGGGGAACCGTAAACAATGTAGTGTATATACGTATGTATGCACTGTTGACAATATTTGCTGTTCTCTCTTATATACTTCATTTGACTTTGATTCAAAATTTTAACTTGAAAAAATTTATAATGGTCCTTTTTGTATCATTTCTTGGCATTTTTACACAGTATTATTTCTTGATTTATGAATTCTTTGTGTCAGCAGGATTTTGCGCTTATCTATGTTATAAGGGAAGATTTAACATTCTTATTCAATATATTTTAGGGTTTATTGTTGTGCTAATTACTGTAATTATGGCTTTCCCAGCAGTAATAAATCAAATATTGGGGAAAGTTGGAAATCAGGGGCAAGCTGCTTTTGTAAATTTAGCTACTTCACCTTTTCATAGTCGCATTGATTCATTTGGTCATATTATTAGTAAGGATCTATTTGGTGGGCATATTGTTTGGGTTGCCTATTTAATTGTATTACTAGTATTAGCTAAACTATTAGGGCTGTTTTGTACTGTATCAGTTAAATCGGTATTAGGATGGAGAAAGATAGTCATCAAAGTTTCAACACATACATTTAATAAAGAATGGGAAGTAAAATTTGGATTCCCAGAAATTTGTGCTGCATATGCACTCTTTGTATCTCTTGGGTATTTTTTGGTTATTGCTAAAATTGCACCATATCTTGAAAGTCGTTATTTGGTAATTATTCATCCTTTACTGTGTGTGTTGTTCATTTATGTATTAGATAAATTAAGAATGTTGTATACTAAGTCGTACAAAATGATGGGGACTGGTGTATGTATACTACTCATTTTGTTCTGTGGTCATACATATAGGGCGAATAATCTTTTTGGCTTTGATAGGAATTATCAACAGATACAGGACGTGATTGATACAGAAAATGGAAATATTGCCCAAGTAGTTGTCACTCACAGTCAAAGTTGGTGGCCTGCAATAAATGAATTGCTAGTTCTTAGACAAATTTCATCGTCATATATGATAAGTGAAAATAATATAGATTCTTTGACTTTAGCATTGCAGGATTATAGTAAAAAACATTCAACTATACTAGTATATAGAGGATTTGATTGCAAAATTAAGGATGATGAATTTATAACTAAAATAAAAAGTGTAACTGAATTCAAAAATTTTAAAAAGCTTGATACATATATGGGGGATACTTATTTATTTGAAAAAGAGTAGAAAAGTTAATACCATGTTAATTTGCACGAGAATATCGACTTGAATTAGCAATCCATTATCTATGGCTACATTGAAATAAATAAGAATAGTAGGGATGTGAAAACAAGAAGCTTTCTTTTGGGTTAAAGATCCTCCTGTGACCTTAAACTATTATCAAGCCAAAAAGCAAAAAATGGAGTAATTGTCATGGCTAATAAAAATCGCAGTAAGTATGTATGTTCCAATTGTGGGGCAGAGTCAATCCGATGGCTGGGGAAGTGTCCCCAGTGTGGCGAGTGGAATACTATGGAAGAAGTGGTAGAAGAAGCGATGCCGAAGAATATGCGGGTCAGTCAGGAAGTGGTGACTTCTAAGAAGCCGCAGAAACTTTCAGAAGTGAATCTGGAGAATCATGAACGGATGCTTCTTCATATGCCGGAAGTGGATCGACCGCTGGGCGGTGGCATTGTGCCTGGTTCAGTGATTCTGTGGGGCGGGGAGCCTGGGATTGGTAAATCCACGCTGATTCTTCAGGTGTGCCAGGCCATGGCGGCGTCGGGACGGACGGTGCTTTATTGCAGCGGCGAGGAATCGGAAGCACAAATTAAAATGCGGGCGGAACGGCTTCATGTCAATGGGGAACACTGTCTGGTGTACTCTGGCGGCAATTTGGACAGCATTGTGAAAGAAGCGGAAAGTTTGAAGCCTGCCATGCTGGTTATTGATTCGATTCAGACCATGTATATGTCCAGCAGTGAATCGCCGATGGGAAGTCCAGCGCAGATTCGAGATTGTACCGCCGTACTGGTGCGATTGGCAAAAAATTACAATATTGCGGTTATGATTATCGGCCACGTGACGAAAGAAGGAAATCTGGCGGGGCCACGCATTTTGGAGCACATGGTGGATGTGGTTTTCTACTTGGAAGGGGATCGAAGCTATCAATTCCGTGTGCTTCGGACAGTAAAGAATCGTTTCGGATCCACAGCAGAATCGGGACTTTTCGTCATGGAAGCCCAGGGTCTGAAAGGCATCGTAGACCCCTCGACCTATTTACTGAGAGATAGAGCGAGCCTGACACCTGGTTCCACAGTGGTGGCTTGCATGGAAGGCATGCGACCGGTGTTGGTGGAAATACAGGCGCTGACGGTGCATTCGGTGTTGGCGATTCCGCGGCGCATTGCCGCTGGTTATGATTACAATCGGATGATTATTCTTTTGGCCGTCTTAGAGAAACGAGGCCATTTCCCTTTTTCTACAGACGATGTATACCTCAATGTGGCAGGTGGTTTTCGCGTGAAAGAGACCGCAGCCGACTTGGCGGTGGCTATGGCCTTGATGTCTATCAAATCGGATGTATCTGTGCCAGCCGGTGTGATGGCTTTGGGGGAAATCGGCCTGACTGGAGAAATCATGCCGGTGTCTCGCATTGGGATTCGCCTTAAAGAAGCAGTGAAGATGAAATTTTCACAATTCATCCTTCCTGAACGAAATAAAAAAGAAGTGATAGATTTCTTCAAAGATAATCACTTAGAAAACATCGCAGAGCGGACCGTGTTTGTGCGGAATCTGAAAGAAGTGATGGATGTCGTGAAATAGTTGTTGGTTGATGGTTTGCATCCCGAGCTCTTCATTCTCAACTGGCATGGAAACCAAAAAGCATTGGTTTGGGGGTTATGCTCCGAGTTCGTTATTTTCAAGTGACACGATAAGGGAGAGGCATTGGTTTAGGGTTTAAGGTTTGAATGATAAACCCTAAACCTTAAACCAATGAGGCTTTGCGTTTGTGCAGAGTATATCCCCAGAACTCGGAACATAAACCAATAACTATCAACCAATTAACAAAACTAGTGAAATTCTCTTGCAACTTTGCTATAATAAGGTAATACACAGGAGAATCTGTTTTTTGTGTGCCTATAACAATAATAAATTGTAAAGATAAGAGGATTCAGAGATGCCGGAAAAAATATTACGAACCATATTTGTTCTGCTCTTTACTGTCCTGGGAATTGTGCTTTCCCGTCAGGGTGAATCTGTGCTGACCGCTCTTCTGCCGAGTTCTGTATTGACAGAGACCATTTTGGGGATTACCTTTATGTCTCTGGGGGCTATGCTGCTAGGAGGTATTCTAGGTGCCATTGTGGGATGTGCTATTTCTCCTTACCTGATTCGCAGTCTCTTTGGATTTACCTCCCGTATGGAAAAGTCCCTGTCTGCCATGAATACCCAGGATTTGTTTGCTGGAACCATGGGGCTCTTTTTGGGACTCATCATTGCGAACCTGGTAGGGCTGGCCTTTGGCAGCGTACCTTATATCGGGCCTTACGTGTCGGTGGTGCTGAGTATTGTCCTGGGCTATTTGGGAATGCACTTGGCAGTCAGCAAGAAAGCGGAACTGGCTAGCTGGTTCAAATTCCATGCAGAAGCAAAGAACGAAAAAGAAAAGAAAAAAGCCAAAGAAAAAAATCCGGGAAAATTGCTGGACACCAATATCATCATCGATGGTCGTGTGGCAGATATTTACCAGACAGGCTTTTTGGAAGGTCCCATTGTGGTGCCTGTTTTTGTGTTGGAAGAATTGCAGAAAATCGCTGATAGCTCTGATGTATTGAAACGCAATCGGGGTCGTCGCGGGTTGGATATTTTGAACCATATGAGAAAGAAACACAGAGATGACATCAAGATCATCACCGATGATTTTGAAGATATCAATGAAGTGGATTCTAAACTCATCAAGTTGGCCCGGGAAAAAGGGTATAAAATCATCACCAATGATTACAACCTGAATAAAGTGGCGGAACTGCAGGGCGTGACGGTGCTGAATATGAATGACCTGGCCATTGCAGTGAAACCAGCAGTGATTCCAGGGGAGCAGATTTTTGTTCAGCTGGTGAAGAACGGAAAAGAAGAAGGACAGGGCGTAGCGTACCTGGAAGATGGCACCATGATTGTGGTAGAAGATGGCAGCCAGTGCATTGGCCGAGAAGTGCCGGTGATTATTACGTCTGTGTTGCAGACCTCAGCAGGAAAAATGATTTTTGCGAAATTGGAAAATGAAGTGGCATGAATAGTTTGATATTGGTAGCAGCTGGGCAGGGGAGCCGCATGGGGGCACCGGTGAATAAGTTGCTCTTGGAGCACCAGGGGCATCCGCTGGTGGCCTATACATTGAAAAATGTATTTGCCAGTCAGGAACTGTCAGAGCTGATTATTGTAGCAAGAAAAGAAGAGCAGACAATCTTCAGAAAAATTGTAGATACTTTGTCGCACCATGTGCCGGTGAAATTTGCGTCTGGTGGAAATACTCGGGTGGATTCTGTGCGAAATGGGCTTTCTATGGTGGCACCAACTTCGGAAAAAGTGCTGGTCCACGATGGGGCGCGCCCTTTTGTGGATGGAAATACCATTGACCGGGCGTTTCGCAGTATTTCCAGGGAGCATCCTGCCGTGGCCGTGGGGCTTCCTTGTGTGGATACCATCAAAGAAGTGGAGAATGAAACGATCCTTTCTACCCCTGATCGGAGTCGGCTCTATCGGGCCCAGACGCCGCAAGGGGCTTTTTCGGGACTACTTCGGAAGGCGATGGACGATTTACCCTCTGTGGAAGGGATCACCGATGATGCTTCGATTCTGGAGCGGGCTGGCGTGGCGGTGAAAATTGTGCCTGGCAATGAAGATTTCTTCAAAGTGACCACCCCGGCAGATTGGAGACGATTTGTACAGATGATTCAGAAAAAAGAATTTCCTTTCCGTATCGGACAAGGCTATGATATTCATCGCTATGATGAATCCCGGCCGCTTATGTTGGGGGGCGTGCGTATCGCAGATACCGGAGGCCTTCTGGGGCATAGCGATGCCGATGTGCTGCTTCATGCCATCATGGACGCTATGCTGGGGGCTGCCGGCCTTCCGGATATTGGCCACTATTTTCCTGATACAGACGAACGATTTGCCGGAGCGGATAGCAAGAAACTTCTCTTGGAAGTGAAACGAATCATCGACGAAGCCGGCTATGAAGTAGGAAATATTGATAGCACTGTGATTGCAGAAAAGCCAAAGCTGGCGTCTCATATTTCTGCTATCCAACATTCCATTGCAGAAGCACTGGAAATAGAAGATAATCAGGTAGGCGTCAAAGCCACTACCAATGAAAAACTTGGTGCCGTTGGCCGCAAAGAAGGTATGGCAGCCATGGCATCGGTGATGTTATATAAAAAATAGGTTACTATTCTACCGGTTTCGCTTGATATACTAGATCATGGCAACACCATCAAAAAGGTTATTAAGGTTATACAAGGTTATGCAAGAAATTTAGAGGAACATAACCTTGTATAACCTTTCATAACCCTTCTGTAAGCGGTTACGGGATCATATAGTATCTTGCAGACAAAGTAGAGTAATAACCCATTCCTAACATTTTATACATTTGCTGTTGGTTGTTAGTTGCTGGTTGTTAGATAAATCAACCAACAACTAACAACCGACAACAAACAACAATTTAAGGAGGAATTTATTCTCATGGACAAGAAACTGAAAGTTCGTTTTGCACCGAGCCCGACGGGCCCATTTCATATCGGTGGTGCCCGCAGTGCGCTTTTCAACTGGTTGGTAGCTCGCCATGCCGGCGGTACCTTCCTGGTTCGTATCGAAGATACGGACCTGAAGCGTTCCACCAAGGAATCAGAAGAAAACATCAAAGAATCTCTGAAATGGCTGGGCATGAACTGGGATGAAGGCATCGATGTAGGCGGACCCAATGGTCCATATCGTCAGACCGAGCGTCTGGATATTTATAAAAAAGAAGTACAGCGTCTGCTGGATGAAGGCAAAGCATACTATTGCTACTGCAGCGCCGAAGAACTGGAAGCAAGCCGTCAGGCACAGCTGGCAGAAGGCAAGACTCCTGTCTATGATGAACATTGCCGCCATCTGACCGAAGAAGAAATTGCGAAATACAAAGCCGAAGGCAGAAAACCGGTCATTCGTCTGAAAGTTAGAAAAGAAGGCGTTTTCGCTTTTGATGACATGGTTCGCGGTCATGTAGAATTCCAGGCGGCTGGGGTCGGTGATTTCATTATTGTGAAATCCGATGGCATTCCGGTATACAACTTTGCTGTAGTGATCGACGATGCACTGATGGGTGTCACCCACGTTATCCGCGCAGAAGAACATCTGTCTAACACCCCTCGCCAGCTGGCTCTTTATGAAGCACTAGGCTATGAAGTACCGAAGTTTGGTCATATTTCCTTGATTCTTGGTGAAGACCACAAGAAGATGAGTAAGCGTCATGGTGCTACTTCTGTAACAGAATATAGAAATATGGGCTACTTGCCCCAGGCCGTTGTGAATTACTTGGCTCTCTTGGGCTGGACCCCGAAGGGCGAACAGGAAATCTTCACCGAAGAAGAACTGATTCAGCAGTTCTCCATGAAGAGAGTTTCCTCCAATGATGCTGTCTTTGATATCAATAAACTGAACTGGATCAATTTCCAGTACATGAAGAAACTGAACGAAGACGAACTCTTCGATGTGGTATTCCCATTCCTGGTGAAAGCTGGCTACGCAGAAGAAAATCCGTCTGCAGAAAAGAAAGACTGGCTGAAACGGGTGGTATGGTACATGAAAGATCATATCTACTATGCTGGTCAGGCTGCTGAAGAATTGAAACTTTTCTTCGAAGATATGCCAGAACTGACTGATGCAGAAGTGCTTTCTATCATGAAAGCCGACACCAGCAAACAGCTTCTGACTGCCTTTACGGCAGCTCTGGAACAGCTGGAATCCTTCGATCAGGCTTCCATTAAGAAATGCTTCAATAGCTGCATGAAAGAAAATGGAATCAAAGGCAAGGCTGCCTATGAACCGACCCGTATCGCCCTCACCGGCGTGACCCAGGGACCGGGCATGTTTGAAATGATGGAACTCTTTGGCAGAGAAAAAACACTGGCAAGACTCCATGATGCGATGAAATATTGCTAATTTCTACGGAAACGCTTGAGTAACAATCAGGCGTTTTCTTTTTTTAGAAGGTTATTATTCTGCTACATGCTTCATCCGAACAAATAGTATATATCGCCTACCAAAAGGTTAAAAGGTTATACAAGGTTATGCGAGAACGGTATTTCCATAAACTTGTAATAACCCTTTTAACCCCATCGCTCACGTACCTTGTTCTATGTTGGAAATAGCAAGCAGCAGAATTATAACCTGCCCGAAGGGCCAACCTTTTTTGATTGATGTTAAAAATCGCTTGATTCTCATGGGCATTTACGCTATAATATCATTCGTGTATGAACTGTATCTCAGTTTTGCGCTGTCTCCGGCGGGGACTTAGATACGGCAATTTATTTATTTTTAGGAGGCTATTATGTTAACAGCTGAAGCAAAGAAAGAAATTATTGAACAGTACGCTACCCATGAAGGTGACACCGGATCTTGCGAAGTACAGATCGCTATCCTCTCCAAGAGAATCGCTCTTCTCACCGAACACCTGAAATCCCACAAGAAAGACCATCATTCCCGTCGTGGACTGCTGAAAATGGTT
Organism: Dialister sp. UBA734; assembly: GCA_002297935.1. Lineage (GTDB taxonomy): Bacteria > Bacillota > Negativicutes > Veillonellales > Dialisteraceae > Dialister. The sequence continues at coordinate 9,238 of DBLC01000158.1, forward strand.
GGTCAGAGAAGAAACATGCTCGCATATCTCCGTAAGGAAGATGTAGAACGTTACAGAGCTCTCGGTGCTAAACTGGGCCTGCGTCTGAAATAATTGACCTTGCTACGAATCCCTGCAGAAGGAAACTTCTGCAGGGATTTTTGCGTTGCGGTGACTATGGCGGGATGATAATATGTAGAAGAAAAGGTGGTACTAGGGAAACACTGATTTAATCATGGTTTGAAATTATTCTTGAATTTTTATTCAAAGCGAGGAAAGNNTTTTCTTGACGATGCTTTGGATAAAAATTCATATGATTTCAAACTCTTTGATTAAATCAGCGTTTCCCTAGATAAAATGTTGTTGGTTGATAGTTGTTTGGGGGTTACTTGCCGTGTTCGTCAACTGCATGTGGGCCGAGTACATAGGGATATTGGTTTAGGGTTTAAAGTTTAACTGTGTATTTCAAATCTTAAACCTTAAACCTTAAACCAATGAAACTTTTATGACTTTCCATTTGAGAATAATGGACTCGGAAAGTAAACCCTAAACCAATGTCTCTTTGAGCCTGGACTAGATGACGATAAAGAACCCGGAGAATAAACCAACAACCAACAACCAACAACCAACAACTAACAACCAACAACTAACAACAAGTAAGGAGACGCTATGAAAATACAATTCGGAAATACCTGGTGGGGGAAGGCGTGGCTCAATGCGCTGGGGGCCGCGGATTACAGCAATCGACTGCCCCGTGGTGCGGCCTATGCCCGGCAGGGGGCTGTGATTTCTATATACTGGAACGGGACTACAGTAAAAGCAGCCGTGCAGGGCAGTCGTCGGGCGCCATATCGTGAGGTTCTTGGCTTTTCTTGCTTTACAGACAAGCAAATTCAGTCTTTTATGGATGAATTGCTGTCTCATATCTCCATTGTAACCAAACTGATGCATCACGAATTGGACCCGCAGGTTTTGGACATTGCAGAACGGTTGGGGCTTTCCATTTTTCCTCGTTCCATGGACGACATACGTATGGATTGCAATTGTCCTGACTGGGCCCATTTGTGCAAGCACATTGCAGCCGTGGTGTACCAGATGAGCCTTGACATTGACAACAATCCTTTCTTGGTATTTTCTATGCATGGACTGGATTTGGTCAAAGAATTGGAAAAACGGGGTATTTCTTTAGGAAATGAAATGAAAGTGGAAGTGCCTCTTTGGGAGTCTTTGGTACAGGGAGCTCCTATTTCTAAGAAGAACCTGACCGTGGAAGAGCCGGAGAATTTCTTGTACCCAGATTTCACGAAGATTCATAGTTTACAGGCCGTATTTGGCAAAGTGTTGCCGGAAAATCCTGCCTTTTATCCTCGCGGCAGTTTCCGCAAGGTCTACGAAAAGGTAATGAAAAAGGTACAAAAAGGGGCCACCTATGGACTTTTTGATTCCTCTGCCATTTATCAACTGTCGTCGGAAACCGATAGTTCCGTTCTTGCCAATGCATCTGTGGGCACATTGGTGGTACGGGGACTGACGGACGGCACCTTTTTGATGCCCGGAAGGGACCCTTGGGTGATTTCTCGCTTTATCGCTGCGCTGATCGACATGTCGGAAGAGGAGGCAGAAGATGCTTCTTTTGTGGTGCGTTTTTTCCGCCAAGTCTGCCTTCTGGCTCTTCATATTTTGCGAAATGGAAATATGGTGCCTGAATTGGTGGCTCTTCCCAAAGAGGCTTTGGGCATTCGTTGGCTCCCGTCCGATATGGATCCTGGAACGGCAGAAGCTATGGGGCTTTTAGCAAAAGTGCTTCCCAAAGCGTGTGTGCAGGTGAAGTTGGGACGGGGAAAGACTTGTGAAGCTCTGCATCCTTTGGAAACGGTGATTTCCCTATTTCTGACTCATTTGATGAAGCATCTGGTGGGGTACTTTAATCAAGATGATAATGTATATGAAATGTTTTTCTTGGGAGAACCGTTATACAAGAAGTCGGTGGATTTCAAAGGCATAGAAAGTACTATCACCACATGGATTTCCTATTTCCACACCGCCAACTGCCGCTGGCAGCCGGTCCTGATGGTGTCTGACCGGGCCGATGGGAATGTTTTCGATGTGCAGGTGTCCGTGCAGGATACGGAGCATCCAGAAGAACTGCCGGTGCCGCTTTCGGATGTGTTTGCCAAGAAGACCTATGAAATAGAACGATTTGCCATCTTGAAGGACTTGGATTTGTTATCCGCCTTGGTGACAGGCATGGGTGCCTATATCGATGGGCGAGGGACACAGACTATTTCCTACAGCAATGAAAATTTTGCTACCTTCCTGTTGGACGTGATTCCTGCTATTCAGCTCTTAGGGGCGCAAGTGGTGCTGCCGAAATCACTGCAAGTGCTGCTTCGCCCGAAGCGGACTATTCGCGTCAAGAAAAAAGGAGAAGCGGCTGGCAGCACGACGCCTTCTTTGATTCATTTGGAAGATATGTTGGACTTTGATTGGCAGATTGCTTTGGGAGATGATTGCATTTCTCCAGAAGAATTTGAAAAGCTCTCTGCCAAAGCAGGTTCGCTCATTCGTTTCAAAGGAAATTATCTCTACGTGACCGAAGAGGATTTGAAGCAGCTGGAAAAAATGTGGCAGCTGTCTAAATCCATGACAGGTGAAAAATTACTGCGTACTGTCTTGGCTGGTTCCTATGAAGGAGCGAAAATTTCCCTGTCTCCTGAAGTGGCGGCCATGATAGCGGAAATGAAATCGTTGGAACCGGTGCCGCTGCCGACGGATTTGCATGCCACGTTGCGTCCCTATCAGGAGCGAGGGTATTCCTGGATGTATAACAATAGCCGGTTAGGCTTTGGCTGCATCCTGGCCGATGATATGGGACTGGGGAAGACATTGCAGGTGATTTCTTTCTTGGAAAAACTTCGAGAAGAGGGACGATTGGCAAAGAAGAAAGCCCTGGTGGTGGTACCTACCGGTCTTCTGGCGAACTGGCAGGAAGAAATCGCACGGTTTGCACCAAAATTGTCTGTATTTCTTTATTACGGACCGAAACGAAATCTGTCGGACTTTGATGGGGATGTGCTTTTGACTTCCTATGGCCTGCTTCGCTCGGACCAAGATGTGCTGAAAAAGAAGAAATGGGAAATCTTTGTGATTGATGAAGCACAGAATATCAAAAATCCCGATACGGCCCAGAGCAAAGCCGTGCGGGCCGTGAAATCCCAAGTTCGTATCGCCATGAGTGGTACGCCGGTGGAAAATAATATGAAAGAATTCTGGTCTATCATGGAATTTGCCAACAAAGGGTACTTGGGCACGGCGAAAAATTTCAAAACCGAATACGCCGACCCCATCCAGTATGACCAGGACCAGGAAAAAGCAGCCATGTTCCGGCGGGTGACAGCGCCCATGCTTTTGCGGCGCCTCAAAACAGACAAATCGATTATTTCTGACTTGCCTGACAAAATTGAACAGGACGAATATGCGATGCTTACTCCAGAGCAAGCAGCACTGTATCATGAGACTGTAGAAGAAAGTCTCAAAGTCATCGAGTCTGTATCGGATAAGGACCACAAGTCCTTGTTCAAGCGGCAAGGATTGGTGCTGCAGATGATTCTGGCATTGAAAGAAATATGCAACCATCCCGCCCAATTTGCCAAAGATGGAAATTGGGATCCCGCGTTGTCTGGGAAAGCCACCATGCTTCTGGATTTGGCGTCTTCCATCCAAGGAAATAAAGAAAAAGCACTCATATTTACCCAATTCCGTGATATGGGGGATAAACTTGCTGATTTCCTGGAAGCGAAACTAGGGGAGCGGCCTATGTTCCTTCACGGCGGTTGTTCCATCAAAGAACGAAAAGCCATGGTGGACCGATTCCAAAATGATCCGAAAGCTCGGTTTTTCATATTGTCTCTCAAAGCAGCTGGCACTGGCCTCAATCTCACCGCGGCGTCCCATGTGATTCACTATGATCTATGGTGGAACCCTGCCGTAGAAGCCCAGGCTACGGACCGGGCGTATCGTATTGGACAGAAACAAAACGTCTTCGTCCATCGGTTCATTACCAAAGATACCTTTGAAGAAAAAATCAACGACATCATCCAGCAGAAAAAAGCCCTGGCCGATATGACCGTTTCGGTAGGAGAAAGCTGGATTGGGAATTTGGATAATAAGGAGCTGAGGCGGATTTTTTCGTGATGGGTAGCTAGTGACTGGTGACTGGTGACTAGGGATTAGGGATTAGTAGCTAGGCCCTAGGAAAATCATGATTAAATCGGTGTTTCCCTAGCGGAATGTCATCCAGATGAACGGAGCCGTAATGGGATGTCTCAGCTATCATTTTTATCGCTATTGCTTTTAGATTTCTCCACTTTTGTCCAACATAGTACCGAACTACACTGTATAGCTACTAAGCACAAATCCCATCGGTCGAAATGACAGTCATCGTTAAAGTGATACATTCCTAATCCCTAGGGCCTAATCCCTAGCTACTAATTCCCATCCCTAGCTACTAGTCACCAGTCACGAGTCACCAGTTACAAAAAAGCCTTGACAAATCAAAAAAATCAGTCTATCATATGTCCATAACATGTGATGACAGAGACATGATATATCATTGGACATGCCAAGAGAATCTGCGGTGGGTGAGAAGCAGGTCATGGAAAAGATATGTTACCACTCTTGAACAGGAAGATTGAAATCTTCCCGGCTGGTCTCGTTATTGGACCGACAAGTGGAGCTTTGGCTCTAATTTGGGTGGAACCACGGAAGATAACTTTCGTCCCTTACTGGGACGGAAGTTTTTTTATTTGTAAGTTTACACCTTATTGTGTTAAGAGATGGAGACATGCGGTAGGATTCCGCTATTTCTTACAGGTTACTCAAGTCGCTCAGGTTGCTTAGGCTGCTCAGGTTGCTTGAATGTGCTGTTGACGCTAGCGTATTCATTACATTTGGGAAACCTGAGGTACTTGAGAAACTTTAGAAACCTGAGTAACCTGTACATCAGCAGGAAAGTATGCCATGTTTCTCTTAACTTATACAGCAGAAAGGAAGACGTACTATGATTACCATTCGTTTAAAAGACGGAAAAGAAAAACAGTTTGACAGTGCCATTTCTCTGGCAGACGCTGCGAAGGCGATTTCCAACAGCCTGGGAAAGAATGCCATTGTAGCCAAAGTCAATGGAGAACTGACCGATTTGAGAGATCCTATCGTTGACGGTGCAACCGTAGAATTTTTCACCAAAGAAGACAAGGAAGGTCTCTTTACCCTGAGACATACTGCTTCCCACGTGATGGCACAGGCCATTCAGCACCTGTTCCCTGGCGTGAAGTTTGCTATCGGACCGGCAATTGATGATGGTTTCTACTATGACCTCGATTCTGACCATGTATTCAGCCAGGAAGATTTCGCTGCCATTGAAAAAGAAATGGCAAAGATTGCCAAGGAAAATATTCCGCTGGTCAAGAAAGTGCTCCCAAGAGACGAAGCTATCCAGTATTTCAAAGACAAGAACCAGGACTACAAAGTCATGCTGATTGAAGACCTGCCGGAAGAAGAAACCATTTCCCTTTACGAACAGGGCGACTTCACTGACCTGTGCGCTGGTCCACATATGAAATCCACTGGTAAAGTGAAAGTATTCAAGCTCATGACCGTAGCTGGTGCTTACTGGCGCGGCGATGCGAAGAACAAAATGCTGCAGCGTATCTATGCGACCGCTTTCTTCAATAAAGAAGATTTGGAACATTTCCTCTTCGTTCGTGCCGAAGCAGAAAAACGTGACCACAGAAAACTGGGCAAGCAGCTGGATCTGTTCTCCTTCCATGAAGAAGGACCAGGCTTCCCCTTCTTCCATCCAAAGGGAATGGTTCTCCGCAACATGCTCATGGAATATGAAAGAGAACTGTTTAAAGAATTTGGTTATGTAGAAATCATGACCCCAGTGATTCTGTCCAAGAAACTGTGGCTCCAGTCTGGTCATTGGGATCATTACAAAGAAAATATGTACTTCACCAAGATTGATGAGGAAGATTATGCGATTAAGCCGATGAACTGCCCTGGCGGAATTCTGTTCTACAAGACCCAGCAGCGTTCCTACAGAGACTTGCCGATGCGCGTCGGTGAATTCGGCTTGGTTCATCGTCATGAACTGAAAGGCGCTCTTCATGGTCTCTTCCGTGTTCGTTGCTTCACCCAGGACGATGCGCACATTTTCATGACCCAGGAACAGATGAAAGACGAAGTCATCAAGTGCATGGCAATGTACAAGAAGATGTACGGCGTATTTGGTTTGGAATACCATGTAGAACTGTCCACCCGTCCAGAAAACTCCATGGGCAGCGATGAACTGTGGGACATCTCCACCAATGCACTTCGTGAAGCCATTGAAAAGACCGGCGTACCGTACCAGATTAACGAAGGAGACGGCGCTTTCTATGGTCCGAAACTGGACTTCCACGTACAGGACTCCCTGGGACGTACCTGGCAGTGCGGCACCATCCAGATGGATATGCAGTTGCCGGAACGTTTCGATGTAAACTACATCGGCGAAGATGGTGAAAAACATAGAGCCGTTATGCTGCACCGTGCAGGCTACGGTTCTTTGGAACGTTTCATCGGCATCCTGATTGAACACTTCGGTGGTGCTTTCCCGGCTTGGATTGCTCCAGTACAGGCAAAGGTCATTCCGGTAACTGAAAAGAATTTGGAATATGCAAAATCCATTGCCAATGCGATGAGCGAATCCAACCTTCGTGTGGAAGTGGAAGAAGCCAATGAAACCCTGGGCTACAAGATCCGCAAAGCACAGATGGAAAAAGTTCCGTACATGATTATCGTTGGGGATAAGGAAATGAATACCCACACCATCACCGTTAGAAGCCGTAAGGATGGCGACCTGGGTGCTACCCATCTGCCGATGTTCGTTGCTAACTTGATTCAGGAAATCAAGAGCAGAGAATACTAATATGGCTTATAAAGAATATCAGAGTGCTGATGTAGCTAGAGCGGCCCTGCGGATGTCTCTCACTGAAACCAGAGCCAATGAAAATGCTCTGAAAGAAGAACTGGCCAAAGAAGGCATTCGCTCCGTAGCGGTCAACTTTGGTGGCAAGTTCTTGGACATCCTGCCCAAAATCTTTGAGTCCGCTATCGTAGCGGCCCAGAGACAGCACGTCATTTCCGATACTCACGTAGGCGATGGCTCCGTCATCGGTGCTATGGAATCTGCCATTGAACAGATCAAACCTATGGCTATCGGCATGAACGTAGGCGGAAAGATTGGTATTGCCCGCTGGAAAGAACACCTCTGCGTCGCTATCTTCGTTGGTGTCGGTGTGCTTCACTTCAATGAAGTCACCGTAGGCATGGCGCACCGGGTACTCAGAAACGATTTGCCAGAATAAATGGTGACTCGTGACTGGTGACTGGGAAGGTAAGAAATAATTCCAGTCACTAGTCACCAGTCTACCAGTCACTAGAAAAAACTCCCGTTAGAAATGGAATGGTTCCGTTTCTAACGGGAGTTTTTGCGTGTAGTTAAAGGGATTAGGGATTAGGCCCTAGGGATTAGGAAATAAGCATAATTTCCTGTTGCGTCATAGCTGTTAGCTCTTAGCTGCTAGCTACTAGCCGGCTAGAAGCCAGTAGCTAAGAGCTAGCAGCCGTGACATTAGCGGAATCTAAAGATTCCTAATTTCTAGGGCCTAGCTACTTATCCCTGCCAATTACCATCCACTCCGTTTCCAGAAGGACGGCATGAATATAGCAAGCAAGGTGATGGATTCCAAGCGGCCGAAGAGCATGGAGAGGCATACAATGGCTTTGCTGAAATCGGGAAGAGACCCATAGGTGCAAGTGGCACCAAATTGTCCGAAGGCAGGGCCGGCGTTGCTCATGGTGGAGAAGGCCACGCCGATGGCATCCATGAATGCTACACCGTCCCACATGAAGAGAAGGGCCCACAGGGCGGACAGGGACATGTAGATGAAAAAGAATGCCAATACTTGAAAGGCCGTGTTCTGAGAAAATGTTTCTTTCCCTACGGTGATGTGAAGCACCGCTCTGGGATGAATATGCAGTCGCAACAGAGAGGTAAATGATTTCCCTAGTAAAATCAAGCGGATCACTTTGAGACCACCGGCAGTAGAACCGCCGCAGCCGCCAATGATCATAATGAGCAGTAGAATGAATTTGGCTGCGGAAGGCCATTGGTCAAAGTCAGCCGATACAAATCCGGTACTGGAAGAAATGGAAGCTGCTTGAAATAGAGATTCTCGGAGAGCAAATCCCAGTGAGGTGGATGATTGCAAGACTAAAATAGCGGTCAGAAGCAATGTGGAGACCATGACGATACAGAGATAGATTTTAAATTCTGTATCTTCCCAAATGACATGAAAGCCGCGTTTCCAGGCTTCCACATAGATACCGAAGTTGGCACTGGAAATGACCATGAAAAATACCATGAGACATTCCAAAGACGCACTGTGATAGTAAGCCACACTTTCATTTCTGGTAGAAAAACCGCCGGTGGCGATAGTAGAGAAGCTGTGATTCAGTGCCTCCAAGAAAGGCATACCCCACGCCATGTAGGCCAGCGTACAGACAGCCGTGAAAACCAGATAAACCGAAAAAAGCGCCAGCGCTGTTTCTTTGATGCGTGGGAGCGGTTTGGAAGACGTGGGTCCGGTGCTTTCTGCATTGACCATTTTGGTCGTACCTCGGCCGGCTTGGGGAAATAGGGCAACAAAAATGACGATAATGCCTAGGCCACCAATCCAGTGGGTGAGGGAGCGGAAAAATAAAAAGGAAGGCGGTATCAACGTCAAGTCGTCGATGACCGTGGCACCGGTTCCGGTCAGACCGGAAATACTTTCCACCAAACCGTCCAGTGGGGACAAGAGGCCCGATAGGCTATAGGGGAGACTGTACAGCAGAGACACGGAAATCCAAGCCAGGGCAGTGATGGCCGTGCCTTCCCGCGGTGTCAGACTGGTATGAGGAGAAATTTTCTGTTTCTTTAGCAAAAAAGAAAGGCCCAACGCCAGTACAAGGGGAATGAGAAATCCATATATGGGTTCTCCTTCTCCCAAAGCCAGTCCTAGGGGCAGCAAAAGGGCCAAACCGGCACAGGCTAGGATTTGGGAGACCATGGAAGAAATCATTTGGTAATTCATATCAATCCCTGCCTTTGAAATAGGAAATGACTTTGGCTGCCTGCTCGGTTTCTACAATGAGAATCACATTATCGCCAGTTTGTAAAATGGAATGGCCGTCTGGAATATAGGCCTTTCCCTGGCGCACATAGGCACCGACCAAGCAAGCGGAAGGCAAATGGGCTTCCATGAGAGGAACCCCATTGACTATCGAATCTTTTGGCAAAATGAGTTCAATGGCTTGTACGCTGGCTTCTTCCAAAAGGGAAACGGAAACCACATTACCGCTTCTGACAAAGCCCAGCACTTCACTGGCCGCCAAAAGTCTGGTGGAAAGTACAATGTCGATGCCCACCTGCTGCATCAACGGAATGTAGGATGTCTGGGTGACCCGCACAATGGTCTGCCCAGCCCCTAAATGTTTCGCCAAGAGAGCCATCATCAGATTCAGCCTTTCATCTTTGGTGGTACAAATGACTGTGTCCGCTTCCGACACACCTTCTTGGTTGAGCAAATCCATATCTGTGCCATCGCCTAGAAGAACCAGGCCTTTCTTGAGCTTTTTACTCATTTCCTGACATCGAGATTCCTGTTTTTCGATGACTTTGACAGAAATGCCCTGTTGTTCCAACATAGGGGCTAATGTTTGCCCAGTCCGTCCTGCTCCGATGAGCAGGGCTTTTTTCGTTTTCTTTTGAAACTTCGCATGGCTGTGGGACGAAATTTCTTTCAACGAGTCCGGATTTCCTAAGAAATATACATTATCCAAAGGAAGCAGTTGGTCATTGCCATGGGGGATGATCATTCGGTGGTCTCTGTGAATGAGTGGAATCAGTACAGAAGGAGGCAGGGAAATATCTTTCAGCTTTTTATGGACAAACGACGAGAACGGGGACAATTTCGTTTCCAGTAGTTGCACCTTGCCGCCAGCAAAATCTTCCACATTGATAGCGGCCGGTGTCATGACCAGGCGGCTGATTTCACGGGCAGTCACCAGCTCAGGACTCAGTACCAGGTCGATGTCGAAATTTTCTTTGATATAATCCACTGGTTCAGAAAGAAATTTAGGATCCCGAATGCGGGCAATGGTGTGGGGAACTCCATTTTTCTTTGCCAGGATGCAGGCGATGATATTGACTTCATCCATGGCGGTCAGAGCCACCACCAGGTCGCTGCCTTTGACATCTACACTTCGCATGAAAGACGGACTGGTACCGTCGGCCTGAATGGTCAGTACATCCCATTCATTTTGTAAGGGTTCTAGCTTTTTTGCATCCGAATCGACCACAATCACATCGTGGCCTTCGTTGGATAAAAATTCCGCAACCATGGTACCAAGGGAACTGGCACCGATGATGATAATTTTCATAAGACCTCCTGGATATATCGGGTTAACCATTGGTTATTCATTTTCTTTTATATGAAATAGCGAATAATTAGGAATTAGGAATTAGGAATGAGGAGTGAGGAATGGTGGAAGGGGCGCACAATTCATAAAGCGCCCCAATATTTATTTACAATATCATTAAGTAAGCGAAACATGGGATGATTCCTGTTGCTATAAAGGTTACTCAGGTTGCTCAGGATTCTCAGGTTTCTCGAGTGAGCTAATAATGATAGCGCTTAAAGGTACCTTCGGAGAACCTGAGCAACCTGAGTGACTTGAGAAACCTGAGTAACCTGTAACCACAAGCGAAATCATATCTACTGACACCAAATTTAAACGTACTACCTACGGCCTATTGTATCACCATTTTTTTCTTTTCATAGAGTGTGTTTTCTATTGTTTATGAAATTTTGAAAGATGTATTCGGTTTACAGTTCACGGTTAACCGTCAACTGCCAATCAATAACCACCAACATTTCCTCTTGAGAAAGACCGGGGAAATATTATATAATAAACCGTATGCATAAAAAGGATTATAGTATTTATTTCTAGGAGGAAAAGAAATGTTCAAAACATTTCAGATGGACCTGGCTGGTCGTCCGCTTATCATTGAGACCGGCAAAATGGCAAAACAGGCCAATGGGGCTGTACTTGTCAGATATGGTGAAACAGCTGTCCTAGTGGCAACCACTGCCAGCAAGGAACCAAGAGAAGGAACGGATTTCTTCCCTCTCACTGTAGATTATGAAGAAAAAATGTATGCCGTAGGCAAAATGCCTGGCGGATTCCTTCGTCGTGAAGGCCGTCCGGGAAATTCTGCTATTCTCTGCGCTCGTCTCATTGACCGTCCGATCCGTCCTCTTTTCGATAAAAGATGCCGCAACGATGTCCATGTAGTGGCTACCGTTCTGTCTGTCGATTATGACAACGCACCGGAACTGTGCGGCATGCTGGGGGCTTCTGCTTCCCTGGGGATTTCCGATATCCCGTGGGATGGCCCGATTGCTGGCGTTCGTGTGGGCAAAGTCAATGGGGAATATGTCATCAACCCGACCCAGGAACAGATGGCACAGTCTTCTATGAATGTCACTGTAGCAGGTTCTGAAGAAGCCATCATGATGGTGGAAGGCGGCGCAAACGAAGCTCCGGAAGAAGAAATTCTTGATGCCATCATGTTTGGTCATGAAACCATCAAAGAACTTTGCCGTTTCCAGAAGAAGATCATTGAAGAAGTGGGCAAAGAAAAGCGCACCCTGGTATTCCCAGAAGTCCCAGCAGAAATCGAAGGGGCTGTGGAAGAATATGCCACCGAAGCACTGAAGAAAGCCATTTTCGATGTCGATAAGCTGAGAAGAGATGGTAACATCGCCGCTGCTAAGAAAGACGCTATGGAACACTTTGCGGATATTTTCCCAGAACATCTTTCTGATGTAGCGGATGCACTGGATCACCTGACCAAGGAAATCGTTCGTCATACCATTTCCAACGAAGGCATCCGTCCAGATGGCAGAAAGCTCACCGAAATTCGTCCAATCACCTGTGAAGTGGGCCTGCTGCCAAGAGTTCATGGTTCTGCGCTTTTCACCCGTGGTCAGACCCAGGCACTGTCCATTACCACTTTGGCTCCTATGTCTGAAACCCAGATCATCGATGACCTGACACCGATTACAGAAAAGAGATACATCCACCAGTACAACTTCCCGTCTTACTGCGTTGGCGAAACCAAAGGTTCCAGAGGACCGGGCCGTCGTGAAATCGGTCATGGCGCTCTAGCCGAAAGAGCTCTTCGTCCGGTCATTCCGAGCGTCGATGATTTCCCCTATGCTATCCGCGTAGTTTCTGAAATTTTGGAATCCAACGGTTCTTCCTCTCAGGCTTCTGTCTGCGGTTCCACCATGTCCCTGCTCAATGCAGGTGTACCGATCAAAGCACCGGTTGCTGGTATCGCTATGGGCCTCATCGAAGACGGCGGCAAATTCTCTATCCTGTCTGATATCCAGGGCATGGAAGATGCGCTGGGCGATATGGACTTCAAAGTGGCTGGTACCGCTCAGGGCGTCACTGCCATTCAGATGGATATCAAAGTTCATGGTATTTCCAGAGACATCCTTCTGACTGCGTTGAAACAGGCCCATGAAGGCAGACTGTTCATCCTTGGTAAGATGGCTGCTTGCATCGATAAACCAGCAGAACACCTTTCTAAGTATGCTCCAAAGATTATTTCCATGACCATCCCGGTAGATAAAATCCGCGTGGTAATCGGCAGCGGCGGAAAGACCATCAATAAGATTATTTCCGAAACTGGTGCGAAACTGGACGTAGAAGAAGACGGCCGCGTATACATTGCTTCCGAAGATGAAGAAGCTGCACAGAAGGCAAAAGCTATGGTAGAAGCTCTCACCCGTGAAGTGAAAGTGGGCGAAACCTACCTGGGCAAAGTGACCCGTCTCATGAAATTCGGCTGCTTCGTAGAAATTCTTCCAGGCAAAGAAGGTCTGGTTCACGTATCCCAGCTGGCTCTGCAGAGAGTGGAAAAACCAGAAGATATCGTTCACGAAGGGGACGAAATCATGGTGAAAGTCACCGAAATCGATGACAAGGGCCGTATCAACCTGTCTCGCAAAGCATTGCTTCTGGAGAAGAAGAAATAATGAAACAGCGGGGATTTGAAATCCTTTCTACCTGGGAAGGAAAAGGCATTCATCTGCCGGTGAGAAAAACCGCCCAGAGTGCTGGTTATGATATCGAAAGCGGGGAAGACGTAGACCTTCAGCCGGGAAAAGTCACTTTGGTGAAGACCGGTCTCAAGGCTTACATGGGTCACGATGAATACTTGGCCCTCTTCATCCGTTCCAGCATGGCTATCAAGCACGGACTGGTTCTGATCAATAGCACTGGCATCATTGACGCCGATTACTATAACAATGAAGACAATGAAGGCCATATCATGGCAGCCATATACAATACTTCTTCCGAAGTATTCCACATTGGTAAAGGCGACCGTGTGGCGCAGGGCATCTTCTGCCATTACCTTGTCACCGATGATGACAAAGCAGAAGGGGTCCGCAAAGGCGGTGTAGGCAGTACAGGTGTGAAATGAGCATCGAAAAAGAAAAATTGATTCATCGCAAACCGGCCTTTGAAGGACGGATGCTTCATGTCTTTGATGATGAAGTCGAAATCGGGGGACACAAGACCACCAGAGAAGTGGTGCTTCACCCCGGTGCCGCAGCCATCATTCCTGTCACTGATGATGGGCATGTGCTCTTCGTAAAGCAATATCGCTATGCGGTAGAACAGCCCCTTTTGGAAATTCCGGCGGGAAAACTGGATCCAGGAGAAGACCCGGATACCTGTGCCGCCAGAGAACTAACCGAAGAGACCGGCTATCGCAGTGAACATATCCAGAAACTGGGGTATATTTACACCACCCCGGGATTCTGTAACGAAACCATTCATCTCTACCTGGCAGACCATTTGGTGAAAGACCGCCAGCATTTGGATCAAGATGAATACCTGGACGTCATTTCCTTGCCTTTAGAACAGGTATGGGATATGATTGGCAAAGGAGAAATCTTTGATGCCAAAACCTTGGCAGCCTTCGCTATGGCAGCAGATAAATTGAAAAAATAAAGAAATAAAAACGAGAGTGTCATTGATGATGCTCTCGTTTTTTTTGCGTGGGGTATTGGTGACTCGTGACTGATGACTGGGGATTAGTAGCTAGGCCCTAGGGATTAGGGGTTCTGTAGCGACGTCATGGGTTGCGAAACATGGAGATGAAACGTGTATGCAAAGGTTCTGTAGGGATGGCATGGCTAGAGAAACATAGATGTAAAGGGTGTATGCAAAGGTTCTGTAGGGATGGCATGGCTAGAGAAACATAGATGTAAAGGGTGTATGCAAAGGTTCTGTAGCGATGACTTGGTTAGTGAAACACGGTGATGAACTGGATATCAAAAGGTTCTGGCTTCGAGAAAATCGTAAGATTTTCAATGGAGCCAG